>JBDRMP010000117.1:0-37485 GCA_043811995.1 Planctomycetota bacterium
GAACGACTGATTAAAACATTGAGACAGCGTTTACGACCTATGGGCTGCTTCTATGACGATTCAGCCATCGAAAGGGCTGTCTTTGGCCAATTCCTTCGCTGGCATAAAATTAAACTTACACATAATACTTGACGCTATCCATTATCGCAACTGAATGGTTGAGTGCGATTGCGAGGAGCGGCGGGCGGCGTCGAGAATTTCAGTAACTATCATATTATTTTCGAGAGATGCCGTTTCCTGCGGCTTTATATCGCCATTTACTACAGCGGCCAGATAGCTCAGAGAATCACTGTAAGGAGATTCGATTGCGTTGGCGGTGATTTTCTGCTCGGGTTTTCCATCGATGCGCAGAATCGCCGTTTTGGGGTCGAGGGTTTGGAGCGAGCCGGTTGTGCCGTAGATTTCAATATTATCCCTGCCATAAGGCCAGCTCCAGGAGGCCATGATGATGACCTGCGTTTTGGGGTAGGTGAGTATGACGGTCGCGTCGTCATCGACTTTTGTGTAGATGTCCGGTTTTGTCTGCCGGGTAACAGCAGTTATAGAGAGCGGCCTTTGATTATTCAAAAACCAGGTCGCCAGATTAGCGCCATAGCAGCCGAAATCAAAAAGAGCCCCGCCTCCGTTCAAGTTCGGGTCCGTCAGCCACTGGAAAAACTCCGGCGAACAGCCGATTTCCTTCGGACCTGAATGACCTTTATAGAAGACAATTTTGCGTATTTCGCCGATTGTGTTTTGCTCGACTATTGTATCGCGGGCCAGTGTATTCACCGGGTCCCAGGTTGATTGGTAGTTGACGAGGACGTGGATGTTGGCTTTTTTTGCGGCCTCGGCGATAGCGGCTGCGTGTTCGTTGCTGACGGCCATCGGCTTTTCCATCATCACGTCTATGCCGTGTGCGGCGCAGGCCTGCGTAACCTGCAAATGGTCGAAGGTAGAGGTATATGTGACCACGGCCTGGGGCTTAGTTTCGTCGAGCATTTTATCGAGGTCTGTGTAAATTATCGACGGCTGAAGATGGTATCTCGCTGCGTATTTGGCGGCAAGCTGTGCGTTCGGTTCAGCAATGCCGACAAGGGCAATATCTTTACGACGGGGAAGCTCCCTCAGCAGGCCGGTGACGTGGTCGTGGACGAGGCCGGCTATCGCGATTCGTAAGGGCGGTTTTGAATTCGGCTCGGCCTGCTGGTTCGGGTCCGCCTGAGAGTCAGATTGGGACGCTGCAACTGCATCTGTATTAAAAACCGGAACTGTTATTATCGCGGCAATAGTCAGTATAAATATAAGGATTCTTGCGAGCATAATTTCGACCTTCTTATTTTGAACGTTTCTAATCCGGCGGTTTAGGCCATTTTCGCCAGGCCATCTAAGCAGATTTGGGACCAGGTCTCCATTGTGTCACGGACTGCTTGCAATTCGGGGAGCGTCATAAAACCCATCTGCGTTATCATTTGCTCACGCCTGTTGACCTTCGGCTCATCGAGAGTCCACAAGTGAACGATTCCCAAATGCACCTGGCCGACCTCGTTTGAGTCGTCGTTAAGCAAGGCAACGACCCTGTCTTTGTATTTCGTTTCCACCGATACCTCTTCAGCCACCTCGCGCTGGACAGCGGCAAGATAGGTATCGAAGAAATTGCCGAAAAGTGGCATATCGTCGGTCGGGTTTATGTGACCGCCGATGCCTATTGAGCGTTTCGCGACAAGGCGTGTTTCGCCCGCGCGCTTGCCACGAACGTAACTTAGGAACTTGCCGTCGCAGGTCATAATCACGTATGGGATAAGCTGCTTGTAAGAAGGGTCCATTTCGGCCTTTGGGCGAGGCATAAAACGAGGCACGCCCGGAACAAATAGTTTGTCGAGATATTTCTGCACGTCCAGCGCAAGGCCGTTAAACGCGCCTGCGTTTTCAAAGACCTTCCGTTCGACAACTAAAATTTGTTCTTCCTGTGTCACGCGGCGAATCCTAACATAAGCCGGGGGAATTTTGAAGCATTTTCAGTATTTGCCGGAACGTCCCAAAACAGTTCTAAACCACAAAGCCGTTACAATCGTTAAGACATTCGCAGGTTCTCCAGCAGGTCGCTTATATATGTCCGCAAGCTCGTTTTTTCATCATTGCTCACTTTCTTATACTTTAATTGAGGAGGATTACCCCTGTTACGAATAAACAACAGCCGTGTTGTGAGGAGGCAAATGTATGTTCAGGTTAAGTGAGAAGCTGAATATATCGAAAATCCAATGGGTAATTCAAAGAGGGTAAGCACGGGTATCCCGGCAGAATGGCTTCGGAGGAGGGTTGGTTGTTTGGAGGCAGTCACAGGTAATACAATGAAATCTGGTAATCAAACATCGGCGCCAAGGTGGTGGGAGAGAGCCGTTGTTGGTGTCCTGTTAGTGACGGCGGTTGTTTACGCTCGTTCTGCGATGCCCGGCAACGATGGGTCAGCTTGTTCGCCTAAGGTGCTACAGACACTCGCTCGCATTTATATGTCGCAAGGCGACTACGACAAGGCCGAGACGCTTGTCAACAAGGCGATGAATGTGGTCGCCGCCAAAGAAAACGCCGACGAGGAAAAAAGTTCCTGCCTGATAGACATTGCCTGGTTGTATAAGAAACAGGGTCGATTCGCCGAGGCCGAGAAATCGTGTCTGCTCGGCTTGCAACTCCAGCAAAAAGTTTACTACGACCATCATCCTTACATCGCCTATACCTTGCGTATCCTCAGTTCTATTTACGAGGCACAGGCCAAATATGACCAGGCGGGCATAGCGCTCGACAGAGCGGTGGCGATTATGCGAACCTGTCATTTGCCTGATGACCCGGTTCTCGCTCCGTTCGAAGTTGACGCCGCCCGATTACTGGCGGCCGAGGGCAGGTTCACTCAGGCCGAAGTGAAATATGAGCAGGCGCTTCGGCTCATCAGCGACTATTACGGCCCTGAGCATCTTTACACCGCGTCAGTTTTGGCGGACATCGGGAAACTATATTACCTTCAGGGCAGATTCGACCAGGCCGAGCAAATGTTGAGCTGGGCGACGGAGATTCAGCAAAGGACTTATGGCCAGAACAATCGAATACTTGTCCCCAACTGGCTGACGATGGCTAAAATACATCATCACAGGGGTGATTTTTCCCAGGCGGAAAAAATGCTGACCAGGGCGCTTGAGGTGGTCGAAACCAAATCAGGCCGCTCACACCCGCTTAAAGGCGAGGTCCTTGCGGCAATGGCGGAATTGCTGCTCGACGAGGGCAGATATTCTGAGGCGGAAACCGCCTGCCGAAAGGCAATCGAAGTCCTTGAAAAATCAGCCGGGCTGGACAACGACACAACAGCAATGGCGCTCAATTGCCTTGCGAAGCTGCAAATTGTTGGCGGGGATTTCGAGGATGGTTATGCCACCGCCTGTAATGCCCTGACCACTGTCGAAACCGTTCTTGGCCCCGAGCATCCAAACGCCGTACTGGTCAATGAGACGGTTGTGTTGGCGCAGGAAATGGAAAGCAGAACGCCGCTGGCTGCGATGGAGTTGGGGCGTTCCGCTCAATACTCAACTCTCGTTGCTCGTTACTTACCGAGCACCGAGTAAAGAGCATCGAAGATAGTTTTACCATCTCATCATCAGCCCGACGTTGAGGCGTCCTTCGCCTTTATCGGTATTGTCGGTTTCCTTAAGAGGAAAACCGTAATACAAGCTGCCGCTGAAGTTGTCGCCGACCTCTACCAGCAAACCGGGCCCCACCGAAGCAAGCGTTTGATGTCCTTTTTCCGACGAGGCAGGATCTTTGATTGTCGTTCTGCCGTAGTCGAAAAACACCAGCGGAGCAAATTTCTTTATCTCCCAGGCCTCTCGCTGTTGTCTGATTTCGTTCATTTCCAGACTGGCGAGCTGTGCTTGTTTGTATTTGATAATGTCGAATTCATACTGCACTGACGCCAGAACACCGCCGTCCGCTATTACGTCGTACTCTTCGTATCCTCTAACCGAATACATCCCGCCGAAGCTGGTCATTTTCGCAGGAACGAGCCGCTCGCTCGGAATTATCCACCGAATAGTTCCGCTGATACGAGTTACCTTGTTGGGGTCCAGCAGCCGGCTGTGATTGCCCCACAGAGTATGTATCGAGAAATCGTTGTCGATGAGACCTCCTGGTCTCGCCAGGGCGTACTCCGCATCATCCGACCCCAGCCCGTTGATATTATAAACCTCACTGTAACCAATCTCGCTGTTCGCAATATCGTCTCTCTTGTGCACCTCTACCGCCCAGCCCCACAAATCCATTTTCACGTTGCTTGCCAGAAACTCCGGGAACAGCGAAGGCGTAATCTTGCTTTCCTCGTGGCTGTATGAACCCACGAAATCAACGAACCATCCGTCCGTTTGAAGGACGTTATATCTCAACTTTGCCCCGATGTATTTGCCGCTGCCGAGAAAGTCGATTCCGCTGGCCTGCGAGCTTATGTCGAACTCGCTGTAGCCACCGTAGATATTGAGCCGAAGTTTCGGGCCCCAAAGCGGGAAATCATAGTTGCCGAATAGCGCGTAATTGTCCCCGATGTCCGACTCCGGTGATGCCTGATACATCCCTACGAATGTGTCGTCTATCCCCAGCAGGTTCGTATTAATCACACCAACGCGGGGGCTCCATCGTCTTTCCTTCGTTCCGGCGTTGTCGACCTGCAAAAACCAGTGCCACGGGTTCACTTCGTATATGTCGTATTCCACCGCCAGCGTCTTTGGTTCGCTGCCTTTGCTCACCATCGCCGAGGCATATCTGTCCGGATTCAGGTTCAAAAGGTTCACAAAATCGTCGAGCTTCTTGCGGTTGGCCACCTGACCTTCTTTGACCGGCGACCACGACAAGACCGCATTGGGGTCCAGATATCCTTTGCTTACCTCCACTTGGTTGGCGTCATATTGCGTGACCCCCACGTCGGTAACCTTGGCCTCGATAATCTCAACGGGCAATACCTCATCGGCAAGCTTTCCGCCTTTAAGTACCTCCGCGGGCACATACACATAAATGCCGGCATAGTTTTTCTGCTGGTAAATCGACAGCACGTATTGCGTCAGCCCCTGCACCGTCCGGGCCGATACTTCGCGAGAAGTTCCCGGCGACAATATCGTCTCATACACAGGCGTAAAGTCATAAAGGGATTCGCTTTCGGCCTCGGCAAGCGGCCTGGCCGAGGAATTGAAGATAATTGGCATATCTTTCAGTATCTGGGCCGTCGAAACGAGGGTATTGCCGGTAAAGCGGATTTCCTTAAGCGTGAGCCGCGCAGAATTGTCCTCCGGCAGTTTGACTTGCGCAAGCTGCTGTTTTGCGGTTGTGAGGCGCACTTTCATATCAATTTTGGCCAGTTGCTCGTTGAACTGGGCTTCAATCTGTTCTTGCCGCATTTGCAGTTCTTCCGCTGGCACGTTGCGGTCCAGCTCAGCCAGCTTTTCGTTCCTTTGGCGTTTTGCCTGCTCGATGTCGGCCTTTGCCTGTTGTCTGGCTTCGGCCAACTGCCTGGCCATCTGCCTTTGCTCTTCTTTTTTGGCTTTAGCCGCCTCGGCCGCCTCGCGTTTCGCCGCCTGCTCAAGCTCACGCTGCTGTTCAAACTGTTGAACCGGCTTTTCCGCGGCTGTCGAGATTGCCAGCACAGCCAAACTGATTCCCAAAATCCACGGCATAAGGATTTTTATCTTTTCCATAAATGTATCCCTTTAAAATTAAAGTACTTAATTACAATTAATCGGCTATCGTTGGAAGTAATTTTTAGCAAATCCCGCAGGAAATACCATATCTAAATCCCAAACACTCACGCCCTAACCGAATTAGTTTGGGTAACTTTAACATTGATACCTGAATATTATTTGGGATTTTGGATTTGCCGCTTAGTATTTCGACTCTTTTTACCGTGTTTTCAATACTGATAACCGCGTTTTTATTATGTTTCAACCGTCATATATTCCTGATTCCTCGATACTCCGATTCATTGATTTACTCCTTTCAAATTGTCGAAATATGTTTAATGTGTCAAGTAACAGCAGGCAATTTTGCGACATATTCGAGGAGAATGCTATGTCTGAGGTCAACAAAAAAGTTTTTCTGTGGTTCTTGAATCTTTCATCGCTTGCGGTCTTCGCGGGATTGTTGCTCTGGAGTCTGACCGGCCGACAAACAATGTTAACCCTTTTCTCGCGTACTTCTTACTATTTGACCCTCCTGATGCTCATACTTTGGACGCTGCATACGACCATATTCCTGAAAGAGGCTGGTTTTTCTGTTAGCCATCTGTTTCGGAATTACTGGTTAGGTATTATGCTTGCATTTGCGCTTACCGTCTTTGTTTTTGCTTCAGTGAAAGTATGTTTTAAGACCCTGTCCGATGAAACCAATATGGTGTCGGTATCAGGCTCTATGACCAGAAGTAAAACCGTGCTTAATTGCACAATGGCAAAGTACTACTACGGCAACTTGCAGCCGATTAATCAGGAAGTGGATAAAAGACCCCTCGTATTTCCTTTCCTCGTGAGCGTTCTGCACACTATATCCGGCTTTCGATACCAGAATGCCTTTGCGGTCAATTTCATAGTTATGTTCTTGTTTCTCACCGGCGTTTATATTGCAACAAGAAAGCTGCTTGACGCCTTCTCCGCCGCGGCAGCGATACTTTTCATCCTTTCCTACCCTGTTTTTACCGTGTTTGGGACATCGGCCGGTTTCGATGTCTTGAATAGTGCCTTTTTCATTATGGTTCTGACAATTGCGTATTACTTCGTTAAATCACCATCTTCATCGGGTTTTGCTCTGTTATTCGTATCGCTTCTTGTGTTCGCGAACATACGTTACGAGTCGATTGTCTTTCTGCTTCTCATTCCGTTGCTTTTGGCGCCCAAAATAAAATGGCAGTACGTCAAAGATTCATCCTTTCTGTTTGCCGTAACCCCGCTGATAAACCTTCCCTATCTTTGGCAGCGGATATTAAAACCGCAGGCCCAGTTTGAAAGCGTTCGCGACGTTTCACTTTTCTCTTTCGGCTCACTTATAAAAAACACAACTTTATTCTTCACTCATATTATCGATTTCAACTACATTCTGCCTTATGCCGGCTTCGTTACCCTTGCCGGCATACTGATATTCATATACCTGATTATACAGACGGCAGGAAAAAAGATTCTTGTCGAAAGTCATCAGCGACACTTCCTTATAATTTTTCTGGTCTCGATTGGTTTGAGCACCCTGATGTATTTCTCACATTTTATGGGCGATTACACACACCCCTCGACGACGCGATTTTTTATTATTCTTTCGATTGTTTTTGCTCTTTCACCCGTGATGTTGCGGGTTTTCAAACCACGTGTTGTCTCCGGCCCGGTTTTATCGCTCATCGCAATAGTTTGTTTTGTGTTCTACCACCCAATCGCCGTAGAGGGTCGTTTCATTAACACCCTGACTTTGAACAGGCAAACCAGCCATTGCATAGATTTCCTTAAAAAGCTCAACGACAAAAATATTCTCGTTATCTCGTCCCGTCCGGGCCAATATGTTGCCCTCGGCTACGGCGCGGTCGACTTCGATTATGCAAACAAAAACAAGGAGTCCTTGTTGAATGAAGCCCGACGACACTTGTATTCAAAAATAATAGTGTTCCAGGAAATTATGTATGACACGGGTATGCCTGGGAGCGATACCGCTCTTGACACCGCATACCACTTAAAGAGGATAAAAGAAATTCAAATCACCGCCGAGTCGTTTCTGAGAATTTCAGAAGTCCTTGTTATTAACAAGTGAGGATAGAGGCAAATAAGAATTTGCTCTTCAGGCAATCGGTTTTAGCGATTGTTTTGGCGAATAAAAAACAGGGGCGGTTTTGCCGCCCCTGCTAATTCCGATTCCTTTTGAAAAGCTCCTTTATCAGCCGCCTGTTGCAGACAGTCGCGACGAAACAAATCCGGCCAATGCCGTGTTTTCGCTTTCCGTTACAGGTGAGACATACTTTCCAATCACCGCTACCGCGTCCTCCGTATCAATCCCTAAATCGCTGTGAAGTATCGAAACGTATTCCGTCATCGCATCCAACCAGGCGCTTGCCAGTGCATAGTCGGTTCCTTCCTCAGGGTTTTCTAACGCCACCGCAATCAGCGCCATTTGCTCCTCCGAAGGAGGCGCTCCTGCCGACGCATATTCATTTACAACTTTGGCCAGCGCTGCTATCCGACTACCGTCGCTGTCCATCAGTATCCTCGCTGACTCTTGCAGCCGGGCACAGGTATCGCAGGGCTGAACGTCGTAGGTATAACCGCGTGCGCTTGAGAACAGAATCTGCACCTGCTCAGCGTTCAGATTAAGCTCGCCTGCCATCCAGCTTATCAGCGCCGGACAGCCAGTGAATTTCATCTCCGGCTCCTGTATCGGTGCCGCCTCGATAGTCATATCCGTGCTTGTCTCTGTCTCAGTTTGCGTCTCAGTCTGTGTCTCTGTTTGAGTTTCTGTTTGAGTTTCTGTTTGGGTCTGGGTTTCTGTCTGAGTTTCCGTCTGTGTTTCGGTTTGCGTCTCTGTCTGAGTTTCCGTCTGTGTCTGTGTCTCCGTCCCCGTGCCCGTGCCTGTTTCACAGCCGGGACATTCACCTGTAAAGTCCTCGGCGATATCTATCTTTGCGTGTGCTCCATTATCCGTTTCCTCGGTTATTCCGTTTCCGCCGTCCGAAGAAACGTCAGCGAGTCCGCCGCCGGCCACCTTGGCATGTGCCTGTACCGGTTCATCGGCGCCGTTTTTCGTGATGCTTATAGAGCCGGGTGTATGAACGGTAACACTCGCCTCGGCTGTGCCAGGAACCGGCTGTTCTCCGTCCGGATTGGCCGGCGTTTCAGCCCAGGCAAGGATGCGCCCGTTATGAGTATCGATGGTAATATCGCCTGGATTTTGACTGTCGGCATTGCGCCCGCCGTAAATCTGGATATCGGCAACGCTTGAATGCCTGCCGTGCGCCCAGACCTCGACGCCGTAATCAATCGTAATGGTCCTTCCCTCGATGCAAATGTTCGCCATGGCCTCATCCGCAAGCGGAACGTTGTTGGCTTTCGCTGAAATAGCCTCGTGAGAAGGGTCGCCTTTAATTGTTATATCGCCAGCGGATATGGCCGTAACCCTGGCAGCGCTTCTGCCCCGGGTATTAAGATATCCTGTGGTGATATCCCCGCCAGTTGATTTAATCCTTATGCTTGCCTCATCCTGTGTAGGACTCCCAACGTCCAGGCCGCCTGTATCTATGTTTCGGCCGGCCAGAAGCTCCACGCTGCTGTCGGCAGACACATCGTCGATTGAAATATCCCTTGTCGCTTTAGCGCATAGCGACTCAATACCGTCGATGGCTGCTGAGTAAATATCGCCTGCTGCCAGAAGTAGTCCGGCGCCGTCAGCATCGATTGTACCGTCATTTTTTACCCAATTGTCGGCCGGCCCGTCGGTACTGGTATCCACTACGACATTGCTGCCCGGTTCGGCAAGATACACCTTATCACCCGCTGCCATCATTATAAAACCGCCCGGGCTCGTAATGGTCCCTTTGTTCCAGACGCTCTTGCCTATCAGGTTCACCTGCTGGGCAGTAATGTCTCCTTCATTCGTTACTATGCCGCCGAAATCCTCGGTGAAATTCAACTGTCCGGAACTGTTATACCACGCCGTGTAATTGTCCGGGGTTATACCCAGGCCCGACGCCGTGAATTTGAACGCGTTTATAACCGCTGTGCTTCCGAAAACGATGCCCTGCGGATTGACTATTATCACGTGTCCGCCGTGACCGTCGAGCATCCCGTTAAACTGCGTAGCTCCCCCGCTTGTTACCCGGTTGAGCACAGCAAAATACGCACCGCTTGCGCCGCTTTTGTCGAATTCGAGAAGCTGGCCATTAGCGGTATCCAGACCCTCCCAGTTGATGACGGCCCGGTCGGAAATCAGATTAACCGTTGTTGTGTTTCCGGTTGTTATCGGCTCCGTCGTTCCGAGCACAACATCAGGATTGCTTGGTGTCGCCTGCACCGGCGAACCGGCTAACGGTCCGAGAACCACCAGCAGGTATACCTGCAAACAGATAACCGCTTGTCTCAGGTAATATTTTTTTGTCAATCTCCCCAACGTTTTCATTTTTCTTCCCTTCCAAATACTATCTACGGTATGTCAGCTTAGACAGTACCGACTTGACAATTGTTTGCTCCCATTCCCTGGAATGCCCCTAATCTATTGATTACATTTTACTTTTTTTTAATATCACAGTCAAGTAAATTCTTTCCCAATTTAACCAATCGTCATATCCGGCAGTTTTTCCCCTACAGCGGGCCTGCTTTTGCGAAGCTGGCTCAGGATTTCTTTCGCCGCCTTTTATCGATAAGGTCCCAAAAAACTCTTTATGATTCAACATTAACCCCCTGAGCGGGTCAAGAAAAAATGATATTTTTGCAGGACAGCGTATATCGTGTCTAAAAATGGTCTAAAGGCAGATATTGCCGCCAGATGACAATCCAATTTTACGAAGAGCAGTATAATCAACATTGGTGGAATGATAGTGCTTTTTTCTAATAAGCGTTTACCTGATTCAGCGCTTAGGGACCGAATGGAACATTCAGGCGAATGGGACCGCATGGGCAAAATGCGTTCAAAAACGGACTATTGGCACAAGGAGGTCCACTCAAGACGATTGGGGCTATGACCGATAATACTCATAAGGATGTAAATCCATTTTATGGCAAATTGGTTCACTTGAAAGGACCTGTTATGTTGCTGATGGCAAATTTTGACGCAGTGTTCGCGGTAGTAGTAGTCGTCGTCTGTGTGATTATTCTGGTTCGTGTGCTTCTTCTGGCCGGGCGTTTTGTCCGGGCGGTCGAAAAAATCGCAGAAAAAATCGACAAAAACCCTTGAGAACACGATTGTGGTCATCAATCGGTTATGTTCCATCACACAAAAAGTCACCGGCGATTCAAATCTTTTACGGATGGCGATGTATCGGCAGGCCGTGTTTTTCCGGCGGCCCTGATGATTTCAAGATTGTGCCGGGCCTGATTCTCCGGCAATATCTGGCGGTAAAGCGCCAGGGCTTCTTCGTCTCGACCCAGAAATCCCAAGGCGACGGCCATATTGGCGCGATACCTTGTGTTTTGTGGATTTACGCCAGCTGACTCAGTGAAAGCCCCTAAGGCCTTTTCATATTGTCGCTTTATCATCCAGCACATGCCGAGGTTATTAAGCAGCACAGGGTCCGATGGGGCAGCTTCAAGCCCTTTTGACAGGATTTTTACGGCTTCATCAACTCGGCGATGTCGCATTTTAACTTCCGCCAGACTGTTATAGGCAGGTGAAAACCGCGGGTGTTCGCGTATAATTCTTGTTAGCACGACCTCGGCCTGGTCGTCGCGTCCCTGTGTGACTAAAATGTCGGCCATCGTATATAGGGTCTTGAGACTCGGTGGCTGTTCAGCTCCTTTCTCGAATGCCAAATCTGCTTCAGATGCAGGATAAAGCGGGCTGGATTTTTTTGCGGCGTCCGTTTGTCCGCAGCCGCAGACAAGTGCGGCAACGCAAATCAGAACCGTTAGAAACAGTATTGCAGCTCGTCGAGTTCTGCTGTCCATTTATCGGTTGCTGCTCCCGGTGCCTTTAGTGCTGCCTTCAGTATAAGTCGTTGGACGGCTTTGTCGAAGGTCATTACGAGCTTTCTGGTCGGCTTCTTTGATTTGGAGCACATCGTTCGAAGCCATGCCGCTTCCGCCCGGCATACCGTCCGATATAATGATATTGGACGTGTCAATTCCGTCTTTCTTGAGCTGTCCGACAATATAGGTTATTCTTTCCTGATAGAGGGTTTCGTTTACGCCGTCGCCGCTCATATTCAGCTGGCCTGGATGTTCTTTAAAGTGTTTACTGAGGATTGCAAGGTCACGCCGGCCCAATTCGTTTAACTGGTCGCTGTTGTTTACGAAGTGATACGGATACAAAGTGTGCTGAGCAATGATGGCATTTTCCATCGCTGTGTCATTGAATGCAGTTATCAGCCCGGCATTCATCAGGGCCTCGTTAACAGGTTCTTTGTTCGCAGTTTTATTGCAACTGCACAGCAGAACACACAAAAGGACCAACTCAATAACAAATGCTGTTTTCATAATGCGATTTTTTTTACTCTGTATCATTTTTAGCCACTCCCAAAAAATTTAGAACCAAAAAGGGTAATAAGGGCGGGTCCCGCCACTGTTACCAGCACTGCTGGAAAAATACATAAAACCATTGGAAAAATCAACTTCACCGCCATTTTTTCCGCGCTTTCTTCGGCAGTGTGCGTTCTCTCTTCACGCATTGAATTAGCGAAGATTTTCAGTGTATCGGCGATACTTGTTCCAAATCGCTCGGTTTGTATCAGTATTGTGGCCAAAGAAGACAGTTCATTAACACCTGTTCTTTCGGCCATGTGACGCAGCGCTTCGACCCGGCTCGAACCAAGATTTATCTCAAAATTCGTCAGAGACATGGCATTTGAGAGAATAGAACTCACCTGCTGGATTTCTTCGGAAACCATGTGCCAGGCCATATCGAGACCCAGACCTGATGATACGCATATCTCCAGCAAATCCACGGCTTCAGGCAGATGCTGCCGGATTTCTTCTCTGCGTTTTTTCAACTGGGCCACAACGATTAAATTCGGCAAAAAAAACAGAAACGTGGCAATAAGAACAATAAAAACGGCTTTGTGGGCTTCCGAAAGTCCGGTCGGCAGCAGCATCAGTGTCGCTATTACCAGACCTAAAATAAACAACAGCACCTTAATGCCGGTGTAGATGGCGGGCGCTGCCGAACCGATGTATCCGGCGCGGAGTAATTGTTCGTTAAGTGTTCTGCTGGCATTTCCATGAGAGACCACGTTGCCTATCTGTGCCAGCAGTCTAAAAAAGCTGAACTTTTTCGTTTTCTCTTTCTCAGGCATTTCCACGAATCTACTGTCTTGCAACCTGACCCCCACCATCATTTGCTTCTGCTTCTGGGCAATAAGCAATGAGGCGCCAATAGCCAGGACGGAGAGAAAAGCCAGAAAAGGTATCGCTATTTCTATCATGTTATAAGCAACTGTTCTCCATTATTATCAAAAGCGAAGCACCGATAGTCGTTTCATTACCCACCAGCCCAGCAGAACACCAACCATTGTTGCTGCCAAAATGTATCGTCCAGGTGTTGTTGTGTACAGAGGTTTCATATAATTCGGGTTTAAAATATTCAGCAAAAAAAACAGAAATATGGGCAGCGCTACCAATATTGTGGCGCTGAGATTCGTCTGGGCAGTAAGTATCCGGACCCTTCTGGTCAGTCGGATTCTGGCGCGGATTACCACCTGTAAACTGTCCATCAAATCAGCGAGGTTGCCGCCGCTCTGGAGCTGGATAGCCACTGCGGTAGCAAAAAGTCTCAGTTCGGTATTTGATGTCTCTCCGGCTACTGTTCGAATAGAATTCCGCATATCCAGACCCAGTGACTGCTCCTGGGATATACGATAGAAGACATCTCCCAGCGGGGAGCCGACTTCTTCGGATATGAGCTGAAAAGACCCGGAAAGAGGATGGCCCGCTCGCAGTGAGCGGGCGGCTATTCCTAAAGCATCGACGAGCTGACTTTCGAACAAAGCTGCCCGCTTATTTATTCTTGCCCGTGTGTATGCATTAAAACCGAAAACGACAACCAATGCACCGGCCAATGCCACCAGCATGCTTCCGGTAAGAACGCCGAGGACTACCCCTGTTAGAAGACACGCGCCGCTTAATCCGAGAAGGATTGTATTAATAGAAGCATGCCATCCGGCATCATTGACAATTCTCTGAAGCTTTTGGTGAAGTGTCGAAACCGCTTCCGCTCGACCTGCGCGGGCGCTTTCCTGCGTGTCGCGCCACAGTCGCAGCATCTTCGATTCATCGGTGTCTTCACGCTTGGCAAGTCCGAGGCGCTGCCGAATTTTTTTCAGCCGGACAAGGTATTCCCCCAGCCAGACAAAAACACAAAAGCACCAGAGCGAAAAAACCAATGTGAAAACCGTAACCAGGATGATTATATTTAGTATAAATGCCGCTTTCATTGTCTTGTAACCGCAACTGCCTCTTGATATTAATAATATACGCTGTGAGCTAAAACCTGCTTAGAATCGCTTTACGCGGTTTTGCTCCTGCATCCGATTTCTTACTTTTCCTGTTTTTTAGTTTCAGAACTTTCTTTGTCGGTTTCGGCAAGCACACGACGTTGAAACAGAATCGACGGGATGTCAATCCCTTCTGTCTTGAGTTTATTTACGAGGTTTGGTCGAACACCGCAGGTTTCAAACTGCCCGTATGCATTGCCATGGTCGTCTACGCCAAGCTGCTTGAAGCGGAAAATATCGTGCAGACAAATTACGTCCCCTTCGGTGCCTGTGATTTCCGCTATGTTTGTGACCTTTCTGGCCCCCCCGGTGATACGGTCAACGTGAACCAAAACATTCAAAGCCGAACTTATTTGCTCACGCATCGCCTGGACCGGATAAGTTATTCCGGCCATACTAACCATATTCTCAAGACGCCTAAGGGCATCCCGCGGGCTGTTTGCATGCACGGTAGTCATCGACCCTTCGTGTCCCGTGTTCATGGCCTGCAGCATATCCAGCGTTTCTTCACCTCGGACCTCGCCGATGATGATTCTGTCCGGGCGCATTCGCAAGCTGTTGCGCAGCAGATCCCGCTGGTTGATTTGTCCCTTGCCTTCGATATTCGGCGGCCGGGTTTCGAGCCGCACCACGTGCTCGCGCTGGAGCTTGAGTTCGGCAGCATCTTCAATGGTTACAACTCGCTCCCCGGCAGGAATCCAGCGGGACAATGCGTTGAGCAAAGTGGTTTTGCCCGTTCCGGTGCCGCCTGAGATGAGGATGTTCATTCTGCAGCGTACGCAGGCATCCAAAAAAAAGGCCATTTCCTTGGTCAGCGAATTCATTTGCATAAGGTTGTTGATGTTAATAGGTTCTGCCCCAAACCGACGGATACTCAACATGGGACCGTCCAGTGCCAGGGGAGGAATAATAGCATTGACACGGGAACCGTCCGGCAGGCGGGCATCAAGCATCGGGATGCTCTCATCGATTCGGCGCCCCACATTTGAAGCGATTCGCGAAATTACTCGCATAAGGTGGTCGTTATTAGCAAACGATGCGTCGGTCTGCTCAAGCCGGCCGTGTTTTTCGATATAGACCTTGTGTGGGCCGTTAACGAGAATATCGCTTATTTCAGGGTCTGCCAGAAACTGCTCCAGAGGCCCAAATCCGAATACTTCATTCATAACCTCGTGGAGCAACTGGTCTTTCTCGGGTGACGAAAGAGGATAACCCTGCTCGCCAAGCAGGGCGTCAATTTTACTTGAGCACTCCCGCCTCAATTGCTCGATAGGAACCTGTCTGGCTTCGTGCAAATCCAGTATGGTGAGCAATCTTCGATGAACAGAATCCTTTATGCGATGCCATGTCGCGTTGTGTTTCTCGTCGCTCTTGACGCTGTCGGTCTGCGGGTTATCTTTGTCTGTCATTTTGCTTTATCCCTGTGTTCTGCCGTTGCCGTTGTGGCAGGCATGGATGGTTGTCGCTAATATCTGAAAATCCCTGCGGATACCCGAATGCGGCGCCGATTCAGAAAGCGGCTCTCCGCGATTCACGCAGTTGACTATTTTTTTGAAGTCGTTACGAATCCTGTATAAGCGCTGCGTCCCGACGGCTTTCTTCACCTCTTCGAACGGCACCAGCGGCACCCATTGACGAAATCTGTTGACAAGCGGGAAGATTTTCTCAGAGCCGACGCGAAACTCCCGCAACGCAGAAAGTATGTTTTTGGCGATTTTGATGTCTTTTACGCTGGGCTGGAAAACCACCAGAACGGCCTTGCTCATTTTGGCGAGCAGCCGCATCGTCTGCCCCGGCATCCTCGGCGCATCTATTATTATGTATTTGTATGCCTCTTTGCATGCTTCAAGCGCCTCGGCAAGATGCAGATACTGACTGCTGCCGTTTCTGTTATCGGCGATGCTTGCAGCGGGACTGACCAATATGTCAAAGTTGTCTTTGTATCTGGTAGCACTTGTAGTAATGAGCTGACTGTCAATCCTTTCTTTTTGCTCGAGCACGTCGTGAATACTGTAGCTGCCGGCAATACCGAGGTAGCTGGACACGGCACCGTAGCAATTGTCCATATCAATAGCCAGAACCGGCTGAGATGATTTTAATCTGAGCTCGTTGGCCAGATTCAAGCTTACGGTAGTCGCGCCGCAGCCGCCGCCTGCGGAAAAAACCGTCACTATCTGGCCAAGGTCCGATTCGGTCTTGGTATCATCTACAAGAAGTCGTTCTAAGACCTTGTCAAGCTCCGATTCGATGAGCTCCTTGCGCATAAAATCTCTTGCGCCGACCTGCATAGCTTCAAGTATCAGCTCTTTGCTGGATTCAGTCGACGCTACGGCAAATCGCGTTGAGGGAAATAAAACAGCCAAATGGCTCAGCTCACGAAGCGTTTTCCAGGGGTCTGAGTCGATATCCACAATGGCAACAGGAGCTCGAACGTCTTCGAGATACGTCCTCAGCTCGCTAAGACCGCTGCAGGTGCCCATAAGCGAAGTGTTATGTGAACGCAGAACCTGCTCGAGTTTTTCTGCGAATCCGGCCTCTTCAGTTGTCAGTACTATACGCGGCATCAATTTCATCAGAAACCTCAATCACTTTTTACATCATTATTCTTGTATTGCGGGCTGCGATACGTTCTCTTGCGACGAATTTTCTGCTTCAGGAGTCATATCGGCCTGACTTGGAGCGCTGCTATTACCATAGTAATCCCAGGCGCCAGGCCCCATCAGCTTGTCGAGACCCATCTGACGCAGCCAGTCGGCGTCGGCAGAATTAATCCTCGCGGGTTCTTTTCCTTCTATTCGTCCCTCTATGTAAAATTCCCAGTCGTTCGGCTGCTTGTGAAGGAATCCCGGCAGCGGCGGCACCTGTGCCATAGACATCGGCTCGACAAGCACCGCAGTAACCAATACGACCATTTCTGTCTCGTCATTGGCGTATCGCGTTGAGCGGAAAAGAGGCCCGATTATGGGCAAATCGCCTATACCGGGCAGCCGGGAAGTGATTGCGTTAACTTTACTTCTCATAAGACCGGCCATAGCAAAGGTCTGCCCGCTTTTTAATTCGATTGTGGTCTCGGCCTTTCGCGTGGTCAGTGCTGGTACCTCGAAGCCCTGAATGGTTACTGCCCCGACCGACGTCAGCTCGCTGACCTCCGGAGCGGTATATAATCTGATTGTCCCGTCACCGAGAACGGTCGGACGGAACTTAAGGCGCACGCCGAATTCTTTGTATTCTATCGTAATTGAAGTGCCACCTGCGGTAGCGCCAGAGCTGCTCTGGACTACGGGTATCGGGAACTCTCCGCCGGCGAGGAAGCTGGCTTCCTCACCGCTTAGGGCCACCAGCGTCGGATTGGCCAGGATTCTCAGGTACTGGTTTTCGGCCAGGGCCTGGATAAATATCTCCAGGTCTGCCCTCGGAATGCCCACCATAGCCGTCAAGGAGCTTGGCAAAGTAAAGTCTTCAACAGTGCCGAAACCAAGCGGACTCAGGGCCGATTGCCCTCCGAAAGGCACAAAGCCGGCGCTTGGAACGAGCGCTCCGCCGCTGCTCGAGCCGGGTCTTGTGGCAGCGAAATAATCGTTATCTCTCCACATTGCGTTGATACCCAAAGCTCGAACGGCCGAGCGGCTGACCTCGGCGACGCGGATTTGCAATTGCACCTGCTGGATGCCGGCCAAACTGGTCATATCCACGTATTTAATCTGGGTTTTTTCGAGATAATCTCTAAGATGTGCCGCCTGGTCAGAGCTGCGAAGCAGTCCTTTAACAATCAGAACGTCCCCGGACTGACTCAAATCAAGCTGACAGCGGGGGAAAAGCTCAAGAAGCTTTTGCTCGTGCACAGCGATATCGAGGGTCACGTGCACGCTCAATTGCCATATCTTAGTTTCATCTTCGCTCCACAGAATCAGGTCGGTCGAACCGACCTTGAGACCCTGCAGAAGCACCTGGCTGGGCGTCAATATCTGAACGTCCGCAATTTTCGGGTCGGTCACTGCGACACGAACGGTAGGCCAGGGGGCTTTTACCACGTGGGACTGTCCCACAACTATCGTAATTTGTTCTTCCGTGCCTTTGGCGTTGGTGACAACTTGTGCTGACAGCCCTGAATAGGCCAATAAAACACAGAGCAGCACAAGAACACCGAGGCATTTGTTCATTAAAATTGCTGAATGAGTTGTCGTTTTTCTCGCCTTCATGGTTCACCCTTTAATCTATAACCTTCTAATCCATCGATTACCAACGAACGACGGCTATTTGCTCTCATTAGAGGCCGACGCCTCAGCCGTTGAAATCTCTACGAGTTCCTCTTTGACCTCTCGGCCTCTTATTACCGTTATTTCCCACTGCGGCGAAGTCCTGCCGCCGAACTCATCGCCGAAAAAGCGGCGAAGCTGCTCCGTGCTGCGAGTCTCAGCGGAAAGTTCAATCGCTCGATTCGGGTCTATTGAATCCATACCGTTGGCATCCATATATCCCTGCTCGGCAGGTGACGCGACATATACCGACGTCGCCATCAATTCACCGAGTTTGGCCAGTCGGCCCTGGCTTAAGACCATAGCTTCGGAATCCACTGTCTTTTGGTCCAGCGGATTTCTCATAGCAATCGTTACCTTGCCGTTGTCCATCGCAAGCTGCAGGGCCTCGGCCTGTCTGCCGTCAACCATAAGCGTCACAGTCAGTAGTCTGTCGGAACTGCCGGATGCCTCTTTGGGCGGGGTTTTTCCCGGTTCTGTCTTTGAGACGATGGATTCATCCTGGATTGCCAGGACCTGCACGTTGTGCAGAAGGGTTGTGGAAATGGCCTGACCTTTTGCGTCCTTGGCCCACGAGTCCAATCTGAAGGTTGCGATAACGTCAACGACGCAGCCGGGATAAAGCAGACCGCCCATTACGGAGTGTTTGGAGACGGGAACGCTCATTGCCCTCATCCCATACGGCAGGCCCGCGGCAAGCTGAGCGCCGCCTCCCTCGGTAATTAGATACTTTTTGGACAAGGGCTGGTCCTGCACTACCGGAACGGCCAGAACCTTACCGATTACCTGTGCCGGGTCGGAAAAATAATCTACGTCCAGTCCTTTTCTGGGAACCTTCTTAACGGTAATATTCTGCAAAGTTATCCTGGACATAGCCGGAAGCGACCTGACCGCGACAACGGCATTGACCTCTCCCTTGCCGCCAAATTCCGCCCTTTTTTCCGACCGCAGCGCATTGACTAACAATAACGCCGAAAACGCCGCCAACAATCCCAGGCCAATCAGAAACACAACCGCCCATTTCATAATCGCTTATCCTTTCAGCAAAGTATTTTAAGTTGTTTCAGTTTTAAGGGCCTTCCTTGGGCATCGTTACCGAAGCACTGTAGCTATCCGGAATCGGAGTTCCCGGATTTCCTGGCTCTGACGTCAGAAACCCCCCGAGGTTCATAACATCGAGACCAGTGCCTTGGACGGTCACCGTAACAGGATTGCCCGTATCCGGCCCAATGTTGATTTGTGTAATAGTTTCGTCGGGGCGCATCAAAGGAGCCAGCTCAGCGGTTACAGTGCCGCTGTTCGCCCCCCATCGACTTGCGACCCTCGCTCCGTGTCTGGCCAAAAAAGTTACATGCTGAGCCCGCAGGAAGATGTAGCCGAAAGCCATAAGTCCCAGTGTTAACATTATCAAAAGTGTTATTACTATTGCGGCCTCGACTATTGCTGCCCCCCGGTATCGAATATGTTTTCGGCTTATGTTTTTTACAGTTTTCATAATAACATTATCCCTGCGGCGACACATACGCCGGCGAATATCGCCACGCCGTAAGGCACCGTTAATTTCTCGCCATCTGTTACACGGGCGGATTTTACCGCCTGTTTCATATTCGCCCCCCCAAATATCCCTGCCAGCAAATCCCACACCGGCAGAACCAATCTCGCTAAAACAATCTTAAGCCGTCCTTTATATAATGCAACTAAAATTGCCAACAGCGCCCCTGCGATACAAATACAGGCAAGGGCAATGCCTGCCTCTTTAATACCGAGCCAGGCGCCCAAAGCGCCCGTCAGCTTCGCGTCACCTGCTCCCCCGCCCGCGAAAATAAATAAAAGCACGAACGGAAACGCCATCAACGCTGCCGAACCAAACGCTTCCGCAAATCCGTAGGCGCCGTTTTGCCAGGCGGACCAGATTAACCCTGTCAGAAACAGCGGCCCGCAGAGCCGGTTAGGTATTCGCCGAGTCCGCACATCCATTACGGCTGCAACCAGCGAGGCGCCGAGTACGACGCCCCACCGGATTATTTCTTCCACAGTCAGCTCCATCCGCCTGTCACAAAAAAGCGCCTATACGCAGCGAGATTATTAAAATGCGCCCACGAGCGATTCAAATGCTTTTTGCACCTGGCCGCCTATGAGGCCAATCGCGAGGATTGTGCCTGAGAGGATAAGCCCGATGATGACTGCGTACTCGACCGTCTCAAGGCCCTTTTCGTCCCTGATGAATCTTTTTAACAGTTCCATTTCTTTTAACCTCCGTATTACTAAAACGTTAATAATCCTGAAATTGTTTTAAACGGAGGAGTCCTTTCCTGCCCGCTACACGCGATATTAAAGTTTTTAACAAAAGCGACACAGTTTACCAGTATCTACTTTCCCTTTTCATCACCTGTTAAGGCAAAACCGCCTCCGATACGTCCCTGCATGATTTTATAGCCGGTCTCCCATCCAGGAAGCCCTCTTGACATTTTAGTTTACCACAAGGAGAACCGGATGTCAAACACAAAAATCAAAAATTTTTGCCCGTAAGTCCTTTATTTTCAAGGTCCTATAACACGCCTTGTTATCGGCCGTCTGTTTGTGGCGTGGGTCCTATAAAAGTTGATATAATAATACCGGCTTGATTTTTTTCTGTAGGAATTCATAATAGTTTGGTATAATATCCGTAAATTTGAAGTTTATCAGTGTAGTTCGGCGGATTATTATAGGCCAATGGACGATTTATGCGAGGGACATAATTATGAGCCGTAAACCGGAAAATCGCAGATGTCACTGTGTTAAGGAAACCGGCAAAAACATCGCCTTCGGCAAGGCCGGCAGAGCAAAGGGCATAGCGCTGGTTTGGGTGGCTATAATGCTTTTACCGCTGATACTGTTTTTGGGTTTAACCATCGACGGCGCAATGGTGTACCTTGCGGCCCATCAGCTTCAAAACGCGGCCGACGCCGCGGTGCTCGCCGGGGCGAGAATTGTCAGAATAAGCGAACCAAACGCACGAGGCGAAGCACAGTTGTTCGCAGGATTGAATTTAGCTCTCAAGGCCCCCGTCTTTCTGGACCTCAATCCCGGCAATAATCCCGACGGTGACATTGTAGTCGGGAAATACGACTTCGATACTCAAACCTTTACTCCCACACAGGACCATCCCGATGCGCTTAAGGCCGTAGCGAGGCGCATCGATGACGGATTACACACGCCGGTTCCTCTGTTCTTTATGCCTGTTGTCAATATTAATACAGCCGATGTATCGCGCACGGCCATTGCCGTGGCAATAGGCGGCTGGGGGGCAGGGATAATTTCTTTGTCATGTGATGGTGAACCTCCGAGTGGTATCGGCCTGGACATAAGCAGCGGGGGTGTTGATGTCCAGGGTGGAGGTATTCAAGTCAATTCAACTTCTGACTGGGGTTTTAGAGTTAGTGGAAATCGTGATATTACGGCAGAGGAAATTCATGTCAGCGGGGGCACTAAAGGACTTCCCAACGACTTGTTAGATATTACGTTTACGGGAGCTCCTTATCAGCCGGACCCGCTGTGCCCGGGTGACTGCGCAGGAAACGTCACTGGCGACTGCCTCCCCGCGCCGCCGCTGGGCCCGCTGCAGGACCCGAACAAAGTTAAAATCGCACCCGGCGAGACAAGGACGCTTTCTCCGGGCTATTATCCGGGCGGAATAGAGATAACACCCAGCACGGGCACGGCCATACTCGAATCCGGCATATATGTCCTCAACGGCGTCGGACTCAATATTAACGGCGGAAATCTCATTGCCGACCCTCCCGGCGGCGTAATGTTCTATATTATCGGCACGGGCAGTGTTAACCTTCAGGGAAACGGAAACGTGCAAATCGACGAACTGGAGTCCGGGCCGTGGGCAGGGATGGCCATCTTTCAGGACCGCAACAATCACAACGACGCGAAAATAATTGGAACCAATGCTCTCGACATTAACGGAACTATTTATTTCCCCCGAAACTTCGTTGAGATTGGCGGCACAGGAGACGGTTTCGGCACACAGTTGATTGCTGACACCCTCTGGATTCACGGCGATGGAGTTTTACAGATAAACTACGACGGGCGCAACCCGTTCCCCGCCAATAAGGCGGTCATAGTATATTAGCATTGGAAGAGTGTAGCCCCTCAATGGAGTGTTTACTGGGCAGGGCCGGAGTTGAACCGGCGACACGTGGATTTTCAGTCCACTGCTCTACCACCTGAGCTACCTACCCTTGTTTCGTCGTTCGTCTCTCGTCGCTCGACAAAGAAACAAAAATAAACGAAATTCGTTACCGCAAATTTAACACAAAAAAACAGCTTTGCAAGAAAATTTGTTACTGTCATTGCAAGGAGTCCCGACTTGTCGGGACGACGCGGCAATCTATCCGAATCGAATGGCCGAGATTGCTTCGCTTCGCTCGCAATGACTTCCATTATGTTAGACGCGCTTAGTCCTGGTGGGCAAAGATTATTCCTCCGAGGGAGTTTTCCACAGCCAGTAATAGCCAAATTCAACAAGGTCGTCTATGTCAACGTCGTCGTCGGTATCGAGAGTGCAGTTGGTGTTGATTGTCTGCCAGCCGGAAGCCAATATTCTGTAATCATTGAAGTTGATAACCTCGTCCCGGTCGAAATCCGCCTTGGGCCAATCTATCTCATCGGCGCCGATATCGACCTTCGGGGCTGTTTTACCAATCATTATCCGGCATTGGCCGTCAATATCAACATCGTTAAAATCATTGAAATTCGGGTCGCCGGCGTTTACGCAAAGCGAGAACGGCCTGAGATGAAAATCATTTATATCCGTGTCAACAAAACACGGGTCGCCATCGGCAGTCAGCCACGAATATATTGCGGTGTTGCCGCCGAGGTCGGAGGACGCGTTTGAACAGATAATTGAGCTGTTTATTACAGGCGCCGTTCCGCCATAGCGATAGATTCCATACGCGTTATTACAGGCGAGAGTGTTGTTGCGTATGGTTGTTGGGCTGACGGGATAGTAAAGGTAAATGCCCGCCTGGCTGTTGCGGTATATCCAGTTGTTGAAAATGGCTGCGCTCGAGCTGTTGAGGTAAATACCGCTGGAATTCGAAAAAAGCAGGCACCCTTTAACAACCGGAGTCGAGGAAGATAAAGTGCATAAAACACCATAATTGTTATTGTGAATCAGACAGTTTTCTACCTCAACAGACAAGGCGGGAACAACTCTGTATAATCCTATGCCCGTTTGGTTGTCTCGTATGATGCTGTTTTCGATTCGTGTTTCCGGAAGAGCCCCGTTATTCTGAAAGTTCGCATATATTCCTATACTGCTGTTGTGAATAATGCAGTCAGTAACCTTGAAGGCGGAATTTATATCGTATATCCCGTATCCGGCAACGGAGGCGCCTGAGATTATACAATTCGAGACCTTTAAAAAGGCATTTTCGATTTTTACGCCGTCGCCGGAAGTGCCGGCCCCTGATATCCTGAATCCGTCGAGGATATTGTCGGAACTGTGGCCTGAAGCGGTGACGATAAATGGTGCGGGGACGGCCACGCCGCTCAGGAAGGTTTCATAGTTAGGGTCGTTAAAATCGCGCTGCCAAATCGCTGTCTCTGTGCCCGCGAAATGGCCGTAAACGGGAACGCTGTCGATAAATTGAAAAGTCGGGCTGCCCGACGGAACCGACGGCTTGTAAGTCCCCGCGGCGACCCAGATTTCGGAATAGACCTCAATTGAAGCCCTGTCGAGGGCGGCCTGTAAATCCAGATAAGCATGCTCCCAGGACAATCCGTTATTAAGGCCTGTCGCATTATGGTCAACGTATATTATCTGATTCCAGAAACATACGGGCGTATTCACTTCAGCCGTCTCGTCTATGGAATCTCCTGTAATCCGGCAGCTATTCGTAAAGACACTGCAGGAGTCCACGGAGGTGTTAACGAAACCTTTAATTGTAAACGTGCCGCTGCTTTCGGACGGGATTGTCCCGATGTTCCAGGATACAGTTCCATCGACCGCGTTATAGTCGCCCTCAGGCGAGGATGAGTTATAGTCAACCTCCTCGGGCAGATAGTCAATAAGCCATACGCTGCCCTCGCCTGCGCCGATGTAATCATAGGTAATCGTGTAATTGATTTCCTGCCCGGGAACGACACAATCGCCGTCATTAATATCGTCGGTTTTTGTAAGGGTTATGCTGCTAAAGGGGCTTATTGTCGCGATAGTAACGACACGCGCTCCATTCAAATCGAAAGGCACAAATTGCGCGCCCCAGGAGGCAAATGTGGCATGGTAGGAAGTTGTCCAGCCCGACATAAGTGAGGGAGTAAGCCCGTTATAAACCCCGCTGGCAAGTCCTTCCGCAGTAAATGTAGTAATGGTATCTCCTGAATTATCTGCACAGGAAATGCCCCACTCTTCAGGTAAGTAAGAAAAAATCGTAGTGTTGTCGCCTAAAGCCACCAGGCCCGTGCCGGGGATACCTGCGACGAAAGATATTGCCTGAGAAAGAAATGTCCTGGCTGGGACGACTGGCCCATTGTAAGCATGATAATCAGCGTCATGGCCTGTAAGAAGAACCCCTCCATTGATACCAGAAAATAAAGTCGCAGGGTTGAGCCCGCTCATATTGCCTTGCCAATTCCAGCCCACAATCAGGATATCATGAGTTGCAAGGTCTGTCAGTGTCACAGGGTTGCCCGGGGTCCTGAGGTCAAAAACACTAATCCCTATTAGCGGCAGTGCTTGTCGTATGGAGGATTGAGGGCCACCGCCGTCATAAACCAGGACATTGAGTCCTTCGAAACTTTTGTCATATATAGCACTTTCGAGTTTTGTACTTTGCTCAAGGGGCTGGGTATTTACCGGATTTCCCGTTGCCTGTTGATTTGGTATGACTGCCTCGGCCGCGGCGCCAATACTCGTGGTAACGATAATTAATGCCAAAATAAGAAATGACTTTAGGCGCGAAATTTTCTACCCTCCTGAAAAAAGGGTTGTCCGGGCGTTTTTTATTGCCATCAAGGCCTTATTTTCCCGATAAAAGCAGGAAAAAATAAAAGCCGTCTTACCTGAAAGTTTCTCCTGAAGTTCCAAGGTATTTAACAGCATTTGGTCACATTTGTCAAGAAAATAACAAAACTGCCGCACAACCCTCGCGTCGTGCGGCAGTCAATATCTGTTTTTCTTTTGCTCTATACGGTTAATCTGTGAAGTTGAAAACATCGTCCGACGTCCCGTACAGGCCGTCCCAGCCGGCGGATATAAGGATGTATTTACCCTCGTTGTGCGGCCTCGGAGTCGCAGTGACCCTCTTGTTTATCGTCTCCTGATAGAAAGTGGTGCCTACATCGTTGCCTGCAATTGTGTCACTGCCTGAGTAGAGCGGATGCAAAGTTGTTCTGCTGGCGATGGGTTCCCAGGGCAGACCCAATGCGGTTAAATTATCGTTGTCCGTATATCTGTAAATGTTGTTGTACGGATAGTTTACAAGCGAACTATTGGCAATATGGTCGACCATCGATGTGTCTGCTTTATAGTAAAGGACGGGCATCCCGACTTTTTCGCCTACTAAATCTGAGTCGCAAGTTGTATTCACTATAGTTGGACGAAGGAATACATCGGAGATAACCGAATTGGGATATAGAGTTTCGTCCGCTCCGAAAGGAGCAATACCGCCGTTACCATAAACATCTTCGAGCCGATATGCTTTTACGTTTTCAATATCGAGGTATCTGCCTGAATCTCTGTAGCGAAGATTTGTTAATTGATCGGCGGTATAAGCTACTGTCCAGCGATTGCATAAGTCAAACGGATATTTCGTTAATGTGGTCTGTGTATCTAAACCGGCGCTAGCTAAAAATCCCGAATCGGGATGAAAACCCATTCCATCCTGCCCCATCATCGCCTCGCAAAGCCGCATAGCACCACAGTATGGGTCATTATTAACATCAAGGGCATCGGAATCAGGATAAGCGCCTGTTGCTTTTTCAAAGTCCTCGAGTCCCTTGCTGATTTCATAGAACTGCGCCTTTTGTTTTAGCCTCGATGCGAATTTTCGCGCCCCCGACAGCGCCGGGACCAGGATGCTCATAATGATAATGATAATGCTCATCACGGTAAGCAGTTCGACAATGGTAAAACCGGTTTTATTTCTTTTCGACATCGTTTCGCTCCTTAAAATTCTCTTATTATAACAAAAGTTTAGCCACAGAGTTTTTAGCCACAGAGCACAGAGGACACAGAGAAAAGAATTATAGGCAGTGTAAATCCGTGTTAATCTGTGTCTAATAAGAACAGCGTCAATCCGTGTCTTTTTCATTAGTTTAGACACCCTTAAAACAAGCCCGCTGCTCCGAATACCTAATATACTTTATAGGACGCGTTGTGTCAACCTTTTTGCCGGTTAATCAGCCGTAAATTTTGGCCTTTTTGGCCCAATATCAGAATCTTGCCGCATTTTGGCACGAAATTTGTTATAATAGACCAGAACCGGGCGTGAACGAGTTCTGAATAAAATGTCCAGGATTGTCATTTCGAGCGAGCCGCAGGCGAGTCGAGAAATCTGCTTTTTATAGATTTCTCCGCTTCGTCCCGACGAGTCGGGACTCCGGTCGAAATGACTGTCGGTCTATTCAGTAAAGCAATATTATATATTTCGGATTGTGTAAATGAAGCTGGAGATGCGCGGACAAATGCGTCTGGAGCAGCATATGAAGCTGGCTCCGCATATGATTCAATCGATGGAGATTCTCCAGCTTCCGCTTCTTGCCCTTCAGGAAAGAATCGAGCAGGAGCTTGACAGCAATCCTGTTCTGGAGATGGAAGAGAGCCGGCCATCCGAGCAGTCCGCCGAAGGCCCAGCTTCGACGAGCGAAGCCGAGGCGAGCGAGACCTCGCCAACCGGCGGGTCCGCTGAGACGGCCGGTGCCGACGTGCAAACCGAGCCCAGGGAGCAGACCAGGGCTGATTCGCTCGATGAAGAGTACCGTGATTATATCGAGCAGAGGACCGACGGCAGAAGGCCTCAGCCGGACGAGCCCGACCCGAAGCTTGCGGCGATGCAGAATACGGCCGCGCCGCCCCAGTCGCTGCACGATTATCTCGAAGACCAGTGGCGGCTCGTCGAGGTCGACGAACCCGTCAAAAAAGCAGGCGGCATAATCATCGACTACACCGACGACAAAGGGTATTTGTCCGTCCGGCTCGAACAGCTCCACAGTAAAGAGCGGACCGATTTTAAGCTTGAGGATTTGCAAAAGGCCCTTGAGCTTATCCAGAAACTCGACCCTCCCGGCGTCGGCGCACGCGACCTCAAAGAATGTCTGCTCATTCAGATGAGGCAATCCGGCAAGAATATGAGCTTCGAAAAAAAGCTCGTCGCCGACTGTATGCAGGACCTGCTGGAAAACCGCCTGCCCGAGATTGCCAAAAAAATGAACTGCTCAATCGAAGACATCAACCTCGCGATTGAGCGGCTGAGCAAATTCGACACCTCGCCGGGCCTGCAGGTCGGCAGAAACGAAAACCATCCCATTACCACCGACGTGATTGTGGAATATTCCGAAGAGTCCGGCGATTATACCGTGCGGCTGGCAGACGACAGCTTGCCGCGTCTGCGTTTGAGTGATTACTACGTAAAAATGGCCGATGGCAAAAAGGCAGGCGAAAAAGCCAGACAATTCCTGCAGAACAACATCCGCTCCGCCCAGTGGATAATTGACGCAATCGAGCAGCGCAAAAACACGCTGCTCAAGGTGACACGCTCGATTGTGAACCATCAAAGGGACTTTTTCGACAGAGGCCAGCTCCACCTCAAGCCGTTGCCGATGTCGAAGGTCGCAGGGGACGTCGGCGTCCATATCGCCACCGTCTCGCGCGCGGTCGCGGGCAAATATGTCCAGTGTTCCTGGGGCATTCTGCCTCTGCGAAAGTTTTTCAGCGGCGGAATCGAAGATGCGCAGGGAAACGAAAAAAGCTGGGAGGCCGTCAGGGCAAAACTGCAGGAAATTATCGACGCCGAGGACAAATCCAGACCCCTCGGCGACGACCAGATAAGGGAAAAGCTCGCCGAATCGGGCATTACGGGCCTGGCACGCAGGACAATCGCAAAATATCGCAACATACTCAAAATCCCCTCCGCCCGCCTCCGCAAAAAATACTGATATGCCCTTAAAACACACGCCCTATAAAATCGCTCCCTTTTGCACACTGTCCCCTTTTTTGTTGACAAAACGCCCATTTATCTTTAGTATGGACTTTCTAAAGACGATTACTACATGAAGCAAATGGATTTTGGAGACCTTATCGATGCTTAAAAGAAACGTTCTTGTGGCTGTGTTTGGTGTTGTGCTTGTTTTGGGTGTTCCCGCTTTTTCCCAGACACTGCAGGAAAATTACAACGACTTTCTTCACTATCTTATGCTTGGCCGGTTTGACCTCGCCAAAGGATACGCCCAGGCAACCATCGACAGCAATCCCGAGCCGGTCGAGTTATTCAAACTCGCCGACGCCAATCCGCGGGGTTACGGATTGCTCGTCAAAGCCGGGGAATCCGCCGACGACGCAGAACTCGCAGCCCTCTGCGGCAAACTCCTCGGTATCATCGAGCAGGGCCGCTTTCTTCGTCGTTCAGACCCCAAAGTCATCGTCGAGGAAATCGCCCGGCTAAGCACAACCAAACGTGGGCAGCTCATCGCCATAGAACGACTCCGAAACGCCGGCGAATACGCCATAATGTATATGCTCGACGCACTGGCCGATGACGCCCGCAAGGCCGAATGGCCGAATATCTCATACGCCCTGTCGCAGATGAGCAGAAGCGCGATAAGACCGCTTGGCGCCGCCCTTCAGACAGACAACCTCTCCGTCAAGACAGAGATTATCAAGGCGCTCGGCAAAATCGGCTATCCTCAGTCGCTGCCCTATCTCAAGTTCATCTCTGAGAAAGACAGTTCCGCGGAACTTCGAACGCTGGCCGAGGACAGTATCAGAAAAATCGACGCCGCTGCGATTAAAATCCCGGCTGCCCATTTGTTCTATCGGCTCTCCGAGGACTATTACTACCATACCGAGTCGCTCGCCCCAGCTGACGATGCAAACTTCGCTAATGTATGGTTCTGGGACACCCAGGCCGCACGACTCACCCGCGAGCAGGTCGATAAACGCTATTTCAATGAGCTGATGTCAATGCGATGCTGCGAATCGGCGCTTAAGGCCGACGCTGATTTCGGCCAGGCAATCGGGCTGTGGCTGGCCGCTTTCTTCAAGGCCGAATCCGACAATCCGGATATGCCCGCATACTTCGGCCGGGGCCACGCAGACGCGAGTGTATATGCGACCACCGCAGGTCCCGAATACCTGCATCAGGCGCTCGCACGAGCCATCAAAGATAAAGACGCCCGGGTCGCACTCGGCGTTGTCGAGGCGCTTTCAACCACCGCGGGTGAAAAGTCGCTGTTCTACAGGGTCGGCACCACCCAGCCCCTCTCGCAGGCGCTTTCATTTGGCGCCAAAGCGGTCAGATACAGCGCCGCAATCGCCGTCGCAAACGCAGGTCCCAGACAGACATTCCCCGAAAGCACCCTGGTCATAGTAAATCTTGCCGAGGCGCTTGCCCAAAATGCAGAGCAATCGGGAGATGAAAATACGCCGATGTGGAACGGCTCATTGGCTGATTCGTATGCGCTCCGCGCCGCAAAGGCGATGCTCAAACTCGCTTCGACCCGCAATCCAGTCCTTGACTTGTCCCTTGCCCAGGACACCCTTATTGCCGCAACAAAGGATAAAAGGCCCGATATCCAGATGCTTGCAGGCCAAATCCTCGCGTATCTGACTACGCCGGCCGCACAGCAGGCCATAGCCGCTATGGCGCTTGCCGATACCAACTCAAAGGAAATTCGTATCGCCGCCTTCGGTTCGCTGGCCGTCTCTGGCAAACTTAATGCCAGCTTGCTCGACGATACGACCATTGACGCGATTTACGCGCTTGTCAGTTCGCAGGATATCGACCCCGCTTTGCGTGCCGCCGCCGCTGCTGCTTATGGCGCACTCAATCTGCCAAGCCAGAAGGTCAAAAACCTCATCCTCGACCAGGCGAGAAGCTAATATCTTATTGTGTTCTTGAATTGTAAAATCAGAAATGTCCACCCCCGGTTCTGCCGGGGGCTTTTTCTTTATGGCGGGATGATTGTATGGGAATCAGGGAATGTCTCGTCGCCGGGTCCGTGCGGGTAGTTCGGTTCGTTGGCGTCAGTGGAGATGACCGGCCTGCCTGTTTTACCTTTTGTGCTGGTTTGAACGGGCTTTGTCAATAGGTCTTTGACTGTCTGCTCGACGCTGGTTTGATTGTCCCCTGATACGACGAGCTTATCTACGAAATTACACCACCAGACAAGATATGGCTGCACCTTCGCCTCTTCGAGGTTTTTGCTTTCAAAGCCGATATCTTTTATGAACGTGTTTTCACTCAAAGGCGTTGTGCCGATGACTATTGCTGCAAAGCTCCATACGAGAAAGCCGGCCAGAAATCCCGCCAGCCCCGACCCGAGCATGTTCACTCCGCGGGGAAATGTAACAGAGAATTGCCCTATCAGAAATACGTATGCTATCCCCTGCAAAATCAGAAAAGCCCCCACCCCCGTCGCCAGCACCGCAAGGGTCCTGTAGTATTGGCCGCCCGCGGGAACAAATTCTTCTATTGCCGGCCCGAGCCTTATCCCGATGTAAACCGCTATCACAATGTTGACCAGTATCGTCCACGCCTGGTAAAAACCAAGCTTGATGGCCGAGTAGGCGAAAACAGCGGCGACTAATATGCCTGTCCAGAATACCATAATGCTATCCCACCACCCTGTTGAGCTCTTCCAAACTGGTCATTCCCGTTACAACTTTCAGCAAGGCCTGTTTTTGCATGTTGCTCCTGCCGCGATGGTCGCCTTCTTTTCTCAATTCCGTTATCGGCAGGGTGTTGTTTGTTATGCTTGCCCTTAGTGTTTCATCCAGCGCGAGTATGTCATAAATTCCGATTCTGCCGAAATATCCGGTTCCGTAACAGTTGTCACAGCCGATTGCCTCGTGAATATTGGCGTAATTTATTTTCTTTCTCTCGAAGTCCATTATCTGGTTTCGGCTGAGTTTCGCCGGCGCCTTGCAGTATTTGCACAGCCGGCGCATCAGCCGCTGCGAAATAATCAGGTTTAGTCCCGTCGCCATCATCAAGGGCGTCACGCTCAAATCCAGCAGCCGTATCATCGCCGATGCGGTGCTGTTGCTGTGAACCGTGGCCAGCACGAGGTGCCCGGTTTGCGCCGCCTGAAGCGCAATAACCGCCGTCTCCTCGTCCCGAATCTCGCCGACGACTATCACGTCCGGGTCCTGCCGCAGGATGCTTCTAAGTGATTTGGCGAATGTTATCCCCGCCTTGGGATTCACCTCAATCTGGCTTGTGTTGGACAGGACGTACTCTATCGGGTCCTCGACGGTTATGACGTTACGCGTGTAAAAATCAATTTTGTTGAGCATTGCGTACATCGTCGTCGTTTTGCCGCTGCCCGTAGGCCCGCACAATAGTATCATACCCGACGGCTTGCCGATGGCGGTTTCGATGATGTTGCGCTGCTTCTCGGTTAGCCCCACGCTTTCGAGCGTGTAGGCGCTTGCGTCCTGTTTGAGCACCCTTATCGACAGTTTCTCTCCGTTCAAAACCCCCGCGCTTGCCACCCTGAACGATACGGTCCCGTCCTCCATCTTGGCGACAAACGCGCCATCCTGAGGCCGGCGCTTCTCCGAAATGTCCATATTAGCGACCGCCTTGATGCTGTTTATTACCGCCTGGCAGGTATCCGCATTCATTCGGTCAATCTCACGCAGAACGCCGTCCACACGAAATCTTATCGCGTATTCGGAATCGCTTTTCGGGTCTATCAGGATATCGCTGGCCCTGTCCTGCAGCGCGTCCCAGATTATCTCTTCGGTCAAATCGAGGATGTGGCTGTCCTGGCGGCGAATCTTTCCGTGGCCGTATATCTCCTTGAGGTCTGTCCCCGACGAATCCAGCAGCCGAATCCGGCTTTCCTTGGTTCTTCCGCCCATAATATCAAAGGACTTTATCCTGTCGGTTACAGTGTAAAAACGTTCCTTGACCGCTGCGAAAAAGCTGCCCCTTTGCTCTGCCGGCGTCTTGAAGACATCCGCTACCAACAGTGCCAGTAATGGTATGGGCCCGAACACCAGCGTAAGAACGTTCACTATCGGCTTGTATTGCTTCGGCACTATCGCGCTGAACTCCACCCGCTGAACACAATACAATCCGAGATACACCCATCCGATAAGCAGCAAAAGTTTGATTGGATTGAATGCAAGTCCTCCTACCGCTGGGACGGTCTCGCCCACGCCCGAAAGCAGCAAACCCCGGATTGCTCCTGTCAAAAACAAGCTTTGCATACCTTCCCTCTAAATCCAAATATCGGCTGGTAAAAGCTGCCTTGTCTTAAATTATCATTTTCGCTTCTTTTTGGCAAGCAATAAACAACCCTGTAATTCAGGTCCGTCTGTGGTAAATTCTCCCCCCCAATTATCAATAATCAATCGTCTCTGCTTCTTCAGTCGCCAACCGCTGCGAAAACCCACGCCATGCCTCCATCGACCTCCTCAGATTCTCGCGCACGTCCCCGCCTATCCCGTAGCCCTGAAGCCCTATTGGTCCTTTGAATCCGCTTTGCTTCAGGGCCTTCAAAAACCTGTAAACGTCAAATGTCCCCGTGTCCAGCGTCTCTATCGAGCCGGCCTCCGTCGTCCCGTTTATCGTAACCGCAAACAGATACGGCGCTGCCTTCTCTATCGCCGCCTGCATATTCTTTAATCTGTCCGTCTTGAGCCAGTGATACAAATTAAACGTCACACCCACGTTGCGTCTGTTGACTTTCTCAGCTACCCGCACCGCATCATCAACTTTCTCAAGCCAGAAATCCGCGTGTGGATATAACGCAACCTTTGTGCCGTGCCCGTGGGCGACGTCGGCAATTTCACTGATTATCGCAGCCGCCTGCTCATCGCCTGCCGGCGAGGATTTCTGGAAACCATCGCTTGTTATAGCAAGCCAGACAATTGTCCCCCGGCCGGCTAAAAGCTTTACGCTGTCCTCTATCAATGGCAGGTATTTTTCCTTCGGCTCTTCCAGCTTTATCGTAAAATACACCGAATACACCTTCAGTCCGCAACTATCCAGCTCGCCTAACATTTCCTCAAGCCCTTTAGTGCCTTGCGAAAGATTTCTCTCCCAATATCCTATTCCGGCATACCCCAGCTCCTTGAGCATCTCCGCCTGCGATTTAGCCGTCTTGTGCGCCTCATCGATTGTCCCCGTGTCCATCGCAAAAAACGGGTTCGTCAGCCCCATCTTGTCCAATTCAATCGGCGCCACCCAGATATTGCGAAACGCGACCGGCCCGTGGTCGCCCTGCAGCACAATCGGTCCCGTCGCCTTTTCGTCTGTGTACATACTGCCCCTCGTGGGTCCAGTCAGTTCAACGTCCTGATGTATCAACGTTTTGTTTTGCCACAACCTCACAACGCGTGCATTAGCAATTTTCCTTCCCTCATTGTCGAACCGGGCCGCGCGAAAAATAACGTCAAAACACTGCCACTGGCCCGGCGGACGCGAGGCGTTTACTTTCGGCGAATATCCGTCGTATGACTTCACGAGCCGGCTCTCGTCCCATCGCGGATATATTCCCCCGCACTCACTGCCAGGGTACGGACTGTTCATGTCGCCGTAACTGTCTAAAATCTGAATCTCATACTGGCCCTGTAAATACACACCGGAATTCGAACCTTTAGGTATCACAAACTCGATGTGCGCACGACAGTCGCCTAATTCCTCCCTGCTCACCAGCGGCGGACTCTTCGCCCGCCGGCCGTTCACTATCACCCCCGTCCCCGGCGTCACCGATAACAGGTTTTCATTGTTCGGGTGCAGGAACGCGTCCCCGGCTATACTCCAGTCCGAACTGTTGCGCCACACGGAAAAATCCTTTCCCGTCAGGTATTCCTTCTCCGTTGCCACAGCCGTCCCGCAAACAAGCACCGACCACGCTGCAAGTCCAACACTTATTTTCCGTATCCGTCTCACTCAATCGCTCCTGTAAGTTCCCTGACCGAGCTTATCTGATGGGTTTGGCAGTATTTCCTGATTCCCTCTGCTATCCTGTTCGCACAGTCCGGCTCGATGAAATTTGCCGTTCCCACAGCAACCGCCGACGCGCCCGCTAATATAAACTCAATCGCGTCCGTCGCCGTCCTTATGCCCCCAATTCCCAGAATTGGTATTTGTGTCCCTTTGGTCACTTCGTTAAATACCTTGCTGACCATATATACCGCTATCGGCTTTATCGCAGGCCCCGACAATCCCCCCGTGCGGTTCGCCAGCACGGGCTTACGATTTTCGACATCTATCACCATCGCCGTAAACGTATTGATTAAGCTAAGCGCGTTCGCCCCTCCTTCCACCGCCGCCCTCGCTGTCACCGCTATATCCGTAACATTGGGAGTCAGCTTCACCATCAAAACCTTGCTCCCGCACGCCGCCTTTACCGCCGAGGTAATTTCCTTTACCGCCTTCGGCTCGGTCCCGAATGTAATTCCCCCGCGCTTCACGTTCGGACAACTGATGTTCAGTTCAAACCCGGCTATGGCCTTTTGCTCGCAGAGCCGTTGTGCTACCGCGACATAATCCTCAATTGTTTCCCCTGCGATATTGACAAATATCGCACAGGACAGCTTTTCTAATATCGGCGCCTTCTCTGATATAAATTCCTCGACCCCGATGTTCGCCAGCCCTATCGCGTTGAGCATCCCGCTGTCCGTTTCGACCACCCTCGGCACGGGATTGCCCTGTCTCGGCCGCAGCGTTACGCTCTTTGTGATGAACCCTCCGAGCTTGTTCACGTCCGTAAAATCGGACAATTCGTCCGCGTATCCGCACGTCCCCGATGCCGTCCACACCGGATTCGCTAATTTTAATCCCGCAAACTCAACCGATAAATCGACTTCTTTTTCCATTGCACCTCCGTATTTAGTTCATACCTGGGCTTTATATTCTACGCAAAAAGTTATATAATTACAATCACTTAAACCGTATCTTTATCGAAACCTTATGGATGCTCTGAATAAAAAAGGCAAGGTTTACCTCGTCGGCGCAGGCCCGGGCCGCGTCGATTTGATTACTCTTCGCGGTCTCGAATTACTCAAGGCCGCCGATTGCGTTATTTACGACAAGCTCGCCAACCCCGCCCTGCTGAACTACGCCCGGCCTGACGCCGAAATAATCGCCGCACCAAAGCGTGTTGGCGACGAATCCTTCACCCAGCAGCAAATCAATAACCTGCTCATTGAAAAAGCGGCTCAGTATCAAACCGTCGTCCGCCTCAAAGGAGGCGACCCGTATATCTTCGGCAGGGGGACCGAGGAAGCCGTTATTCTCGCCCAGGCCGGTATTGACTTTGAAGTCGTCCCCGGCGTCACCGCCGCAACCGCCGCATCCTGTTATACAGGGATAGCGCTGACCGACAGAAACCTCGTCTCTGAGGTAATTTTCGTTACCGGACACGAGGCCGAGGGTAAAGAAAAAACAAGTATCGACTGGACATTGCTGGCGAGGTTTTCAGGCACAATCGTTTTTTATATGGGTATGAGCAATCTCGAATCAATTGCCAATCGACTTATTGAAAATGGTATGTCCTCGGATATTCCTGCCGCCGTCATTGCAAATGCAACCCTGCCGACGCAAAGGACCGCAAAAGCGACACTGGCCTCAATCGCCGACCTCTGCGCTAAACAGCATATCGGCCCACCCGCTCTCGTTTTCATCGGCCCGGCCGCTAAAGGCGATACCCGACTCGACTGGCTGGCTAAAATGCCCCTCTTTGCCAAAAAAATTGTCCTCACCCGCGACCCAATTGGAAACGCCGAATTTTCAGCCAAACTAATCGCCAAATTGGCTGAACCCATCGAACTGCCCGTCACCAGATTAAAACCCCTCACTGACTCGAACGCATTTGTAAAAACGCTCGCTAAAGTCAATGAATATGACTGGGTCATATTCACAAGCGCCAATGGCGTCGAGGCGTTCTTCAACGCCCTTACAAAGCTCGGCAAAGACGCTCGTGTCTTCGGCCGCATAAAAATCGCCTGCATCGGCGCCCGCACCGCCGAAAAACTCGCCGGCTTCGGCCTCAAAGCCGATTTCGTCCCCGCCAAATTCACCAGCAGCAACCTCGCAAAAGAGCTTATCGAATCTACTAACTTAAAAGACCGTAAAGTCCTGCTCCTGCGCTCGCAACTGGCGACCGATGACTTGCCGCAACTTTTGGAGATCGCCGGTGCAGCCGTCGATGACGTCCCTATCTACACCAGTGAAAAAAAACTCTGCGACCTTAAAATCATTTCCGAATTGCTCGCGGAAAAGAAAATCCACTGGCTCACCTTTGCCAGCCCTTTTTCGGCAACCTGCTTCTTTGAACAAATCCCGGTCGATTTCGTAAAATCAGCCGGTGCAAAGGTCGCTTCCGTCGGCCCAGTTACGTCAAAAAAACTCGCCGCTCTCGGCGTAAAAGTCGATGTCGAGGCAACCGAACATACCATCGACGGCCTTATTTTCGCCATCGAACAATATGAAGCGATAGCGGAATCCCGCTTCGGCGGGACGAATTGAACAATCAATAACGAGCAATGATAAACATCTCAAAACTTTATTGTGGTCTCGCGGGCCAGTCCGACCATTTGCGTTACGAAGGTAACGCTTCCCTCGGGCCGGTCGTCGTTTACAACTGCACCGCACGCTGCAACCTCCGCTGCCTGCACTGCTACAGCGCCTCCGATTCATCCCGCCGCGATTCCGAGCTTACCACTACTCAGGCAAAATCACTCCTCGCCGGCCTCATTGAGATAAACGCGCCCGTCGTCTTGTTTTCAGGAGGCGAGCCGCTTTTACGTCCTGATTTGTTCGAGCTTCTCGCTGAGGCCAAACACTTGGGTTTGCGGACCGTCATCTCAACCAACGGCACACTCATCGACGAACCAACCGC
>JBDRMP010000118.1:0-24366 GCA_043811995.1 Planctomycetota bacterium
AAGCAACCTTCGCCTTGAATTGAGCCGTGTGATTGCGTCTTTTGTTTTTCATGAATCTGTCTCCTGAAATTGTTATCGTCTCAGGCGACAAATCCACCTTAATTCGCCTTAATTCGCGCCCAGTTTTTGGGGAGTATTATAGACCATCAAAACAACGACGGGTTGGACAATCGCAGGAGCAATTTGCGACTGGCGACTCACCTGCAAAATAGTCATAACAGGCCAAAAAGAAAGTCAAAAACCTCGTCGAAATACATCGGGGTATATTTTGATAAATGTAACAGAAAATGGCGGGCCGTAATCTGCTATATGGGGAAAAAAATAGATTTAGGCCGATTTGCTGACGAAGACGAGGCGGGCCGCGCATACGATGCAACGGCGAAGAAATATTTCGGTGAGTTCGCGCGTCTTAATTTTACCGAATGATTTATAGCCGAGCGGAGAAACCTGGTCCCGGTATTGATAATTGATTTTTCGGTGAGGATATGTTATTGTTCGGGCTTTCGTGACGATTGGAATCTCATAATAGTTGGTTTTTAAGGAGGCAGAGATGTTTAACGGTATATTTCGCGTTCCGCAGCCCAAGAATGAACCCGTATTGAGTTATGCGCCGGGCAGCCCGGAAAAGGGGCAGCTAAAGGCGAAGCTCAAGGAGATGTTAGGCACGGAAGTTGAAGTGCCTATGATAATCGGGGGCAAAGAGGTCAAGAGCGGGAAATTAGCGGATATAAAGTGTCCGCACGACCATAGTCAGGTTCTTGGCAAGTGTCATCAGGCCGACGCCAAGTTCGCGATTCAGGCGGCGGACGCGGCGCAGAAGGCGAAGAGGGAGTGGGGGCGTATGCCTTGGGAATCGCGTGCGGTGATACTGCTGAAGGCGGCGGATTTGCTGGCGGGGAAGTACCGAATGCTGCTGAACGCGGCGACGATGCTGAATATGAGTAAGACGGCGTATCAGGCGGAGATTGACTCGGCGTGCGAGCTGATAGATTTCTGGCGGTTCAATCCGCACTTTATGGAAGAGGTTTACGGTGACCAGCCGAATTCGTCGCCGGGGATTTTGAATTATATGGAGCATCGGCCTCTGGACGGGTTTGTGTTCGCGATAACGCCTTTTAATTTTACGAGTATCGCGGGGAACCTGCCGACAGCGCCGGCGTTGATGGGTAACACGGTCGTATGGAAGCCGGCGTCGGCTGCGGTTTTGCCGGCTTACTATATAATGAAGATTCTCGAAGAGGCAGGTATGCCGCCGGGGGTAATAAATATGGTTCCGGGGCCTGGGCCGGTTGTGGGACCGCCGGTATTGAACGACGTTCGATTGGGCGGGATTCACTTTACGGGCAGCACGTATGTGTTCTCGACGATATGGCTGGCGATAGGCAGTGACATTCGCAAATACGTAGCGTATCCGAGGATAGTGGGTGAGACGGGCGGAAAGGACTTTATATTCGCACACGCAAGCTGTGATGTCGAGGCGCTGGTCGCGGCGACGGTGCGCGGTGCGTTCGAATATCAGGGGCAGAAATGCTCGGCGGCGTCGCGGATGTATGTGCCGGATTCGATATGGCCGAAGATGAAAGAGCAGATACTCGCTGAAATCAAAGATGTGAAGATGGGCGATGTGTGTGATTTCAGGAATTTCATGGGTGCAGTGATTGATAAAAAGGCGTTCGATACGATTGTCGAGTACATTGAATACGCAAAGGCAACGAAGGGGCTGGATATAATTACGGGCGGCGGGTATGACGACTCCAAGGGATACTTTGTCGAGCCGACGATTGTGGTCAGTGAGGACCCGAAATCGAAATTGATGGCAGAAGAGATTTTCGGGCCCGTTATGACGGTACACGTTTATCCGGAAGGCAAATACGACGAGACGCTTGAGATTTGCGACCAAACGTCGCCATACGCATTGACCGGTTCGATATTCGCGCTGGACCGCGGCGCGATAGTCAAGGCGATGGACGTTCTGCGGCACGCGGCGGGCAATTTCTACGTCAACGACAAGCCGACGGGCGCGGTTGTATCGCAACAGCCGTTCGGCGGGACACGGGCTTCGGGGACAAACGACAAGGCGGGAAGCTGGCTTAATCTTGAACGATGGGTTTCACCGCGGGCTATTAAGGAGACGTTCCTGCCGCCGAGGGACTTCAGATATCCCTATATGCAGGAGAAGTAAAAACTGTTTCGTAAATTGATTTGGGAAAAGAAAGGGCTGCGAGCGTTTTGCCCGCAGCCCTTTTGTTTGCGCTGATGTGCGTCAAGGTCGCTTACGGTCCCGCGGTTAGCCACTGGTCGGCAAAGATGGCGAAGTCGTAGAGGTCAACAATGCCGCTCTTATCGAGGTCTGCGTCTGGTTCGCCGGGGATGTTGGTTGTCAATTCGAACGCGAGGTCCCAGGTGATGCCTTCAGGGTCGGGGTATGGCGGGAACTTGATCGGTGTTCCGCTTGACCAGGTTGTAAGCCCGACCATAGGCGGCCAGGGCATCGGCTGCATTACGACACCGTCGTCTTCGAAGGTATGCGGTCTTGTCTTCCAGCCCCAGGGATAGAAGTTGGGGTCGGCGTAATCAGCAGCGTTCCAGACCGGAGTGATGCTCAACCAGTATATCTGGCAGGGGTCATTCGGCTCCTGGAAGAACCACTCGTCTTCTGAGAGCATTTGAGTGAACTGGAAGCAGGAATCCATCGGGAAATCGCCTCCGGGCTCGCAGGGGTCCATTTTCGGCGGCAGCATGCGTGGGTCTCTGTCGTAACCGGTGAAGTTCCAGACGTAGTTATCGCAGTAATTTTGCCAGATGAGCTGGCCGGGATGGCTGAAGCTCGCCGGGTCGAGGGGGTCGGGGTCGGGGACATTGGTCCAGATTCCGAGATGGAACGCCTGCGGCATAATCGGCGGTGGGTGCGGCTGAGTCCAGCCGATGAAAGAACCCCACCAGTGAATGTCTGTTACGGGACGGTCGTCCTGACAGGGCCAGTCGTCGGCGACTACGTTTGGCCCGATGAAGTCGGACCATTCATCCCAGCCGATAATGACCGGCGGGTCGGTGTTGATATCGACGGGGACAGGCGGCTGGCTGTATTTCTTGTAGACGCCTTTGTCGATGGTGGTTTTGGGAGTAATCATCAGCCAGTGCCAGTAGTTCCAGAGGAACATCCAGCCACCCGGTCCGGGTGCGCCAGTGGGCCCGCCTACCATAGAGCCGTTTTCGTCGAGGATAATCCACTGGACATTGGTTAAATTGAAGCCCGGATTGTTCATATAGGCGCTTGCGGTTGGTGTAGCGGCGCCTACGCCTGTAAGAGATGTGTCGATTCTTATCGTGGTTGGCTGGTTCCATATAATCGGTGCGCCGCTTCCCACTGCGCCGCAGTTCCAGTACCAGGCCCTCATAGGTCCGCCGACCATAGGATTGTTCTGCAGGCCGAGTGAGACCTGGTTTATTTGGGCATTAGGCGGAAGCGGACTGGTCTGAGGTGCGGTAACGGTAACAGTGATAATACAATTGGTGAGGTCCGGGTCTTTGTTGTATTTGACCTTCCAGGCGGACGCGTAGTCGCCGTCGGAACCGGTATCGCCCCAGGCCATAACCAGTCCTGCATCGTTTGGCTCGTAGCCGCCTCCACCACCACCGCCGTAGACGTAGAGTTCCTGCGGGGGCATAAACTCTGTAGTCGGATACGGTTCGGTTCCGTAAAGTTCCCACTGCATCATATGGTCATCCCATTGAAGCGGGTCGACGGGGAGGATTTTTCCGCCATCGAATGCGTTCTCCCATTCACTGAGCGTGTCTATCATAAGTGACGGGCTGAGCTTTTTGTCTTCAGCGACGACCAGTGTTTCCATGGTTTGACTTATCTGCTGGCCGTCTTTGGTGAGATAAACGGTGCCGGGGACGACATACGGAGTTTTTGCCCTGACTTTCCAGTCGGTGTATTTTCCTTCGTTGACTATTTCGTCGCCGGGATTGGCCTCATAGCTGTAGCGTCCGATGTACCAGGGGCCAACGTGCCATGTCGGCGGAGGAATGACCTCGACGTAGCCGGGGATGACGTGTGGAGCTTCAATCTCGAGGTCATTTATATACATTAGCTGCGGGTCCCACTCGGTGATATTGAGTTCCCATGAGTGTTCGTAAGGATAGTTGCCGCCGACGTTGGTGTAGCCGACGTAATCGAAAGAGAATGTAAGCTCATTTGCCTCGCGGTCAACAATCATAGTGGGCATCTGCTGGCTGACGGGGACATTCTTGTAGGTCAGTTCAACGTGTCCCGGGACGACAGCGGGGACTTTTCCGTTTACCCTCCAGTCGATTCCGAGGGAACCGCCGCCGGCGGTTATTTCGGCGCCGGGGTTGGATTCGTAACCATATCGGCCATAGGTAACACCCTCAGAGCCCCAGTTTGACGGCGGGACGATTTGGATGTAGCCGGGGTAAATGACCCAGGGCTCTATAACGTCGATGTCGCTGATGATTTCAGCGTCGTCCCAGTCATGGATGTCGAGCTGCCAGATATGCTGGTATGGGTAATCGGGGTGTTTTGAGCCGACCCATCCGGGATCGTCCTGAGTTATATAGCCCATATAAGTGAAGTCGAAGCTCATGTTTTGGCCGGGTGCGGCTATTTCGATAAAGCCGATAACTCCGATATCTCCAAAGTAGGGGGCGGGATTTACCCAGCCCTGGCCTGGGTCAAATGAGATAGGGACATTACCGACTACGTAGCCGGGCAGAACGGGTATTTCGCCACCTATGACAGTCAAGATTGTACCGGGCGGCGGGACAGGAACCCCGCTTAAGAGGAACTCGTTGATATCCACGGCAATGTACAGAAGCGGGCCGGCTACAAAGTGTCCGAGGTCTGCAAGGAGCTGCGGGGTGAACCCGAAGTTCCGGCCAAGCCAGGTGTTTAACTCGGCAAGCTCATAGACGCCGGGTGCTTTTTCCTGAACTGCACCAATGGAGTGGTCGGCGAGATTTCCTACTACGTCCTGTTCCACAGAAAGGTCCGTGGCCCACCAGTTGCTTGTGATGATTAGGGGCGTGCCCGCGGGCAGCGTACCCGTGTAAATTGGGTCGCCGATGCGAAAGCCGAAGAACGTGTTCCATACCGTGATGTTGCTGTCCCGATTCTTGAGGATTGTGACCTTCGCGGCGAAGGCCGCCTGAGAAATGCAGATTGTCACGAGCAGGACAAGAATGAGAATTCTTAATGGTTTCATTTTCCAAGTTCTCCTTAAAACCGATGTTATTTAACCACTTCCCTAATTAACAGAACAGCCCCTCCCTTTTTTGAGAGACAATTGGGGTATCATTCATTTTTTTCCTCCTATAAAGATTATCTTTCGAGTTGGAAAGAAGTGATATGATTGGAGGAGGGTTAAGATATATAATTTCCCCGTGCCCCCAAACAATCGCACCGTGCCTTTGTGCATGGAACAAGGCATTACCACTCCTCACTATAAATAGTAGAAATGATTTCTTGTAATGATTTTAATGCTTAGGCCGGCGGGAAGTCAAGAAAATAACACCAAATTAATCGGGCTTATTTTGTTAAGAGAGCGATAACTTCTTTTTGACAAGGGAGTTACGATTATTCTCAATATGACCGAAATTTATTTTTTATAAACTTTGGCCGGGTCGAAGACCTTTTTGGCGATGAAGTCGAGTTTTTGGGTACTCGTAGCACGGCCATCCTGGCCATGCTTGCACGGGCTGGAAGCCCGTGCTACGGCGCGATAAAAGCAGGATTGGTAGCCGACGTGGCACTGACCTGCGGTGACGGTAACCTTGAGCAGGAGGCAATCCTGGTCGCAGTCGATGAGGATTTGGTCAACCTTCTGGAAATGGCCTGATTGCTCGCCTTTGGTCCAAAGTTTGCCGCGTGACCTGCTGTAATACGTCGCCCGGCCTGTTTTTATGGTCTGGTCGAGGGCCTCGCGGTCCATATAGGCGAACATAAGCACCTGGCCTGTTTTAGAATCCTGGGCTATGACGGGGATAAGGCCATTAGCGTCGAATTTCGGCGTAAAATCTGTGCCCTGTTCTATTGATTCGTCCGCAGCCACTTTATAATTCTCCTTCAATGTATAATCTTGTCAGAAAAGGTTTTACACGTTATTATTCCCGCAGACAAGTTTTTTTAGGTTGAAATTACATCGATGGGTGAAGAGAAAAAACAGACGACGAAGAAGATATTTGTTTATCTGCGTATAGCTTTCGTTCTGGCGGGGGTGACGGCGGGGATAATCTGGGTTTGCGGCCGGCAGCGTTATGTAAAACTGGGTGAGATTCTTTCGAGGATGAATCCTGCGTTCATTGTGGGGATAGTAGCGGTATTCGCATTGAGCCAGGTGATTTTAGCGTCGCGGTGGTGGCTTCTTCTGCGGACGCAGAAGGTTCATATAAGTATCCGGGCGGCGGTCCGGCTGCATTTTTTAGGGCTTTTTTACAATAATTTTATGCCCGGCTCTCTGGGCGGGGACCTGATGCGGGCGTGGTATGTGACCAAGCACACGCATCGGCGGTTCGAGGCGGCGCTGACTGTGTTTGTGGACCGGCTGTTGGGTTTCACAAGCTCGGTCATAATGGCGGGTTTTAGCTATTTTGTGCTTCTGCACGGCCAAAAACTGGGAATCGCCGGTGCCGGGGATAGCGCTGTGGCTGAAGGGCATTATAAAGGGTGGGTGGTTTGGGGATTGGTTATATTGGGTCTGGTTGCAGTTGTGATGCTTGTGCTGCCGGCGGGCAGGAGGTTGGTAAAAAAGGCGTGGGAACAGGGATTGAAACTGGCGAAAAAGCTCTGGACGGCAGTAGTGATATATTCACGCAGCCCGTTAACGATTTTGGCTGTCTTCGGGCTTACTTTCGTCCTGCAGGGGATAGTGATAGTGGGTTTTTGGCTTGTGGGCAGGCACATCGGGATAGAGGCGAGCGTTAAGTATTATTTCGTATTTTTCCCGCTGACGTGGGCCTTGGGGGCAATACCGGTTAGCGTAGGCGGGGCGGTCGTGGTTGAAGGCAGCCTGGTTGCGCTATTTACAGTTGTTGCCGGCGTAGGTGCGGAGCAGGCGCTGGCGATAGCACTGTGTCAGCGTGTGGTGTGGATGGTTGCGTCACTGCCGGGGGCTTTTGTTCATCTGGCGGGAGGGCATTTGCCGAAAGAGATTGGCATTGACTACGAGGGTTTGGGGAAATAAAGTATAAGGGCGGCTAGGGGGCGTGGCATAACAGGATTGTCGCGTAAATATGAAAAAAGGATTGTGAGCGAATATGTCGAAATCGGGGCGGTTCAGAAGTTATTTCCTGCGAGGGCTGGCGGTGTTGCTGCCGACGGTCCTGACGATATGGATAATCCTGTGGGGCTATGCGTTTATCAACGATAACATCAGTATCCATATAAAGCGTGGGTTGGCGTATTTAATAAAGATGGCCGGCGGGTCGGAGGAGGAGCTGGCGAAGTTCTGGGTGGAGACCGCCCTGTCGGTGTGGGGATTTTTGATTGCTGTGGGGATTGTTTGCGTGGTGGGGGCTGTTTTGGCGAGCGTGCTGGGCAGGACGCTGTGGCGTCAGGTCGAGAAATTCATAATGAACACGCCGCTGTTGAAGCAGTTATATCCTTATATTAAGCAGGTGACTGACTTTTTCCTGACGCCGGAAGAGTCAAAGAAGATGTTTTCGCGTGTGGTCGCGGTTGAGTATCCGCGCAAGGGGATATGGTCGGTCGGGCTGGTGACGGGCAAGGGCTTAAAGAAAGTGGCTGACAGGGAAAAGAAAGAATTTTTGTCGGTGTTTATCTCCACGACACCCTCGCCGTTGACTGGTTTTATGATAATTGTCCCAAAGGACGAGGCCATAGACCTCGATATGTCGATAGAGGACGCGTTCAAGTTTATAGTAAGCGCGGGTTTGGTAACGCCGGGCTCGTCGCAGGGCGGGAGGTTGACAGAGGGGCAATATTACCAGAAGACAATGGAATGAAGCATTGAGGACAACAAGGATTACGCGTGAAATCCGGACGGAATGGTGTATAATAGACGGCCTGCGGGCAATGGCCGGCTGATATGATTTTAAAGTGATTGTAGGAAAAAAGTTAAGGAGAACTGCTTTGCTATTCACAATAACCGGCAAACACATTGAGGTGCCTCAATCGGTCAAGGACTACGCGGAAGAGAAGACATCCAAGCTGCCGAAATTTTACAATATCATCAACCAGACAGATGTGATAATCGACGGCAAGGAGGGGAACGATATTGCCGTGGAGATAATCGCGAGGGGCGAGCACAAGAAGGTGTTTGTGGTGAAGGAAAAATGCGGCGACGTTTACGCAGCAATCGACCTTGCGTCGCACAAGCTTGAGCAGCAGCTCAGGAAGATAAAGAAAAAAGAGCGTAACAAAAAGCACAGGTCGCGATAAGAGTTTCGCAAGCTGCCGGCAGCAGGTTGCCGGTTGCGAGCGGCGAAGGATTGCGGGTGAAATTGGAAAGGACGGTATGAAATTCGCGGATTTTGTTTGTTTTGAAGCAATAGTTTCGGAGCTGCAGGCGAAAGACCGGGATGGTGTAATAAAGGAGCTTGTGGACGCGCTGGACAAATCGGGCCGGCTCGGCAAAGGCAACGCGGACAAGATAACCCGCGCCATAATCAAGAGGGAGAACGAGGCGAGCACGGGGATGGGCAAAGGGATAGCGGTTCCCCACGTCAAACACAAAGCGGTAAAGGACGTAGTTGCGGCGGTTGGACAGAGCAGCAAGGGAATGGATTTTTCGGCATTGGACAAGCAGCCGGTGTACTCGGTGATACTTTTGGTCAGTCCGGCAGACAACCCGGAGAAACACCTGCAGGCGATGGAGAAGATATTCAGGCATCTCCAGCAGGAGAAGTTCCGTAAATTTCTGAGGCAGTCGCAGACAGCGGCGCAAATAGAGGATTTGCTCAAAGAGGCAGACGCGAACCCATCCTTGTGAGTTTTGACCCCCGCTGCTGTCTTGCGACAGCAAGACGCGGGGGCGGCGGCAAAGGCGATTATATGCAGACGGGCGAAACAGTGGAAAAGGGATTCTATGAAGTTGAGGTTCAGATAAAGAATACAGACGGTCTGCATATGCGTCCGGCGATGCAGTTTGTGGATATTGCCAGTCAGTATAAGTCATCAATAAAAGTGAGTAACGAACAGACCGGCGCGGACGGCAAGAGCATTATGCAGATGAGCATGCTCGCGGCGTTGTGCGGGTCGCGTTTGAAGATAAGGGCTGAAGGCGCGGACGCCGACGGGGCAGTAGAGGCGCTTCGGGAACTGGTGGAGGTAAAGCATTTCGGCGAGCCGACGCCGGAAGAGAAAGACCGACCCTCGACTACGACCCCTGCCGACGGCACGTCTCCGGCCAATGAATTGTCCCAGGCCAACGGATTGCCGGGGCAGGCGTTCGAGGGCAAACCCCCGACAACAACATTCGGGGGCAGGCAGGAATAGTGATTGCGGTTGACCGATGGAGATAAAGAAAGGCGTAGCAGTTTCGCCGGGGATATCGATAAGCAAGTGTCTGGTCATAGACGCGGAGGACTATCGGATTCCGAGGCGCTCGATAGAGCCGTCGCAGCGTTTGACTGAGACGCAGCGTGTTCGTAACGCCTTTCGGGACGCGATAGAGGAGCTGACGGGGCTTCAGGGCAAACAGGAGGGATTTGAAGGCAGGAAGATACGTGACATCTTCGCCGTGCATTTGAGTTTTCTTCGGGACAGGACTCTTCGCAAACAGATAACCGATTTTATTCACGAAGAGTCGGTCACGGCGGAGTTTGCAGTATCGAAGACGCTGCGGGATATTGCCTCGCACTTTACGAAGGTGAAAGACACTTACATAAGCGAGCGGGCGACGGACATATACGACATAGAGCACCGGCTGTTGAAGCATCTTCTTGGGGGCAAGAGACAGGACATTTCGCAGTTGACCGTAGAGGCGGTGATTGTTGCCAGGGAGCTAAGCCCGACGCAAACGGCGAGTTTCAATAAGGAATACGTCAAAGGGATAGCGACCGGCGGCGGTGGCAGGACGAGTCACACGGCGATAGTGGCGAGGTCGCTTGGGATACCCGCGGTAGTGGCACTGGAGGACATCACCGAGAGCGTAACGGCCGGAGACACGGTGATTGTTGACGGCAACCGCGGGATAGTGATAGTAAATCCGGACGACGCGACGATTCAGCAGTACTTAGAGTACGCGGTTGAGTTTACGGAGCTGGAGCATCGGCTTGACACGATAAGGGAAAAGCCCGCCGTGACGCGGGACGGGGTCCGCGTGACGTTATTCGGCAATATCGAATTTCCGGACGAGGCGGAGCTGGTGCTGCAGAAAGGCGGGGAGGGAATAGGGCTTTACCGGACGGAGTTTTTGTATCTTAACCGCGAAACCGAGCCGACTGAGCAGGAGCATTATGAGGCATACGCGCGGACGGTCGAGGTTTTCAAGAAGAAACCCGTTATAATAAGAACGGTGGACCTTGGGGCCGACAAATACACGCAGAGCAGGCGATACGTCCGTGAGCCGAATCCTTTTCTTGGTTTGCGGTCGATAAGGTTTTCTCTGCAGAACCTTACGATGTTTAAAACGCAATTGCGGGCGATTATGCGGGCGTCGGTTCTGGGGCAGGTCAAGATAATGTTTCCGCTGATAACAACCCTTCAGGAGCTGATGCAGGCAAAGATGATACTCGGGGACGTGATGGAAGACCTCGACGAGGAGGAGATAAAGTACAATCGTGACATCGAGGTGGGGATTATGATTGAGACGCCGGCGGCTGCGCTTACGGCGTCGATGCTTGCCAGGGACGTGAAGTTTTTCAGCATAGGAACTAATGACTTGACGCAATATACCCTCGCGGTTGACAGGGGCAACGAGCTTGTCTCGACGTTATATTCATCGGTGGACCCTGCGGTGCTCCGGCTTATAAGGACGGTGATTCAGGACGCGCACAAGGCGCAGGTGGACGTGAATGTCTGCGGGGAGATGGCGTCGGAGCCGGAGTCGGTGATGCTGCTGCTGGGTCTTGGCGTGCGGAAGCTGTCGATTGCGTCTCCTATGATACCGGAAGTAAAGCAGGTTATCCGGTCGGTGACTATCGAGGAATGCAACAAGGTGGCGAGGAAAGTGCTGAGTATGAATTCCGAGAGACAGATTTCCATTTTTTTGCGAGACGCGGCCCGGAAAATCCTGCCCGAGGCGTTTTGAGGGAGGCGTATCAGTATCGATGGAGTTAACGGGCCGGGCGGCGAATCAGGAGTCAAATGTTGGCAGTAATTCGATTCAGGGTAGGAGGAAATTTGCGATATTTGTCGCACGCGGAGACAATGCGCGTATTTCAGCGTGCCTGTGTTCGGGCGAGGATAAAGGTGGCGTATAGTCAGGGTTTTAATCCGCATCCCCGAATGTCGCTGGTATTGCCGAGAAGCGTCGGAGTCGAATCGGACGACGAGATGTTGTGTCTGCGGCTCGAGGAGGATGGGGCAGGATTTGACGCGGATGCGCTGAAGAATGAAGTGCCGGATGGGATTGAGATTTTTTCAGTAACGATGAGCGGGTCAAAAAACGTTCCCGGGCCGAGTTCGGCGAGGTATCTTATAAAGACGAGAGAAGAACACGCAGATGAGCGTATGAAGGAGCGGATTGAAGAGCTTTTGGCCGGCGACAAGATAGTGGTTGAGCGACGAAGCGGCGAAGGTTCACGGGTTAAGCTGGTTGACGTGAGGCCGTTCCTGGAATCAATCAATATGGAGACAGCAGATATAATTGTCGATTGCAAAATCAGCCCCGCGGGCACTATACGGGTGGATGAGATGTTGAGCTTGTTGCAGCTGGAAGTTAAGGATTTGGCCCGGCCGGTCAGGCGGATGAGTGTGCAATACACTGACTGATACCGACGTAAACACTGACAAACACTGATATTATGTGAGATAAAACAAATGGCAAGAGAAATGCTTATAAACGTTGCGGAAAGCGAAGAGTGCCGAGTTGCGGTTGTGGAGGACGGCGCCCTTGAGGAACTTTACGTGGAGCGTGCCAGTTTGACTCGGTACGTCGGCAACATTTACAAGGGCAAGGTGGCGAACATCGAGCCGGCGATACAGGCGGCATTTGTGGACTTCGGGGTGGGAAAGAACGGTTTTCTACATATAAGCGACCTTCATCCTCGCTATTTTTCAGGCAAAGCGGCGACAGAAATGGAGGTTATCGGCAAGCGACGCTCCCTTGACGAGCGCAGGCCGATTCAGTCGTGCCTGCACAAGGGCGATGACGTGGTAGTCCAGGTGACCAAAGAGGGGATAAATACCAAGGGGCCTACGCTGAGCACGTATCTCGCCCTGCCGGGCAAGTACCTGGTTATGATGCCGTGGATGGAGAAATCAGGCGTATCTCACAAAATTGAGGATGAACAGGAGCGAGCGAGGTTGCGGAAGATATTCGAGCAGAGTAATCCACCTGCGAGTGTGGGGTTTATTATCCGCACGGCTGCGCAGGGTAGCTCGAAACGCGATATTCTAAACGATATGAAGTATCTGCGGCGATTATGGAGCGCAATTGAAAAAAGGATTTCCGGCTCGAAGACGCCGACGGACCTGTATCAGGAATCGGACCTCGTCATCAGGACTTTGCGGGACATCGTCAACAGCGACATAAGCAGGATAGTGTGCGACTCGGAGCAAATGGTCCGGCGGATTAAAGATTTTCTGTCGATAGCGTCTCCTCGGCTGAGACAGCGGGTTACATATTACGATGGGAAAGAACCGCTGTTTCACAAATACAGGATAGAGCAGGAGATTACGAAGGTCCACTCGCGGACAGTGCCGCTGAAGGCGGGTGGCTCGATTGTGATAGAGCAGACCGAGGCCTTAGTTGCGATAGACGTCAACAGCGGACGATTCCGCAAGCACCATGACGCGGAGCAGACGGCTTTCAAGACGAATATGGAAGCGGCCACGGAAATAGCAAGGCAGCTTCGACTGCGAGATTTGGGCGGGCTGATAATATGCGATTTCATCGATATGCGCAGCGACAAGCATCGGCGAGAGGTCGAAAAGGAGTTCAAGACGGCTATGAAAAGTGACCGTGCGAGGTCTCGGATTCTGCGGATAAGCAGTTTCGGGGTGGTGGAGATGACTCGACAGAGAATGAGGCCCAGCTTGCAGTCGAGCACCTATCTGGCCTGCCCGAACTGCGGGGGCAGCGGATACGTCAAAAGCCACGAATCGTGCGCGATAGAGCTTATCCGGCTGTTGAATCTGGCCGCGTCGAAGGAGCAAATCAAAAAAATAGAGCTGTCCGTTTCGCCGGAGGTGGCGGATTATCTGCAAAACACAAAGCGGGCGGCGATATCGCAGATAGAGCAGTATAAAAACAAACGAGTCACTATTCATTCCTCCGCAGAGTATTCCGGCGAGCGATACGAGATAGTTTGTTACAACGAGCGGGGTATCGCTGTGAAGTTGTAGAGAGATTTGACGGGCTTTGCCCTGCTCTACAGGGGCAGGCGCAGAGTGATGAAGCTTGACGGGGAGGGATTTTTCGGGGATACTCTTTTAGTCGATTTGGTATCTATTGAAATTTTTTGGTGTCAAATGAAGTTTGACCTTGAATATGCGCGGCAGGTAATTGAAAGCGAGAGTAAAGCGATAAAGGGCCTGGTAAAGGTGGTCGGCAGCGACTTTGCAAAGGTGGCGGAGATGATTTACAACTGCACCGGCTCGTGTATCGTCAGCGGGATAGGCAAGGCCGGTATAATCGGGCGTAAGATAAGCGCGACGCTGGCTTCGACCGGCACGCCGAGTCATTTCCTGCATCCGGCGGAGGCGGTCCACGGCGATTTGGGCCGGCTGCGCAAAGAAGACATTGTTATAGTGCTAAGCTACGGCGGCGAAACGGATGAGGTGACCCGGCTGATAAATCTCGTTAAACAATTAGAGATTCCGCTGATTGCGATTACGGGTGAGAAGGACTCGACTCTCAGCAAGCACAGCGACGTGGTTTTGAGTATGGGCAAGCTCAATGAGGCGTGCCCGTTGGGCGTTGCGCCGAGTGTTTCTACGACTTGTATGCTTGCGCTGGGTGATGCGCTTGCGTTGACGGTGATGAAGGCGCGTAATTTCAGCGTAGAGGATTACGTGCGGTTTCATCCGGGCGGGTCGCTTGGCACAAAACTTATGACGGTGGAGCAGTCGATGATGTTCAGGCCTGGTGAAAAGCTTCCTATTGCGCCAGCTACCGACAACATCGGCACGATTTTTAAAAATACCAGCGACGTGAAACGGCACGGGGCAGTTATGGTGGTTGACGGGCGGGGTAAATTGACGGGGATAATAACGGACGGCGACATCAGGCGGCTGATGACCAAAGAAGGGCCGGCGGGATTCGAGAAAAAGGCCGGAGACGTGATGACGAAAAACTGCAAAAGAATACGCCTCGATGCGCTTGCCGCGGAGGCGACTGCGATTTTTCACAAATACAGGATTGATGAACTGCCCGTTGTGGATGCCGACGACAAGCCCGTCGGCTTAATAGACGTGCAGGACATACTAACGATAAAGGTAGTCGGGTAATCCGTGAGCACTGCGCGGGGTAAACAGACGAATCTCGATGCGATAAAGATGCTGGTGCTGGATGTTGACGGTGTGCTCACCGACGGCACGATTGTGGTTGATGAACGTGGCGGGGAGAGCAAATTTTTCAGCGTGCTGGACGGGCACGGGATAAAGATGTGGAAGCGGGCTGGTCTTTTAGTGGCTTTTTTGAGCGGGCGCAAATCCGGGCCTACAAAGCGGCAGGCCGATAAGCTTGCTGTTGATTATTGTCTTGAGGGCTGCCTCGACAAAGGGGTCAGCATAAATGAGCTTGTGAGATTGAGCGGCGTAGCTGCCGGCGAGATGGCATACGTCGGGGATGATTTGCCGGATTTACCCGCGATTCGCTGTGCCGGTTTTGGGGCGGCGGTAGCCAACGCGGTGGAGGAGATAAAGCACGCCGCCGACTATGTTACGAGCCGCAGGGGCGGCGATGGAGCGGTGCGTGAGGTCATAGAATTTATCCTGAAAAAGACCGGCCGGTGGGAAACGCTGACGCAAAAATATCAGGCGGATTCACCGAAGCCGCCCGATGCCGATGAGGTTTAAGGATAGTTTTTTTACTGGATTGTTGAACGGTAAGCTATGTTTTTACATTCGCGAAGATTCAGCGTTTGGCTTGTTTCTTTTCTTGCCGTGCTGGTAGTCTATCTCATCTATAACAGGATGAGCAGGACGCCGCCGATACCAACGCAAGGCCGATACGGCGAGATTGCGGACGTTTGCGATTCGGACGGTCAGGTCGGTATGGTCGGCAACGTGGGTGTGGGGGCGGTAAGGAACGCTCATTACACGATACTCAACGCGAAAAGGGAGGTCGAGGGGGAATTTGGATTCGAGGAGCTTTTGCACCAGGACGGCAACGAATGGGAGCTGGAAAAGCCGTATTACAGGATGAATCGTCGCGGTTTCAAATGCGAGATTAAAGGCGACAGGGCAAAGGTGCTGGTGGAGGCGGCGGGCAACCGCGTCACGCCGAAAGACGGGATTCTCACCGGCAACGTGACCATTCGGATATCGCCTCAGCGCACAGGCGCCTTCAGCGAGGGTGTGATTTATCTCGATGACATTGTCTTTGCGGGCGATAAGTCGATGTTTTCGACCGCGGGGCGGGTTGAATACGATTCGGATGATGCACGGCTAATGGGAAAGGGGATGGAGCTTATTTACAACGGCGACGCGGAGCGGCTGGAATTCTTGAAGATAACGAAACTGGAGACCCTGCATATAAAGCGATGGTCAAGAGGGACGGTGTTCAGTTCGACTTCGACGGGCAGCGAGGCGACCGCTTCTGCTGGGCCGGCGTCGGAGGGGAAAAGCACCGCCAAATCGGGACGGGGATATAAATGCGTGCTCGATACAAATGTCATAATTGAGACATCGCAGGAACGGCTGATGGCACAGGAGCTTTCGATAAACGATATCTCCGGGGGGGGCGAGTCGGAGGACAAGCCAAACGGGCAGGCAGTGAAAAGTCCGGCCGGTTCGGCCGTCAGCAGACAAGATGCGACTTCGGCAGAGACGGCGGGCGACGTTGCGATTAGCTGCGACGGAAGTATCGTTATTTTGCCGATGGATTCCACAATGAAACTGAAACAGCCCCCGCCTGCGTCCGCAGAAGCGGAGCAGCCAAAAACAACGGCTGACGGAAAGACCACGTTTTACGGCCGGCGAGTAGATTACAGCGCTGCAACGGGCGAGGTGAGCGCGACCGGTTCGTCACAGATAACCTTCGATATCAACGACACCAAAAAGACAGCCGATGGCGGGCCTGCGACTGTTACGATAACTGCGCAGAAACAGGCAAAATTCGAGCCGGCGTCAAATAAGGTTTCCTTCGAGGGGAACTGCCGCTGCGTCGCGACACAGGCGGATGTCAATACGAGCAGGCAGTATTTCGTTCTGGGTGATAAGCTTGACGTGGATTTGGCTCCGAAAAAAACCGATGAGGCCGGGACATCGCTGGGAATTAAGCGTTTTGCTGCGACCGGCGGTGTGGTGCATCTGGCCAGCACGAAAAAAATGGGTCAGCACCTCCTCGGAGGCGTCGAGCTGAAGTGCACGCGGATAGATTATGACGCCGTTGATGACAGATTCGTCGCCACGGGGCCGGGCCTGATAAAGATGGATAATTCCCAGACCGATGAGCCGCAAAAAGGGCTTGGTCGGTTCAGCTTAAGGCGGAAATCTTACGCGTTTTTGCGCAATTTCGATTCACTGGAGTTTGACGGGGGCGGCAATCACTTAGTCGCGTATTCGAAAAACGGGTCAATGCTCGCAGATTTCATCCCGATTTCCGGTAATGGCAGTGAAGACAAGGTCGCGGTCACGGCGTCGCGCATCGAGGCCGACATTATCGAGACAGCCGGCGGGCGGACCGAGCTGGGCGCGCTTGTCGCAAAAGGTGCGGTTACTTACGAGGACAAGGACATTCAGTGTGCCGGCGGCGAATTTGTTTACGATGCCGACGGCCCCGCCATCAGCATACGCGGCGATAACTTTCGGCCCTGCATTTTTAACGGCGCTATCGTCGATTCCGCCTGGCGTGACCCCAAAACAGGCAAGTGGAAGACCCGTCTCAAAGCACCGGGGGCAATCAAATAATTGCCGATTGCCGATTGCCCTCAGAAATTTCAAAGAAATTTCGAGGACCAAGTCCCGGAAATCCTTCGGATTTCACGGGGTCGATTGCCGATTTAAGTCGAGGAATCCGGGATTTATTTTATTACTTATACCCTGTAATCGTCTAACTCTAATAATTGTAGGGACTTACAACAAAAGCAAATTTTTTTGAAAAAGTTATATTTTAGTTGACTTATAGTTTTTGTTTGGTATAATTCAAACTTGCATCGGCTGGTGGTGGGCCCCCGACTAAGACATTCGAGGGCAGGCCGGCCGGGCAGGTAGCGCAGAAGCGCAAGATATGACCCAGAAGGGCGAGATAAATTAAAAATTAAAATGCAAAATGTAAAAATGTGGTGTCGCTGTGCGACGAGGAGAGAGGGTTATGTCTGCGTATCTGAATATCAGGATTCCCGAGTGGTTAGACAAAATATGCGTCTGGCCTCTGATGCAGTATCGTAAGCTGAAATACGGTTTCACTTTCCGCAGGATTTATCTGGGCGAAAATGAATACACAATTGTCGAACCCCAGGATTACTATAAATTCAGCAAATTCAAATGGATTTTCCTAATATGCAATAAAAGACCTTACGCTGCCAGCGAATTAAAAGTCGGGAAAGTAAAAACAAAGAGGGTTTATCTGCACAGGGCGATTATGCGTGCACCCAAGCGGAAACTTGTTGACCACAGGAACGGCGACGGACTGGACAACCGCAGGGCCAATCTGCGATTAGCGACTCGCTCTCAAAATATGATGAACAGGGCGAAAATAAAATCGAAGACATCTTCGAAATATATCGGGGTTTCTTTCGATAAGGGCTGCAAAAGATGGCGTGCGGCAATTCGTGTAAATTATAAACAGAGGCATCTCGGCAGTTTCAAAGACGAAATTGAGGCCGCAAAGGTGTACGATGCCGCAGCACGAAAATACCATAAGGATTTCGCGAGGCTGAACTTTCCGTAACCACCCTACTTCGTCGAAGCGACTACGCAGGGCAGGCAGATTTACCCCATGAGATAGCGAAGCGGCATCTCACGGGGTGAACACAGATTTCACGGATTGATCGGCCTGTAATTTGCTTAACCGCCCCGCCTTTCCAGCCGAAATAACCATCGTAATTGGCGAAATCGCCCCCACAGCACCCGAAAAGCACCTTTTTGCCGAAAAAATACGTTTATTCAAAGGCGAGATTTTTAAGAGAAATTTTTTTAAGCGGTTTCACTATGACCAAACAACGCTTTTTGCGTTCACTTATCCTTGCAATTGTTTGTATTGTAACTGCTATATTTATAGCATTTATTTATACTGCGCTGACAGATGAATTACGCACCTTAAATAATATATCAAAATCCGCAGACGCCAATAGTGTTCCGCAAATCGAAAGTCAGAAGCAGGAAATAGAAATCGATATCGGAATTGTTACCGCCATAATGCACGTTGACGGCACTCCTTTGGCTGTTATAGATGGCGTAATTCTTAGAGAAGGACAGAGCATACGACAGGTAAAGGTCGTCAAAATAAATTCGGATTCTGTCGAGTTCGAATACGATGGAACTCGCTGGAGCCAACAAGTAAACAAACCACGAACGACCTCCTATATTAGCACTATAAACTCAAGGATGCTTTCTAAGAATTTGTCGGTGGAAGACATTGTCAAATATGTGTCGCCTGCTGTTGTAATAATAGTTGTTTACGACAACACCGGCGATGAACTGAGAATGGGTTCAGGATTCTTTATTGGCAGTGGAAAGATATTGACTAATGCGCATGTCGTAGAAGGTGCATATTCTGCCGAGGTGCGTTCTTTACTCAAAACTTATGAAGACGTCACAATTACCAAACAAGATGATGACTTGGATTTGGCCGTGCTTGAAGTGCAAAGTGTCGGAGAGCCAATAATTTCATTGGCCGACGATAGCGACCTGCGCGTCGGTCAACGGATTCTTGCTATTGGTAACCCCGAAGGCCTTGAGCGAACGGTGTCAGATGGATTGATAAGCGCAATAAGAGATTCGGGTGGGGTCCAGAGAATTCAAATAACAGCACCTATTTCTCACGGCAGCAGCGGAGGGCCGCTGCTCAATATGGAAGGTTTGGTCATAGGGGTCACTTATGCTTTCATGGAAGAAGGGCAAAATCTTAACTTTGCCGTCGGCATCGAAACGATTAAACAATTCTTGCAAAGCCCTGAAAATCCAGAAAAGTTGAAAAAAGCCGGAAGCTACATACCCGGAAAAGTTGTACGAAAATGGGTTAAGTATATGGCCGTCGGTATCGTGGCTCTTGCTATAATTGTAAAATTATTTGTGTATATTCTCAAAAAAATATACTGGATTATAGTAACGCCTTTCAGAAGAGTAAAAATACCCAATGCTACAAGGGTGTGGGAAGAGCAAAAACAAATAGTTGGCCTCTCAAAAGAGAAGTCGGAAAGAGCTTGGAGAAGTTTATAAGCCAGGTAATTTGCAAGATGGGTGGCGGACGAGAAAATCTTTTTGGTTTATCGGCCTTTCCCTGTTTAAGTGGCCGTTGTTTCCAGCCGAAATAAACATTGTAATTGGCGAAATCGCTCCCACAGCACCCGACAAACATCACTTCGCCGGAAAGGAAAATATTATGAAAATTAAATCTATGCTGTTTCCCTTCGCAGTAATTATGTTTGTTGCTTGCATCAGTTACTATGTTGGCAGTTCGATGAGAGGTAGGAATTATGAACAGCAATCAACTCCATCGATATTGCCGATAGTCCCAAAACAAGTAAAAGCAATGGAAACAACGCATCCTGAACCACAAGACTTCAAGGATGTATTAAAATCCGCCCAAAAAGGTGATCCTAAAGCTCAATTACAGTTGGGTAAGATGTACAGCAACGGCGAAGGTGTTACACGAAATTCTCAGGAGGCAGTTAAATGGTACACTAAGGCCGCTGAACAGGGGGATGTAAAAGCACAATGTAGATTGGGTTTTATGTACGAAAATGGTTGTTATGTTACACAGGACTATCAAGAAGCTTTTAAATGGTATACGAAGGCCGCTGAACAGGGGAATACAGGAGGGCAGTGTGCGTTGGGAAAAATGTATGCCGATGGTAAGGGTGTTACACGGGATGACCAAGAATCGATTAAATGGTACACAAAAGCTGCTGAACAGGGGAATAAAGAAGCACAAGTTATGTTGGGTGCGATATACAGTTTATCGCAGGATTATGTAGAAGCATATAAGTGGCTTATTCTTGCCACAGCACAAGCCACAGCACAAAGCGATATGTATATTTTTAATTATAGAGACAATCTGAAGGATAGAATGTCTCCGCAGCAGATAGACGAGGCACAGAAACTCGCAAAGGAGTTCATTGCAAAAAATGAGAAAAGAAAAAGCCGTTAGCGGCACTGGTGATTTGTAATGTCGGGGCTGAGAAGGGCAAGGAAGGATGTTTGAATTCATAGGTGGTATAATATTGGGCGGCATTGTTTCCTGGGTAATTGCTCGTAGGTTTTATCTACTCGCTCATCAAGACCAAAAAATACTCTACAACAAGCTTAGCTCGGAAATACGTGAAACCATCCTATCAGATAAACGAGAATCTATCACTATTTCTCAGTTGAATGACCTTCTGCGAAAAAAAACGCTCGATGCCTCAGGTGATAATGAGTTACCTTACAAGATCTGTCCAAAATGCGGATCTGATAACCTTACCCGAAACAAAGATTTCGTAGTTGAAGAGGAATCCGGAGACGATGGTTTGCCATTTCAAATCCCAATTCCCTACAAGACAATTGAATGTGACAATTGTGGTTGGAAGGATAACGAAATCGCCAAAGATTATAAAAGAATTAAGCAATAAAATGCGAACCATCGGAAGCAATCTACGTCTTTAGTAGGAGAATAACCAATGAAACAAATCGATTTACGAGAAGGTGCTCGCCGTCAACACCGGTCAATTTCTCTCTTCTGCGTCATTCAATGTTGGTTACACGGATGGGATGGAATTCAGATAAGTCGTGATGTTCTTGAACGTCTCATTGGACTCGAACGATTTAAGTATATCCGTTTGGTGTGGATGAGTGAGGATTTCAAGGAATTTTTCCCATATCAAGAACCTGATTACCAACAGAACCATTATACATCTTTCTTTTCGGTTAAGATATCCCGCCTTCCTTTTGAGAAAAAACCTCAGATTGGCAAATTTCAGATATGGAATCATCCCGACGATGAGAATATTGCTAAACTGTATGAAGGATTCATGCCTTTCTTTGCTGATGCTGCAAACTATGATGAACGTCTTTTGGCTTCTTATCTATCACTGTTAACTCAGGGGCAAATATCTCCTCAGTTAATACCGCCGGTCAAAGAAGAAAATGTCGTAGAAAAAGATTTGGTAGGTATAGCCCACCCTACGAATTAAAAACTGGATTCCTGCTTTCGCAGGAATGACACAAGCAATCGGCGAAATCAGCGCAATCTGCGTCTAAATCTTTTGTCCTTTTTGTGCTTTATTGTGGCTATTAAATCAGCGGCAAAGGGTTTGTAAATCGTCGAGAGTCAATTCAGAGAGATTTTCGATGATTTTGTCTGCTGGCCGAAGGTAATCGGCTGCGTAGGAATTGGTAACTGCGACGGGATGCATACCTGCGGCCTTAGCGGCCTGTAAACCCCAGTTGGAATCCTCAATAACAATACAATCCTGCGGCAAGATTTTCTGATGAGTTTTTTTATTCAGCAATTGTAAGGCGAGGAGAAAACCTTCGGGGTCGGGCTTGCCCTTTTTTACCTGTTCGGCGGATACAAGCGCCTCGAAGAAATCGCGCAGGCCTGCGCCTTTGAGAATCAATTCAATTTCCGCCTTTAACGCGCCGGAGTAAACGGCGAGCGGGATTTTGTTGTCGGCTAACATTTGCAGAAAGGCAGGGACACCATCGATTATCGACGCCTCGCTGACGACCAATTCTTTGAAAACAGACGCTTTTTGCCGGAGAAGCTGCTCGAGCTGACTTTCAGACAGCGTTAGTTTTTGTTCTTGATTGACCGTTCGGACAAGCTCTTCATCGGACAGACCGAGGTATTTGTCAAAGTATTGCTGCTTTGACATTTTAACACCCAGAGGCGAAAGGATATTACTGAATGCCTCGAAGTGAAGCAATTCGGAATCGACGAGGACGCCGTCAAAATCGAATATAACTGCACGCAGCATAAGCGTTACCTCACTGTTCAGGGACGGGGCCGATAAGGGCGGCAAAGTCGGCGAAGGAGGACTTGTCGCCTGAGCAGATTAGCTGTGCCATCGAAGCGATGACAGGAACGTTTTTGGTTATGAATCGCCGGGCGATAATTTGTTTTCGTTTTTTCATCGGAATTTTCTGCCCGTCCGTTGAACCCACTGAGTCCTCGACAGAGACCAGCATATCGACTTTGGAGCTTGCCTGGTCGCAGAAGAAGTAGCCGACGATAAGGTTGATTGCGCTATCGACGAGCGGCCTGCCGTAGAGGTCCATATATTCGGTCCCCTGCTGTTTGACGAAGGCGACGGAGTTTTTGAGTTGTTCAGTTCCTTCGGCCAGTTTGGCTAACAGGTCTTTGACTTCGGGGCCGTAGTTTTGTCCTGCGATTTCCGCCTTCGCTTGCGCTACGCCGGACAGGTCCGCGAGATATTTTTCACAGGCGCCGCTGCATACGCCTCGGACCGCCGCGACGATTTGCAGTTGCGAAGTGCCTTCGTAAATGGTGGTGATTCGAGCGTCGCGTGCGTGGCGTTCGACGGCGTAATCGCGCATATAGCCGGAGCCGCCGAGGACCTGGATAGAGTCGTAGGCGACGCGGTTGGCCATCTCGGAGCAGAAATACTTGCTCATCGGGGTCAGCATCGAGGCGAGGCGGTCAAGGCGGCGAGATTGTCCCTTGAGGGATTTTAGCTGTTCTTTGCCGGCGGGCGGGTTGAATTCGAGTTTTTTCTCAATTGCGATATTCTGGTCAACGACGAGGGAAGTTTCATAAAGCAAAGCGCGTCCCGCTTCGAGTGCGATTTTCATATCGATGAGCATATCGCGCACGGCGGGCAGTTTTTCGATTGCGACGCCGAATTGTTTTCTGCTGGCGGCGTAATCGCGTGCGACGCGGTAAGCGGCCTCGGCGATACCGAGCGATTGGCCCGCGATACCGATTCTGGCGCCGTTCATCAGCGCCATAACGTAGGTTACAAGGCCTCGCTGGCGTTCGCCGATTAATTGGCAGGGAGTATTATTGAAGAAGATTTCGCAGGTGGGGCTGCCGTGGATTCCGAGCTTGTCTTCGAGACGGCGGATGTGGACGGTCGGGCCCCTGTCGCAGACGAACAAGCTCAGTCCCAGTCCGCCTGAACGGTCCGGCTCGCTGCGTGCCAGCACCAGCAGGACCTCTCCGCAGCCGTTGGTGATAAAGCGCTTAACGCCGTGTAAAAACCAGTTTTCGTTTTTATCCTGGAATGCGCGAAGCTTGACGGCCTGCAAATCTGAGCCGGCGTCGGGCTCGGTCAGGACCATAGCGCCTGTAAGTTTTCCAGCGGCGAAGTCGGACAGATACTTTTGTTTTATTTCCTCGGAGGCGAAGGCATTGATGGTCTCGGCGATACCCTGCAGACCGAAGATGTTCATAAGCGAGGCATCGGCGCGGGAAACGATTTCAATTGCCATGGAATAAACGAGATTTGGAAAGTTAAGTCCGCCAAAGCGGTGCGGCAGTGTGAAACCCATAACTTCGGCCTTAGCGAGCTTTTCCAGTGATTCCTGAATACCTTTTGCGTATGTGACTGTGCCGTCGGGGTTGAGCGTGTTGCCCTCGCGGTCGGTCTGCTCGGCCCGCGGCGCGATAAATTCGGCGCTCAGCGCACCGAGCGAGTCGAGGACCATATCGTAATTTCGTATGGCCTCGGCGGCATTGGCGGGCGCATAATCGAATTGCTTTGCGAATTTGAATTTCTCCTCAGGCAGCTCGGCGAGCGCGCCGAGGTCGAGTGTTTGAACAGAAATTGTATGTCGTCGTTGTCTCGGTAGAAATTTGGCATTATTAATTTTCTCGTTTTCTACAAAATCATCATCCTTTGTTTGCAGGGTCAAAACCCCCAGGATAAACCTGGGGGCTTACCGATTATTTT
>JBDRMP010000119.1:0-27515 GCA_043811995.1 Planctomycetota bacterium
CTATCAGCAGTTATGGATACTTGAAGCGAAGCTGAAAGAGTTGGCTGAAGAAGAAAGAATTGACGGAAAATCAAAGGTAGCGTAAACTATGAGAACTGGAGTAGCCATTCAAACCTCCAACTACGATTGGGACAATGTCGAGGATGGGCGTCGTCGCATAAGTTGAATGAGACCACGAGAAAACAGCCGAATCGGCTAAACGTGGAAACTCGGATAGAAGGATGAAGCAATCAAACGAATTTTGATGTTGACAGGCCTGGCTTCATAGAAGGTCACAGAGAAATCAAATAAATTATAACATATCAGTGATAGTCAAAACCATTCAACCTTCATCGAGCCATTTTGGTATCCGTCCGCGAGTTTTGAGAACTCGATACCTGATAGAAGCGACCTGTCAAACGGATGACTCGGATTTGGATGAACCAGTCCATATACCCGCATAGGATATTGGCCACAGGCGCAAAGCAAAACAGCCGAAATCGGGTTGCGAGCATATTCTATAGTTCCATCGGCTCTCTTTGAAAAACGAAGAAACGCCGAATCTTCCAAATTTGTAGTTTGATAGGGGGCGCTCACTGCATGCCCTTTTCGAATATCAACATCCATAGTTATTTGTGTTGTACCAGTCAGAATATCTTCACAAGCTTGTTTCTTAAAGCAAAGAACCCCAGCTCGAGTATGTAAGGTCCCTATCGAAATAACGCACGGCAAGTCCAGTTTGGCACATTGAGCTGTTTTCCCGCTAAGTTCGCCACGGATATGTTTTGTTAAAAGCCTGTAATACTGCGCATCGCTGCTTTTGAGATAACAAGAAGGCAAAGTTGTTTTTTGGGTAGCGACATCTATAGTAATACAGGTTACTTCAACATAGAATTTTTGGCCGTTCTTTGAGCATAAAAAATCAGGCCCACCCGTTGATAAATCCTCGCACGGATAAACGTCAATGTTCTGGTCTGACAGAAGTTTTCTGGTTTCAGCTTCGCAAATAGCTGCTTCAGAACAGCTACTGAGTAAATCTTCCCATTTTTTCAATCGTTGCCCGTCAAATCGCTGAAGCCACACTTGGTGTTCTGTGATGATACCCGCATAGACATCCGTCAATTTATCTGGCATATCAAATCCCATTTTTTAATTCTCTGTGTCCTCTGTGCTCTGTGGCTAAAAACTCTTCGTTCTCTGTGACCTTGCCCAATCCTTTCTTTTCAGGCACCACGACAATAGTTCACAGGCGTCACATTCGGTTCGTCGAAAACCGGTGCAGTCCTCCAGAATGCCGATTCGTGAAAGGGCAAAGTCGTATTTTACGGGGTCTGTCGGCTCAATTTCAGCAAAATGTTTCGTTATCTCGATGGCGGTTTTCAAAGAGACGTTCCTGTGATTGTGGAACCCGAGGATTTTGCACAGCCGAGCCATATGCACATCGACGGGGACAATAAGCTTCGATTTGTCGATTGACCGCCAAAGTCCGGCGTCCACGTCATCGCTACGAACCATCCAGCGAAGAAAGAGATTCAGCCGCTTGGCTGCTCCGCCTCGGCCGGGGCCTGCCAGAAGAAAGGCGAGTCCTCTTGATATTCGGCCGCTGTGGCTGGCGCGATGAGTATCCAGAAGCGAATCGCAAAACCGGGTCAAGGCAAGAATGATATTTTTGTCAGCGGCATCGAAAAATTTGCGGAAGAACTTCTCGATACTGCCATAGTCGACAAGCGCCCCCTGAAGCAGGACGAGCAAATCGGATATATCGTCGCCGGTGTTGAAGCGGTGCTTGAAATTCTCAAGAACTGCCCTGTCACGGTTTGTAAAGTTGACGATAAACTCAAATGGGCTTTTGCCCATTCGACCAAGCAGATTACGCAAGCTTTTTTCAATCTGTTCGACCCTACCATAGGCCAGAGAGGCGGCAAGAAAACCGGCAATCTCCATATCGGCAGGACTCGAATATTTGTAAACGAACTGCAACGGGTCAGGTTTGATTAACTCACGACGATTGTACTTGTCATACAACTTGTCGAGGACAGCTCTTAATCTCTCCGGCTCTATTCCGGCGGCAATGTGAGGCGTATTTGCAATTGTCGAATTCATCAGCTCGCTGCTCCTCATGTCAGCCGGTCGTCTGAAATTTGTCAATCAGCTTCTGCAGGCGGTCAAAATCCGGTTCCCTTTCAAACAGGGGACGTTTGTCCTCCCTGTATATTCCGATATTGTCCTCGAATGCAATTTTATTCGGATTGACGTAGAAAATACCGAGCGGCAGCTTGTCCGTTTCGAGGGCCCGTTTGAAGGCGGCGACACGGTCGTGCGGGTCGTGAGAATCCTCAAGGTAATACGTGTGGTCTTTGAACCACTGCCAGGTGTTAATTTTATTGAACGTTACACACGGCTGGAATATATCGACCAGGGCATATCCCCTGTGGGTAATTGCTTTTTTGAGAATTTCTTTTGTCTGCTCGGCATCGCCCACGAATGCCCTTGCGACAAAGCCGGCATCGAGCGAGATTGCAACGGCGAGCGGATTGAACGGTTCGAGAAAGACGCCGGCGACCTGGACTGGAGTTTTGAAACCCAGGGCGCTTGTCGGCGAGGCCTGTCCTTTTGTCAGGCCATAAACCATATTGTTGTGGACGATGTTGGTAATGCCGGGATTCCGCCTGATAGTGTGGATAAAGTGATTGCCGCCCTCGCCGTACATATCACCATCCCCGCTTTCGGCAATAACGGTCATAGAAGGATTGGCGGCCTTTATTGCGGTGGCAGGAGGCAAGGCACGGCCGTGAAGACCGTTGAAAAAATTAGTCCTGAAGTAATGCGGAATTTTTGCCGCCTGGCCTATGCCGGAAACCATAACGAGATTCTCAGGCGCGATATCCAGCTCGGCCAGTGCGCGTTTAAGCACGGTAAGAATCCCGTAATCACCACAGCCCGGACACCAGGCGATGTCTATTTTCCCCATATCAAAAACCTTAGTATCCATAAAAACCTTACCTAAAGACCTTCTTTAACTTCTCAGCGACCTCTTCCACGGCGAAGCTCAGGCCGCTGTATTTCAAAATTCGGTTCTTTATATCTACACCCGTATGCAGTTTTATCAGCTTGGCAAACTGGGCGGTGGCATTGCTCTCGACGGCAACTATCTTACGTGCTTTGGCCAGATAATCGGTGGTCTTCGTATGCAAAGGATAGACCTGGCTGTAATGTAAAAGCGACGTGTCGTCTCTATCCAGCAGGCCGATTGCTTCTTTAACGATGTTATACGTCGAGCCCCAGCAGACAACGAGGTTGCGATATTTGCGTTTGGGGAAAAGTTCCGGCGGGAGCATATCCTTTTTAGCGGATTGGAGCTTTCGCAGGCGTTTATCCACCATCTTGGTCCTAAGCTGTAAATCCTCGGTGATATGTCCTTCGATATCGTGCTCGTCACTATCGACACACACAAGACCCTGACCAAAGCCGGGAATGCCTCGAGGCGAAATTCCGTTCTTGGTTATCTCGTATCTTCTGTAATCCGCAGCGGTTTTTACAAAGTGCTTCTCGACTTTGACGTCCGACAAATCAAAGCCGGCGGTATTGTAATAAGAGTCAACGAAGTACTGGTCGGTCAGGATAAAGACGGGCACCTGGTATTTATCCGCAAGATTGAAGGCCCGCGCAGTAAGATAAAAGGCCTGCTCAAGCGTTCCCGGCGCAAACAGGATTCTTGGAAACTCGCCGTGGCCCGCGTAAAGGGCAAGCTCAAGGTCTGCCTGCTCGGAGCGAGTGGGCAATCCCGTAGCAGGTCCTGGTCGTTGAGCAAGGTGGATGACCATAGGCGATTCGAGCATACCCGCCAAGCTCAATCCTTCGACCATCAGTGCAAAACCGCCGCCGGAAGTCGTCACCATTGCACGGGCGCCGGAGTACCAGGCGCCTATGGCCATATTCATCGCAGCAATCTCGTCCTCGGCCTGCTCGGCGACTATGCCGAAATCTCTGCCGTTTTTAGCAAGAAAAGTCAGCACGGCTGTCGATGGGGACATCGGATACGATGAAATAAAATTGCATCCCCCTGCTATCGCGCCAAGTCCTACCGCATCGCCGCCGCTTAAAAGAATATGTTTCTTAACGCCGGCATCGGGGCTGATATCGTGACTAACATCGGCCTTTTTGGCCAAATCTTCGGCAAGCCGAAAACCCGCCTCAGCGGCCTGAACATTTTTCTCCACAACGTCGGCAGTTTTTTTAGAAAAAAACTGTTTCACATACCTGGAGATATCCGCCGGTTCCATTCCGAGCAGACCCGCCAGCAAACCGACAGCAACGACGTTGGAATATATCTTATTTCCCAGGTCGGTTGCGATTTTTGTAAAAGGCGCATCAATAAACTTGAAAGGCCCGCTGTGTGCCTCGTCTGCCAGCAATTCACTCTCGCCGATGACAACGGTGCCTGCGGAAATTCTGTTCCGGACGTGGTCTATGGCGCCTTTGCTGAGCGGGATGAGGATATCCGTTCTGCCGATGAAGGCCGTGACCGGGCGTGAACATACCCGTATCTGGGTGGAGTTATTACCGCCTCGGACGCGAGACATATATTCCTTTGTAGCAAAAACATTGTAGCCGGCCAGTTTCAGCATTCGCGTCAAAATGGCCTCGACGGTCTGAATGCCCATACCCGCCTGGCCGCACAAAACTATCGAGACGCCATCCGCCCTGACGGATTTCCTTTTTGCCATATTTAGACCCGTTCACCTGTCATAATGTTGAGTTTAATGGCTGTGCGCCTGTTCGCCGAGATACGAATTACGGAAGTCGGCCAGCAGCGAGCGAAGCTTTTCGACGTTGGCAAGGTCCGTGGTCTGCTTGGTCTTCATCGAGTAAACGAGCATCTCGTGCAGCAGCGTAAGCTGTTTTATGTATTTTTCGTAACCTGCATCGCTCTTATCAACCGGCTTTATACGCTGTGCCATAAAGTAATAGCTGATAATATGCTCGGTATCCTCTGCGTGCTTATCTTTGACGTTTACCCAGCGGACAATCTGGTTCATATTCGGCTTTGCCTGCGCCGAAAGCTCCTCTATCGACTTGATTGCCTTTTCTACCGTGGTGCAATTTTCCGCAATCGCTGTCAACCTCGCGGGGTCGTCGTAAATACCGCAGGGCATCTGACAGTGCGAATAAACAAGCGGCGTTACGAACGCCAGCGCAATCGCACAAAAAACCAGTATCAGGTTTCGCTTAATATTACTTTTCATTTCAGGCCTCCTTAAAAAACGTTAAATTAGTTTTTATCCCGCTTTTTCTACCACTCCCTTAGGGATGCCTTACGGCATAAGGCGCCAAGTCGCTAAGTCATTTACTATTTTCAATTCTTCTTCGTGTCTTCGTGGCTCTGGTTTTATTTTAAGAGCGACGGCTGTTTTTTTCAACTAAGGATTTTCCTTAATTTCACCGCCAAGAACGAGGAGTTTACCCGCCGTTTTTGTGGCGGGAACGCAGAGAAATATTGTATAGCCGCAAAAAGGCACAGGTTTTTTAACGTTGAAAAAAGGAGAACTTTGGGGTATTGTGAACCGCGGATTAGACGGATTGACACGGATTTTCAACCATAAAGACATTAAATCCATTGATGATTTATGATTTTGAGGACGGCAGACAGGTCTAACGGGATAAAGATGGGAAATGAGGGGTATTGATTTGACACCTTGCAGTTTGCCTTTGAGTGCGTATAATCAAAGGAGAAGTAATTAGGTGAAGGGAATCGCAAATGAGCGGTGATGTCAGCAACAAGAAAAGATTGATAGCACTTACAGAGGCAAATCTTAAAAAAAGCAATAGGCATATCTATATAAGCGGTCACCATGATTTTTTCCCAAAAGAATGCTATGGCGAATCTAATGGTAAAAATCATTTGGGAAAAGAAATGACTCTCATTGTGGTAGGTATCGCCGAACCTATTAAAAGCGATATCGGGATGGAACCCGGGAATGGTCGGCCTCGAAACTTTTTTAGAAAACGAAGTTGGGTAGGAAAATTTTTTGAAAAGCACAATTTAAAGGCGGGAGATGTTGTAGCGATAGAAAGGTTAGACAAATACACTTATCGCATATCCCCTTTTGAGAACAAGAACATAAGAGAGGGGGCAAATATACCGGAACACTGGCCGGAAATAGATAAAACCAAACCAAGTGCGATTGACCTTTTTGCAGGATGCGGAGGTTTGTCAATTGGCCTTAAAAAAGCCGGATTTGAAAATTTGCTCGCAGTCGAATGGGATGCCGCTTCATGTGAGACATTTAGGAAAAATATAAGCCCCCGTATTCTTCAATGTGCAATCCAAGAAGTAGTATCATTTCCAACCTGCGATTTATTGGTCGGCGGTCCTCCATGTCAAGGATTTAGCAACTTGGGCGAAAGATTGACTAACGACCCACGTCGGCAATTATGGCGACATTTCCTAAGGGCGGTTCGCAATGCAGAACCGTTAATTTTTATAATGGAAAATGTTCCCCCTTTGCTGAAATCGGCAGAATACGAGGTAATATGCAGGGAAGCTAAAAAACTCGGATATGATATAGAAGGTCGAGTTCTCAATGCCGCAAATTATGGAACGCCGCAATTGAGAAAAAGGGTTTTTCTTATCGGCAGCAAAATAGGTAAGCCGATTTTCCCGAAACCTACTCATAGAAATCCTCAAGAAGAAGTTACTTTTGAAACGAGAAATTTGGAGATATGGCGAACCGTAAGAGATACCATAGGAGATTTACCTGCTGTTCCAAACGAAATAAATTGGCATATTGGGCGGAATCCTACAAAGACGTCTCTAAAACGATATAAATATATTCCCCCTGGAGGCAATCGATGGGATCTCCCCTCCGAACTGATGCCCGAATGTTGGAAAAGAAAGACAAAAGGAGGAACAGACCTATTTGGGCGACTATGGTGGGATCGACCGTCAGTTACTATTAGAACGGAATTCTACAAGCCCGAAAAAGGAAGATATTTGCATCCGGAAGAAAACCGTCCTATTACTCATCGTGAAGCAGCAAGATTACAGGGATTCGACGATAATTTTCAATTCATGGGTTCTAAAATAGAAGTTGGAATTCAAATAGGCAATGCCGTACCTCCACCGCTCGCATATCGTATTGGGCTTGCGGCTATCGAAGAAATACGGAAATTTAAAATCGGCACAAAAAATGAAAGACAAACACGGAGGGAAAAAGTTTGTGTCTAAAGCAAAGACAATAGAAATTTTAATTGCCGAAGTCGAAACCAATCTTGCCCGTTATAAAAAAACCTATGAAGGGCTTTCATGGCGAGATAAAGTCCTTCTTCTTGTCGATGTTACTAAAGGCGTAAAAGAGCTTGGAACAAAAACCAATATTCAAGCGGCTTTCGTAGCAGCAAGAGAACGCATCAAACTTTACCTTCAGGAATATGTCGGAACCGCTATAACAGCTTCCGAACTTGAGGTCGTATCTGGAATATCCGAATACGGCAGACGAGTTCGGGAATTACGAGTCCAAGATGGTTATAAAATATTGACCTGTTTCAGCAACGACCCCGATATGGGAATTACACTCAAACAGAATGAATATTTACTTGTTCGGCGAGACCCCGATTTAACTGCTGCTCATCGATGGCATGTAGCGAATAGAATCAGAAAAGAGGAAGAAGGGGGCAGTCAAGGAAGAATCCTTAAATATCTGCTTCAAAACGTCGGAGAAATAGTTACGACGGAGGAGCTTGCCTATGTAGCCAAGGCGAAAGAATTCGCCAGGCGGATTCGTGAGTTAAGAACCGAGCAGGGGTATGCAATTGCTACTATGTTCACGGGCAGACCGGACTTGAAAATGGGGGAATATGTTTTGGAGAATGCCCAGCGAATTGCCGAACCCCACGACCGAAAGATACCCTTCGATGTTCAGAAGGCCGTTTATGAAAGAGACAACAACCGTTGTAAAAATTGCGGCTGGAATCATTCACAGTGGCGTCATGATGACCCTCGAATGCTTGAGTTACACCACTTGGAAGAACACGCGGAGGGCGGACCAAATGTAAAAGAGAATCTTGTTTGTCTTTGCAGTAGATGTCACGATGATGTTCATGCTGGTAGAATCCAACTGCCTCCGGGACTCACGGGATAATAATAGAATGACGGACGTTTACACCAAGTCCAAACGCAGCGAGATAATGGCGAGGATAAAAGGGAACAAAACTTCACCTGAGAAAGCCGTTGCCTCAATGTTGCGTAAGTTAAAAGTGAATTTCCGACGCAACGTGAAATTCTTACCCGGCCAACCAGATTTCGTAATACCTTTGACTAAAACTGTCATTTTCGTGAACGGATGCTTCTGGCATAATCATGCTAATTGCAAGCGGGCGAAATTGCCGTCCACCAATAGAGTGTTTTGGAAAAAGAAGATTTTGGGAAACAAGCGGCGCGACAACAGAATAAACCGTTTACTAAGGAAAATGGGCTGGCATGTTCTAAGAATCTGGCAATGTAAACTTCGACAACCAGAGCGAGTTCTTAAACGACTCAAAAGATTTATAGCTAATCTCTGCTAGTCAGTCCTTAACCTGTCATTGAAAATCAGCGTCCTTTTGCGTTACCTGTCCTGAGCTTGTTTATGGTGAGCTTGTCGAACCAGTCGAAGGAATCAGCGTCAAAAAAAACTTTTCGGTAAAAAGACGTTCATTGGTTGAAACGGTCTTTGAAATCTCATTCATCGAACAAAATTTCTTCTCGCCCGGCCGCATATTCGCTTTAATCCCTTTATTAGCAATAAGATACGCTATATAAAATAATTTTTTAATATCACCAGATTTTCATTGATTACTAAACTGCCGTTTGGTATAATACTGCCCTGCCGGCAGAGTCGGCAGTAGCAGCGCAGAAGCGCAAGCATTTCGGGACAGCGTCCCAAGATTTTCCGCCAAGTCAGGCAAGTTTCAATTTAAATTTAAGATTGTAGATTTCGGATTACAATTAAATAAGAAAAACTCTGTGAGCTCTGTGGCCTCTGTGGCTAAATAATTTGCTCTGTGGCAAGAAAGGGAGAGGAATATGAAAATCAACTTAACAATCGGCATTCCAATCTGGTTAGACAAGATATGTGCGTGGCCGATGATGGTTTGGCGGAAATGGAAATATGGCCAGCCGTTTCGCAGAATCTATCTGGGCGAAAATGAATGGACAATTCTCGACCGGGAGGACTATTACAGGTTTGCGCATTTGAAATGGTGCCTCTGGGTAAATCACGGCAAACACTATGCCGCCTGCAATATCACGATAAATTCACAAAATTCAACAATAATTATGCTGCACAGGATGATTTTAAACGCCCCGAAGGGGCTTCTCGTTGACCATAGAAACGGCTATTCACTCGATAATTGCAGGACTAACCTGCGCCTCGCAACTCGCTCCCAGAATATGTGTAACAGGCCGAAAACAAAATCAAAAACCTTATCGAGGTTCATCGGGGTTTCTGTTGATAAGCGCAACGGCCATTACACGGCAAAAATCCAGAATCATGGGAAAGGAATTTACTTGGGCTCTTTCGAGACGGAAATCGACGCCGCACGTACCTATGATACTGCTGCTATCAAATATCATGGTGAATTTGCTCGGTTAAACTTTCCGGAAGCTGTCGAAACGAAGTCTTGAAAAATCAAGACTTCGCGCAGACCCCGCAGCATTTTGAATTTTGCGCCAGTCTCGCTTTGAGAGACGTAGCAAAATTCTTGCGGGGCTAAAAAATATCACGGCGAATTCGCGAAGCTCAATTTTCCCCAGGATAAGGCAGAAGCTTGTCCGACGTAGCTTTAGCGAAGGCGGAACGAGGCAGCCATTAAATATCATGGAGAATTCGCTCGAATCAATTTTCCGGAGAAAAATTGACTATACGCTGCACGTTATACGCTAAACGCTTCGTAATCGCTAATACTGTTCGAGGTGATGAAATTCCGCATTTTCCAGCCAGGTTTGCGGCCTCGATACGAACTCAATTATATTTTCGAGCAGAAAGTAATGTTTGTTCTCTTCTTCCGCCAATGTATTGAAGATTGCCTTCTGGCGGGGGTCCGGGGCTTCTTTGGCCTTTTGCCGATAGAAAGCCCGGCTGTCTCTTTCTATATCCAGCGCCTTTTTATAAAGGTCAATCTGGCTGTCGCCGAACTTGAACTTCTCCCGGCTTTGCCTTATCTTGGCGAAAATCGTCTTGGCATTGGTCAGCAATATCGTATCAGCAACCTCAGCGGGAACGCCCTCTTTCATCTTCGATGCAACCTCATAATGGTGGTGCTCTTCGTCGGCAAGCATAGTCAGAATACTGACAAGCCCCTTGTGCGGCGAGTTTTCCGCAAGCTTGCGATAGTATTGCTCGGACAATTGTTCTTTTTCCATAGCAAAATCAAATATGTCCATAAGCGTTCTCCTTAAAACATCGCCGCTAAATCTCCCATAAGCTTAGCTATTTTCTTCCGTCTGAGTCAATCAGCCGGTCCGCTTCCTCGAAACTCTCACAGCCCGCCGGGTACTCATAAGGTTTTTCCTCTCCGGTTTCCCACGCCTGCAGAACCGGCTCCAGCAGCCGCCAGGAGACCTCGATATCATCCTGCCTGGTGAAAAGCGTCTGATCACCGAGCATACAATCGAGCAACAGCCGCTGATACGCTTCGGGTGGCTCGCCGCCGAAAACCTCGCTGTAACTGAACTGCATCCTGAGCGTTCCGATGCAAACCTTTGACCCCGGGCGTTTCGCCTGGAAACTTAGCGAAATGCCTTCTTCCGGCTGGATTTGTATTACCAGCACGTTCGGCGGTAAATCAGACAGGCCTGCTGAAAGAAACATCGAGTGAGGAACTTTTTCGAAGGTAATGGCTATTTCGGTATCTTTTGCGGCAAGGCGTTTGCCTGCCCTGAGATAGAAAGGGACGCCGCGCCAGCGCCAGTTGTCGATAAACAACCTTGCGGCGACAAAGGTTTCAGTCCTGCTGTTGAGGTCAACGTTCGGCTCCTGCCTGTAACCGGGGACGATTTTGCCTTCCACCCTGCCTGAGACGTACTGGCCTCTGACAAAATCGCCAACCGCGCTTTGCGGGGTCAGAGGCCTGATGCATCGCAGTAATTTGACCTTCTCATCACGGACGTGGTCGGCTTGAAACGAGGCGGGCGGCTCCATCGCCACGAGCGCCAGCATTCCGAGTATATGGTTCTGAAAAATATCTCGCAGCGCCCCCGCCTTGTCATAATAGCCGCCACGATGCTCAATACCGACCGATTCAGCCACTTTAATCTGTATGTTATCAATGAAATTACGATTCCAGACCGGTTCAAAGATTGCATTGGCGAAACGCAGCATCAGGATATTCTGAACGGTTTCCTTGCCGAGATAATGGTCTATGCGGTATATCTGGCCTTCGGCGAAATGCCTTTGAAGAACTCGATTAAGCTCAACCGCGCTTTTGAGGTCTCTGCCGAAGGGTTTTTCGACGACGAGGCGAACGTTTTGGCAGCCGGGACCGGGGCAGGCAAGACCGGCCTGGCCCAGCCCAACGACAATGGCGCCGTAAAGCAGCGGAGGCACTGCAAGATAGAAGACACGATTACCGGCGACGTTGTGTTTTGCCTCGAGTTCCGGCAGCCGGGCCGCAATAGCTTTGTAAAAAGACGGGTCGTTGTAATCGCCGGTAACGTAATAAAGCGAGCGGACAAAACGACCGAGCGAATCGCCGGACACAACGGGCACACTCTTTCGAATGGCAGTTTCGGCATCAGTCCTGTACTGCTCATCCGAAATCGCAGTCCTGCCGCATCCGAGAAAGTAGAAGTTTTCATTGAGCAAATCGCGTCTGCAAAGCTCAAAAATGCTCGGCAGCAGCTTGCGGTGGACCAGGTCGCCGGATGCACCGAAGACAATCATACCGCAGGGAGGGGCTTTCATCTCTGCACAGGCGATTTCCTGCGATGAAACTGTGGGCCGGATGTCGCTCATAACCATAAAATCGCCTTTCAAATAACCCCCAACATAAAACTTGGGGCTTACGGCATCGACAATCGGTTACCCTTCAATCGGCTCAAATTCGCTTTTGGGCGCACCACACTCCGGGCAGACCCAACTGTCGGGCACATCCTCAAAGGCGGTCCCCGGCTCAACCCCATTGTCGGGGTCGCCTTTGGCCGGGTCATAAATATATCCGCACATTATGCACTTGTATTTCTTCATATAATCGCCTCCACCAAAACCTTATTTCAAAAAATAATTCGCACAGACAAAAACAACCGCTGCCCCGCTCACAAAGTATCAAGGCCTCAAAAGCCCTTGAATCTATCAGCTACTTTACCGCTATTGTCGCAGATTAAGCAGTCATTCGTCCACAATGAATTTTGACTGGAACGCAAACTAACGACGACTACCTCAGTCCTGTTTGAGAATCGCAATCCGCATCTTTAACAGCACCAAATGGCCCAGCTCTTCTTCAATGATTGCCTCAACTTTGTCTCTGCCGGCTTTTGGGGCAACAAGCTCTTTCAAAGCCGTGTAGAAAACCACCGAATCCTTTTCGGCGTTGACGGCTATTTCATATATTTGCCTCATTGACTCGCTGCCTGTCAGCTTTTCGATGCGACTTTTTCTGCCTTCCGTGCCATGGCTGTCGGCCATCGTCTGAAGATAAAGAATGGCCTGGTTTTCAGGGTCGAAGATTTCCTGAACCTTCTCGCCGGGACCGAGTTGTGTTCTCATTTCCTGAAATATCTGACTATGGTTGTCCTCCATTGCCGCCAAATTGACAAAAAGCTTTTGCGCCGCCTTGTCGCTGGTTCTCTTTGCGGCTTCACGATAGAAACCTGCGGCATTGCGTTCTATTTTCTCGGCCATTTCGAAGATTTCGTCCGCATTGAAAGTTATAGCCATCAGTCGCCTCCCATCTTTCTCTGGCCAAGCTCCTTATCGAGCATATAAAGGGCCTGAGGAATGTCCTTCATCTTCTGCAGTGTGCTGACGATGTCGTTTGCGTTTTTCTCCTCTTCGACCTGCTCGGTTACAAACCATTGCAGGAATATGCCCGTTGCGTGGTCTTTTTCCCTGGCGGCCAGCTCGACGAGGCCGTTTATCAGGCCCGTCACCTTCTGCTCGTGTTTATAAACGTTCTCGAAGACCGCAAGCGGTGATTTCCATGTGCCGGTGGGTTTATCTATCGCATCCAGTGTCACTCGTCCGCCGCATTCGTTCACGAAACCGTAGATTTTCATCGCGTGGGCCATTTCTTCCTGTGCCTGCACGGTCATCCAGTTTCCAAAACCTCCCAGGTTTTCCGACTGAAAATACGCATCCATCGCCAGATACAAATACGCCGAATAAATCTCAGCATTAATCTGGGCATTTAACTCGTCCTGCATTTTTTTGCTTATCATATTTATTCGCTCTCCAAAAGTTTTAAAATTTAATCCTGTTCATTTCAGTATCCCGATTTCTCGGTGCTTTTCCGCAATTTTTTCCGCCAGCTTATCCAGCGCATCGAAATCCTCGTCTTTAGGCAGACCTTTTGCGACAACCGGCTCTATGACTTCAACTTTCAGATTGCCCAATAGACCGGTAAGCTGCTCAACCATTTTGCCGGCCCAGCCGTAAGAGCCGATAATCGAAACAAACCTCGTCTTGGGCCTGAGTGTATTTGTCAGCATTGCCGCATACGCCGCCGCCGGATGAGGCCCGACAAGAAACGTCGGCGAACCGATAACCACAGTAGCCGCATCCACGAGCGATATCGCTAATTCCCCGATATCGACCCCTACCAAGTCAAACTGTCTTACCTTTATACCCCATTCGGCCAGCGAGTCAACAAAATGCTCCACCATTCTCCGCGTGCTGTCGTGCATCGAGACATACGCCACAATCACTTCGTTTTTCACGTCGTCGCTGACCCAGTCCTTGTATGCATCGATGATAAACTGCGGCCTTTGATAGACGGGGCCGTGACTGGGGGCTATCATTTCTATCGCAAGGGACTCCATCTTCTTCAGGTTGTTCTTTATCGACGTCCTGAAGGGCATCATAATTTCTGCGTAATACCGCTTTGCACATTCATAGACCATTGGCTCATCTTCAACAAACGAGCCGCTCGTCGCCAGATGAGACCCAAAAAAATCGCAAGGGAAGAAAATCTTGTCTTCCGCCAGATAAGTTCCCATTGTCTCAGGCCAATGCACCCAGGGTATGAAAACAAATTTTAGCGTCTTGTCGCCGAGGGAAAGCGTCTGCCCGTCTTCTATCGTAATGAATTTGTCTTCGTCGAGATGCAAAAGGTCCATCAGCATTCCTTTGCACTTGGCATTGGTGACGACCCTGGCATCGGGATACAGCAGCAGGACATCCGGTATCGAGCCGGAATGGTCCTGCTCAGCGTGATGAGCAACTATATAGTCAATCCGTTCGGTCCCAGCCCTGACGAGATTGTCCAACAGCACACCGGTCTTTTTCGGGTCAACGGTATCAAGCAGAACGGTTTTGTCGCTGCCTTTTATCAGGTACGCGTTGTAACTGGTACCGTCAGGCAGCGGAATTAATTCATCGAACAGCCGCCTGTCCCAGTCAACCGCCCCCACTGAATAAACATTCGGTTTAATCTCGTTTACCATAACTCAAAACCCCTTTATTTAATGAAGAGCGGGGCTTGTCCCGCCGATTTTTTTACAATTCTTTTACGGCCTTGAGCACGGCGTCATAATTTGGCTCAGTTCCAATCTCAGGCACTATCTGAACATATCGCACGACGCCCGTTTTGTCCACGACGAATAGCGTCCTTGCCAGAAGCCGCAAATCCTTTATAAGAACCCCATACGCATTTCCAAACGATGCATACCGATAATCCGACAACGTTTGAACGTTTTTTACGCCTGCAGCACCGCACCATCGTTTCTGCGCAAACGGCAGGTCCATACTGATGGTCAGCACAACAACGTCGTCGCCGAGCTTGCCCGCTTCTTCGTTGAACCTGCGGGTCTCCATATCGCATACGGACGTATCAAGCGACGGCACCGAGGCGATTATACAGGTCTTGCCCGCGAAAGACGAGAACTTGACCACCGACATATCGTTCGCAACGACCTCGAAATCCGGCGCCTTTTGCCCGACCTTAACCACCCTGCCCGCCAGCGTAACCGGGTTGCCTTTCATTGTTAGTATGCTTGCTTGCTCTTTCATAATGCTCTCCTTACAACCGATAAACAGAACCACCATCGATGCTGCCAGCCCCAAAACCGACATAGCAATGTAATTTTTAGCCATCACTGCTCGCTTCCAACATACAACTGCCGGGATAACAGCTGGCTTGCCCAGTATACGGGCAAAATCCGGCTGCGCTTCTTATACCCCTCTAAGGGCCTCCGTCGCTATGTATACAGCAACAGGGAAACGTTCACAATAAGTAAAATGCTTATTCTTCGATGGGGACTTGCTTATCTGTTCTCAGTAATTCACCGCCTCAAGCTCAAAATGTTTCTTTGGATGAGCACAGGCGGGGCAGGAATCGGGCGGTTCCGTCCCTTCGTGAACATACCCGCAATTTCGGCACACCCATCTTGTCGTTTTCGGCCTCTTGAAAACAACACCGTCGGTAATGTTCTTGGCCAGCGCAAGATACCGCTGCTCGTGCCTGGTCTCCGCAACCGCGATGTCTCTGAAGACCTGCGCTATCACGGGAAACCCTTTCTTTTCGGCGACCTCGGCAAATTCCGGATACATTATCGTGTTCTCATAATGCTCTCCCGCCGCCGCGGCTTTGAGGTTCTCAAGGGTATTACCTATCACGCCGGCAGGGAACGCCGCCGTTATCTCAACTTCTCCGCCCTCAAGAAACTTAAATTCCCTTTTGGCGTGCTCTTTTTCCTGGTTGGCCGTCTCCTCAAATATGGCCGCTATCTGTTCGTAACCCTCTTTTTTCGCCTTGCTGGCGAAATACGTATAGCGGTTCCTCGCCTGCGATTCACCTGCAAACGCGGCCAGAAGATTCTTCTCCGTCTGTGTGCCCTTCAACTTCATTTATCTGCTCCTTTCTTATAACCGTACATACTCCGGCTAATTGCCGGACTTCCACTTAATATTGCAGCCCATACTCGGCTTTTGAATGCTCAATACCTCTTTACCCGCCAAGACCGCATCCATTGCCGCCTTCAAATCCGCTCCCGTAACCGGTTTTCCGTTGCCGGGCCGGCTGTCGTCCATTTGCCCCCTATAGACCAGCTTGCGCTGGCCGTCAAACAAAAAGAAATCCGGCGTGCATGCCGCCTTATACGCCTTGGCCACGTTCTGACTTTCATCGTAAAGATACGGAAACGTAAAACCCTTTTCCTTCGCCACAAGCGCCATAGCAGAGGGGCTGTCCTCCGGATAATTCTCGACGTCATTTGAGTTTATCCCGACAACTGCGACGCCCTTAGTTTGATATTCCCGAACAATCGCCACCAGCTTATCGATGATATGCTTGACAAAGGGACAGTGATTGCACATAAACACAACCAAAAGCGCCTTTTTGTCCGCAAAATCCTTCAGCGATACGATTTTGCCTTCGGTATCAGACATCTCAAAATCCGGCGCCTTTGTCCCCAGCGCAAGCATTGTCGATTCCGTTGCGGCCATAATGTACCCCCTTTCAAAATCTCACTCTGCAATTTTCAATACAATCTTTCCAAACTGCGCCCCTGCTTCCATTTTCGACATCGCGTTGCTGACCTCGACAAGCGGGAAAACCGAGTCCACAACCGGCTTCAGCTTCGCCGCAGTAACAGCCGACAACATCTCGCGAAAATCACTATCCGAACCCATCGTCGAACCCATAATTATCAATTGATTCCAATATAACGCCTGCAAATTTGTTTCCGCTTTCGTCCCGGACGTTACTCCGCAGATAACAATTTTGCCGCCTCGTCGCACACAGGCCAAGTCAATCGGCCAGGTCGCCATCCCGACTGTATCAACAACCACGTCCACTCCGCGGCCGGAAGTTAGTTCCTTCACGCCAATTGCGACATCCTGACGCTTATAATTAAGGGCACCTCTAAAAACTATAATTTCATGAAGGAAAATCTTATTTTTAAGCCAAAAACAAGGCTCGTTTGCCTTGCCAATGTAGTTTTTCGAGGTGGCCTTAATTATTCCAGCCAGTTTGAACAGAAAGCGGATAAATCGTAACCATCTACATAGCCGTCTGGGATTCCAAATTCCCCAGATATATCTCCGATATATTGGCCTTGTGGTTTTTGCCAATCTTGAGCTAAAAGCGAATAATCCTTGAAATCAACTTTCCCATCATCGTCTAAGTCTGCTAAAAGACGCGTTCCTATTGTTAAACCATTTGAATCAGTAGTGTTATAAGGAGTACTTGGAGAATAAGTTCCAGCTTCCAAATCAATAAGAGGGACATTTCCAGAATTTTGAGCAATTGCCCTTCTTACATCAACAACAGGCCCATAAGGCAATCTGTCTGATTGAAATAAGATTGGTTTTGTGCCGAAAGATTCACTTCCAAATGCAAAGCTAAGATTATTTTGTTGAGAACTACTTAAAACACCATTATAAACTAATTTTATATCAAAAGGAGTATTACTATCAATAGGTCTAGCATCTCTAGCTAATTTATTTGTTATAATATCAGAATATATGCCTGAAGCTCCTAATTGAGGAGTTATATAAAGAACATCTTCTGATCCTCCAACATATCCTTCAGAAGCACCAACTTTATGTTGTACCCTCAATTCGGCTATTGAACTATTTAAATTATTATTAATTATTAAAGTATCTGTAGCATTGAATAATAGGGACAGCAACCGTTTAAAGATAGTAGGGAACATTGGCGAAAAAAGGTTCCTGACACCTTTTTCCTATCAAAGGAGGTTTTCGTACACTCTCACGCCATCGACGACCTTGCAGACGTGAACGACATACTTGTCCGCAAAATCGGGCCTGCTGCGAGGATATGTAACATCAACCGCCTTTTTGAGGGCGTTGACGCTCGCCGCCTTGACTAAGGCGCCTGCAGCGCCTTTATCGCCGCCTCCTAACATTCTCTCGCCAAGACAGCCGGGGATGGTCCTTGCGATATCGCACATTGTTTCAAGCTCGAAGCCGGAGATTTCGTAGTCATCGCGCAGACCAATGCCATCTGCGCGGAAAATCTCTCCGACCGTTTCGATATCACCCCGTTTCCAGGCGTCCAGCATCACATAGAACCGTTTCTGTGCGGCAAAGATATATTTGAACCGGTCGCAAAGCTCGGGATATCGGCCCGCAAACTGGGCCATAATATTTTCGTAAACGCCCTCGGTTTTAATATCCGCGAGGCAGGAGATTTTGCAGCCCGACTTTTGAAGTATCGAAACAAGCTGTTCGCATTGTGCCCTTCTTATTTTATAGGTGGATTTCTCAAGACCAGGCCTGACCGTGCCGGTATCCATAACGACAATGGCAAAATCGGAGGCCTTTTTACCAAGCTCGACGTACTCGACCTTGCGGTCTTTGGGATTGTAATATGTGCCGAAGCCCTCGCGGGCAAACAGTATCATAATCTGGTCCAGTTTGCCGCAGGGTGAGCCGATGTAATCATTTTCGACCTGCTGCGCCAAATCAACAATTTTGAGTTTATCCGGTTCTTCTATGCCGTTTGCATCGAGGATTGATAGTATCAGGTTCAGAGTTAATGATGCCGAGCGGCTCATCCCGCCGCCGGGGATGTTGCCATATACACAAGCGTTGATGCCGCGTTTAATTTTATATCCGGCCCGGCGAAGCACAAAATCGACGCCGTAAGCGAAACGTCCCCATGTATCGGCCGCTTGCGGGGATTTCGGCTCAGGAATACTGCCCAGCTCAAATTCAATAACGCCATCGCCGGGGAAATTACCGCTGTAAAGCCGCATCCGAGACGTTTTTGCGGGTTTATATGCCATCCAGATAAACCTGTCGGTTCCTACGCCGAAAAGTTCCGTGCCGTTGTAATCACCGTGCTCGACACCGAGGCAAAACCGAGACGACGTCCTTCTGACTTTGCCTGCTTTTACGTCAATTTGCTGCTGCCTGGCAATTGCCCGCAGTTTCTTAATCGCCTCTTTGTCCTGTGATGTCTGTTTCATTCAACAAATCTCCGTGACGATTTTCCCTTATTGTGGCTGATTAGACAGGGGCTAATTTACTCGAAAAGAACAGGCAGGGTCAAGATTGTAGTGGGATAATTCCCCAGGATAAAACTGGGAGTATATCAACCCTATTTCAGCTTAATCGGCACGCCTTTTTCCTTTGATTCGGCCACAAAGGATTTCAGGTCTTTAAGAACCAGTTCAAGCTGCCGGCTGTCTTCAAGCAGTTGCTCATACAGACGGCCATCATTGACCAGCCGCCCCGCCGTGCCTTCGCCGTTGTTTATCTTATCGAGGATACTTCCCAGATGAGTCATCACCTCGCTTAACTTGTCACTGGTGCCGACAAGCGAATTCGTAAGCCGTTCCATCCGAACGTCGGCGTTTTGCAGTGTCGTTTTACCCACGGCAGCCGTTTCCTGAAGCTGCTGCAGAACCGCGGTCGCCTGCTTTGAGGCCTCGGCAATATTGGCCATCGCCGCTTTGAGGTTGGCCTTGTTTTCAGTGTCGCCTATGATAGAGTTGGCATTATCGACGAAGCTGCCGACCCCTGTAATAAGCTCGTCCAGCTTTTTCTGGCTTTCTTCCGGAAAGAACTCGCTGGTCACGCCGGTGGAACCCTGAAGCAAGCTGCCTTCGCTAAGGACTTTACCTTTTCGAATATCCTGCGCCGGCACTTTCATCTCGATATAGCTTGAGCCCAGACCTCGCGTCATCAGCTTGACTTCCACGCCGGCCGGGATATCCTTGAACTGGTTATCGATATTGGCAAGAACGAGTGTTTGATGATAGTACTGTTGGGTATTAAGGTCCTTTCTAAGTTCCGGTGGATTGACCGCGATGACCCTGCCTATCTGATAGCCGCAGAAGCGCACTGGGGTATCTTTCTGAACGCCCGGCGCACTTGGAAACTGGATTTTAATCTCGTATGATTTTATCTCACTGACAAGAATCGGAAGGTCGCCGAACTTGAATATCATCCAGAAGAACGCAATGACCGCAATGACGATAAAGCCCCCGACAACCATGCTGCGTCTTCTCTGCATTGTTTCGTAATCACTCACCGCCTGCTTCCTTTCAAATCGGTTCTGCCCTCAAGAAAAATCTCTCTTATAGCACGCAGCGGATAGCCGTTATCGTTGAGCTTTTTTACAAGTTTAATCCGCTCAATGCTCTTTTGGTCGAACAGCCGTCTGCCCGTCTTTGTGACGTCGGCCGGCTCGAGCAATCCTACCATAAGGTAGTATTGCAGGGACTGCCTTGTTACGCCAGCACTTTTTGCCGCCGCACCTATCGGTATTAAACCTCTTTTACGCTCCACTGGTTGCCCTCTATCCATATTATCGGCACCGATGGGTCATAAGATTATAAATTAAGCCCTTTGGCCTGCAAGCTTTACCGCCAGCATAATAAACGAATCGCTTATCTGCTTAAACGTCAATTTTTTCGCTTCTTGTATCGCTTTGTCCGAGGTTTGTCCATACGACTTATAGGACATCGAGACCACATAGTCAAAACCTGGCGGGATAAGATGCTTGTTCTGCCTGAATGCCTCCCTTACCAGCCGCTTCAGGCGATTGCGGACGACCGCGTTTCCACAGGATTTGCTGATGGACACACCAAGGCGGGGGTAACCGCAATTGTTTTCGCAGGCGTGCAACACAAGCAACCCGTCACGGGCAGACAACCGCCTAGCCATAACAGCTCTGAACTGCCTGTTGGCGAGAAGCCGACTGGATTTGGAAAAAGTAAATCGTTCCGGCATTTTTTTGCCACCTGACAAAACCGAACTTCCGACATCGAATTTTTGACCACAGAACCGATATCAGGATTGTTGAGGAACATGATCGCTGTCCGCCTTTTGCTGACGTGCAAGCACTTCGGCACTGAGCTGCCGCTGGACAGAACGTATCTCAAGAATCCCGGCAAGATGCAGGTCCTCCGGCGAGGATACTACAGGCAAATAATCCACGTACATGCGCCTGGCCAGTTCGACGGCCTCGGACAAGGGCTTTTCAGGCGTAATTTTCGCTATTACCGGTTCTGCGATATCAAGGGCAACAAGCCAGTCATTAATCTCCTGTGTCGCAAATGCGTTTCTCAGTCCGTCAAAAGTAACGCAGCTGGTCAGATTGCCGTCATTATCAATCACTGGATAATAATAGCTTTTTGTATTACCTATAATTCTTACAATCTCTCTAAGAGACGTTCCTTCATAGAGCGACATCGGCTTTACATTCATCACGTCTTTGACATTGTATATACCAAGCAGGTCTTCCTCGGTAACGTTCATTCCGATTTCGCCGGCCTTCTTCACACCCGTTTTGATAAACAACGGACCAAGAATCTGAACGATGAAGGTCGTGGCGGCAACCACGAGCATAACCATCGAGCTTATATCCTTATCGAATCTATGGCTGGCGACAATACTCAGACCGATTGCTACACCTCCCTGGGCAAACAGACACATACCAAGGTAACGTTTTACAGAAATAGCGGCCTTTGACCATATAGCGCCGAGATATACGCCGCTGATTTTGCCGGCCGTCCTGCCAAGCACGTACGCGGCAACGAGGGACCACGCCCAGAAAGACATATCGGCCAGCTTCAATCGTGCGCCTGCCAGCACAAAAAACAAAACGTAAATCGGGGGCGAAAATCTCTTCACCAAATCGAACGTTTCCCGGCTTCGCCTCGGGGCGATATTGACCAGCGTCAGCCCCAGCATCATAGAGGACAAAATCACGTCGAGATTCAACAGCAGCGACGCCCCAATTACCAGCAGCACCATTCCCACCGCAAACGTCAGCTCGTTGTCGCGCTCCCGCATCCTTATCAGCACCCACCTAAGCGCAACGCCCGCGGCGAAACCGACAATTAGGGCAAGCATCAGCTCATAACCGGCAAGCCCTATGGCTTTAGCTATCCCCAGCTCACCGTGTCCGGTCAAAACGCCGGCCAGCGACGTGCCTATGGCATATAACGTCAGGGCAAGGGCATCATCGAGGGCCACGATAGCAATAGTGGCGGTCGTAAGCACCCCCCGCGTCTTATACTCCCACAAAACCTGGACTGTAGAGGCCGGATCCGTGGCCGAAGATATTGCCCCGAGCACTACGGCCAGAGCGGCCGACAGCTTGATATCATTGGTAAAAACGAGCGAAAGTGCAAAAACCGATGCGCCTACCAGCAGAAAGGCCCCGATACCTTCGGCCAGCATTATTGTAATAAATTGCCTTCCGTATTTTCGGAAGGTTTCGGCCTTCAGCTCGCCGCCTATCATAAAGCCAATGATGCCAAGGGCGAAATAGTTCAGCGGTTCGAGCGTATTTACCGTCGAAGAGGGAAGGAAACGTAAACCACTTTCTCCGATGAGCAAACCGATGACAATGTATCCGATGACCTGAGGAATGCGCAACCACCGAAACAGACGCCCCCCGACGGTCCCGCCCACAACCGCCACGCCCATTGCAAACAGCACCCCCAGTTGTCCAAAAGAGAATATTTCTATGGCAGAAAGCATCATCAATCAATGTCCCCTAAACTCATGTCAGATTGCCTGCAGTGCAAACTTGCTGTCGGCCTCATGCTGCTTATCGAGCACCTGAGCGATAAGCTGTCGATGAACTGTTCCGGCCTCGAGCATTCCCAGATATTCATCGTTATCCGGCGAAGCGATTACCGGAATGCACTCAACGCCGTGCCGAACCATTTCGTCGAGGGCCTGCGATAACTTCGCTTCAGGCGTAACTTTTACTAAAATCGGTTCGACCAGGTCGAGCGCAACAAGCCAGCTATTAAGCTCCTGTGTGGCAAAAGTATTTCTTATTCCAGCCAGAGTAATGAGGCCCAGAAGTTTCTTGTCGGAATCCAAAACGGAATAATGTGTATTATTCGTGCTGCTGAATACCTTAATTACATCGACCAACGACATACCGGCTGGTATAGCAGGCGCCTTCATATCCATAACATCACGAACCTTGCAGGTTTTGATAAGGTCTTCTTCGGTAACGTTAAGGCCCAGCTCGCCCGCCTTGCCTGCACCGAATTTCACGCCTATAGGCCCTATTATCTGGAGTATGAAAGCCCCGATAATTACCACCAGCAGCATCACTGAGCTTATATCACTTCCAAACCGGGTGCTGGCCATAATCAATAACCCGACTGCAATGCCACCCTGGGGATAAAGACAAAAACCGAGATATCTCCTTATTCCTTTAACGGCGTGGGAAACACGCCCACCCAGATATGCTCCGGAGGTCTTGCCGATAATGCTGCCTAACACATAAGCGGCCACAAGCCAGGCGATTTCCGCATTCATATAGGAAACATTCAGCCGAGCGCCGACCAATACGAAAAACAACACATACATCGGCGTAAAGAACCGATGCATCACATCGAAACTCATACCGACTTTCTTCGATTTTATATTTACCAGCACTACCCCAAAAACCATGCAAGCCAATATCACGTCCACTTTAAGCCCTACGGCAGTCCCTATCACCAGCAATACGCTGCCCACCGTGAGGTGCAGCATCTTCTCGGTGTTCTCCACGCGCCTGACAAGCCACCCCAGCCCGATGCCGGCAACCACACCCACTATAACGGCCCCGAAAACCTCGTATAGCGCCACACCAAGCGAAAACATCAGCCCTACGTTTTCATGTCCTGTTACAACACCTGCGATACTGACGCTTACAGCGTAAAGCAACAGGGCCAAGGCGTCATCCAGCGTAACAATCGCCGTAAGCATCGAGGTCAGTGGCCCTCTGGCCTTATATTCCCATAAAACGGCTATAGTCGAAGCGGGGTCGGTTGCAGAACAAATGGCACCGAAAACCACGCCGACGGCCAAGGCGGTTTCCCAGTTCGTGAAATACCACATCGCTAAAAAACTTAAAAGACCGACCAGAAGAAATGCGGTTACGCCCTCAAACAGCAGGACTATCGGGACTTGCCTGCCAAACTTGACGAATATCTCACGCTTAAGCTCGCCGCCGACAAGAAACCCGATTATACCCAACGCAAGGACATTGAACGGCTCAAGCGCCTCAACCGCCCCAACCGGAATAATTTTCAGCACCGGGCCAAGGACCAGCCCTATAGCCACGTAGCCGACCACCTGCGGAATACGGAGTCGCTGGAAAATCTTCGCAGCGATTGTCCCGGTGAATATGGCCACTCCAATCAGCAGAAGGAAATTAAAGTTTTCCTTCTGCACATAAATAAGTTTCAGCCATTCCATAATAAATCCCTACAAAAAGGGAAATCCCAAGGCCACTATCATAAGGCAGACATGAACGCAGTAATAACCTTCGCCCGCCTTTGCGTGCGGGACATTGGGTCGGCCGGTTTCAGTAAATCCGGCCAAAGCTCATAATGGTAAGATAGCCGGCTTTATACTGCAATAGTCCTATGAGCACAGCGGCCGACTAATCAGATGGAATATTATACAACCTGCAGATTCAAAGGCGAATAGAATCAACTCTTGCTCATTTACGAGTGTCCGTAATGCCCGGCCAGTCATCTGTCCTGAACGACGATGCGGGCAGTCCTGCCTTATTGTACAAATTGCAGACGGGATTATCCGCCCAGCCATAACGCACCGCGACCGGCTCGATCACCTTGTCGGAGATTACTACTACCGTGTCGCCCTCGATTTTTGCATCAGCCCAGACGAATTTTTTATCCGGGCCAGCTATCGCAAACCCTTTCAGTGGTTCACCGCCTTTGGCGACAAGCCCACCACCCACATGATCAAAGTGCAGAATTGCCTCATTTCCCTGCACCGCCATAAGCAAGTATAGCGGCCCGCTATATTCGATATCTTTACCGTAGGTCTTTGTCAGTGCCCACAGTGCCAGACGTTTGCCGACGTCCTGCTTGTTTTTGGGGTGAATATTGTTCGCGTCGCCGATATCAATAGTAACCGCCATCCCCGTATTTGGCGCCGAAAGCGTCATCAATTGCGCCTCTCGCAGTTCGGCCCAGTCACTTTGGGTCGGCTCTGCTCTAACCGCCTTCCAATTCGCCAGCTGGACATACAAAAACGGAAAAACACCCTCGTCCCACACTTCACGCCAGTTTTTAATCATCGCCGGGAACAGCGTTCGATACTGATACGCCCGCCAGGCGTTCGACTCGCCCTGATACCATATCGCCCCGCGGATACCGTAAGGAACGATTGGAAGAATCATACCGTTGAAAAGACCGGTCGGCGAATACGGATGATTGGGGCCTACCGGCGCCTGGGGTTCTGGCGGCACCGGCTTGCCCTCGGCTCTTAATTTTGCCGCTAATCTTCTGTATCGGTCCCTTGACTCCAGATACTTTTTGTATAATTCGGGATAATTGGCAGATGTCTCCTCATAACGCCGGAGAATCGGCTTGAAGTTGTTATCGTTCTCAAGATATTCTCTGCTCATCCACGATTCAGCCGGAGTCCCCCCCCACGACGTATGAATTAGACCAATCGGCACGTCGAGCTGTTTGTAAAGCTCTCTTCCGAAGAAATAACCGACCGCTGAGAAGCCCCCCGCTGCTCTTGGGTCGCATACCTTCCATTGCCCTTTACAATTGGCCATCGGAGTATATGACACTTTTTTACCAACGGTAAACAGCCGAATCTGCGGGAAGTTTGCCTCAGCTATTTCCTGCTTGCCATTGACCGCCCGGTTCAGAGGAAATTCCATATTCGATTGTCCCGAACAGACCCATACCTCGCCGACGAGGATATTCTTAAGCGTTATCGTATTTTTGCCTTCAATGGTCATATTATAAGGTCCGCCCGGCCGGCCCGGCTCCATCTTCACCATCCAATTGCCATTAGCATCTGCCGTGCCGCCCCAGGCAACGCTGCTGATGCCAAATTTTATGACAATATGCTCGCACGGGTCTGCCCAGCCCCAAATCGGCACTTCCATCCCCTGCTGCAGGACCATATTATCGCTTATCACCGAAGGCAGGCGCACATCAGCCGACAAAACACTCGAAAGGACCATTACCATAGCCAATAAAATGATTGTCCGCCCTTTACTCATACGATATATCTCTATACTCCTTAAATTGCGGTTGCCGTTAAACAGGTGTGGCATTTGGACAACAAATGAGATTATAGCAAACGAATTCAGCGGGGTCAAAAACCATTCGAGGGCATAAAACGGCTGCCGACAGCCAAATTTTTGCTTCCTATCCGGCCAATGGTTCGTATATAATTACATTCAAGGCAAAAGGATGATTCGAATGGCTATAAAAAGAGTAAAACCTATAAGCTGGTTTTGTCTGGTCGCACTGGTTGCGATAATCGGCTGCAAAAAAGAGCCGAAATCAAACCCGGCGGAACCCAATAATCCAAGTGAGACGGCGCAGCAACAAACTACACCGGCGGCAGACGACTCCAGACCCGCCTTGCGCGACATAATCGCCCGCGCGAGGGGCTGGGGCCCAACCCTCACCAACTGGTACGGAAAACAGGCGCCTGATTTTACGGTAACAGACATTACCGGCAAAAAGCATACACTCAGCGAATACAGGGGCAAAAACGTAATGCTTATCTTCTGGGCGACCTGGTGCCCGCCGTGCATTATGGAAATCCCGCATCTGGTTGAATTAAGGAATACAATCGGCGAAGACAAGCTGGCAATGCTGGCCATATCGTATATTGACTTTAGGAACAAACCAGAAACCGTTAAAAAATTCGTCGCTGCAAAGCCCATTATCAACTACACGGTAACTGCTACCGACATTGATGTTATGCCCAGGCCCTACAACCTCGTAAACAGCATACCCAGCAGTTTCTTTATCGACCCCGAAGGCAAAATTAAGATTGCAACCGAGGGACTGATTCCGCTTTCGGACACAAAGGCGATTATCGAAGCCGAACGTTAAAAAACCTCAAAAATACTCTGGACAATCATTAATAAGTATCGTATTATTGGTGGTTTATAATAGTTATGCGAAAATTGGAAAAATGAGGTAATTACCTATGGCACATAAAAAGGGACAAGGGTCAACAAGAAACGGCAGAGACAGTAACCCCAAATACAGGAGCGTTAAGCTGTATGCCGGAGAAGTGGCCAAGGCCGGCAGTATCATCATTCGGCAGTGCGGGACCAAATTCTTTCCCGGCAAGAACGTCCAAATGGGCAGAGATTTCACGCTTTTCGCAACCGGCGAAGGAAAGGTCCAGTTCGCCGGCCGAAAAGTCCACGTCGTCTAACCGTAAGTTTTATAGATACCGATTTACACGGGACTTACACTGAATTCTATATTAAGAGCCTATCCGAATAACTCCTGAATGGCCGATATATTAAGAGGCAATGATGCCTTTGAAAGGGTTCAGGGGTGAAGAAACGAAAAACAAAAAACCGATACAGAATTTCAGACGAGTTATGGGAAAAAATCGAGC
>JBDRMP010000120.1:0-25418 GCA_043811995.1 Planctomycetota bacterium
GCACCCCAGCCGAGGTATACGGCGTAGCAGTTGGTACTCCGGTCGCCCTTCGGGCTCCCTTCGTCCCAACTGCTTTAACAAACGGCGGTGAATCCATCTTAAATACGCCTGTTTTCTGTCTTGACAATGGGTAGGGGTATAGTTAGCTATTTGTGACGATATAATTCTTGCCCCTATTAATGGTTCAAGTATGTTTCTTATATCATCGAGACTCGCTTTTACTGAAAGCTTCGCATCCATGCCCTCGCTTATTAAGTTTTTATGTGGTATTTCAATAATAACTTCTGTCTGGTTATTGTCCCGGATTATCGTGCCTTTTCCAGTGATCATTCCTAACAAATATGCTAATTCTGCGTTTTCCATAATTTATTTAAATTATCTGGTAACCTATATTAAAATCATCTATATATTCGCTTGGCACTCTTCCTCTTATTCTGCTTTCATCTTGAGTGTCGCCCAGCAATAATCCATACTCGATAAGATGCCAAATAAGGTTATTATCATTAATTCTTTTATTATAAATTGTTGCTGGTCTTGGAGTAACAACCATACTGCGCAATATTGGGGGGACACTACTATTTTCGGCAATAAAATATAATCTCAGCTCGAGACCCCATTTATCTGCTCCTTCATGCAAAATATAATAATTACGATTATCCGGTTGGGGAGTAATTCCCGTTAACCTCATATAACGAGATGTAAATTTACTTTGCTCCTTTGTAGGCATTTCTGCATCTAATTTGCATTGCCTGATTGGTTTGGCTAAGTAACCCAAAACAATAAAAAAATCGTGATCATCCATTTTTTGGTCGCCTTTTTCTAAAGACCAAAACATATTCATGTACCTTGTTCACTCTGAAAACATAAGGGTAACCTAGCGGCTTCATGTTATTGTATTCATGTTGTCTGTCCCATATTATTATATCTTCATACTCAAATCCAACATCCTGCATTCTATTGGCAAAGTCAGAATGAAACGGATAGAACTTGTCTTTCTTTCTTATATCCATAAGAATTACTACGCAATATCCGTTTGGCTTTAATGTGACATATACTTTTGTAAATATGTTCTTTAATGCTTCCAAAAATTCGCTATAATTCTCAACATTGCCCAGGTCAATTTTAGAGTCGCTATACTTCCTTACCTTTTTTCCATCAGCGGTCCTCCGCATGTTTAAAATATCCCAGTAAGGCGGCGATGTTACACATAGATCCACGCTATTAGGTTTGACATAATCTAACAAGAGGCGAGAATCTTGATTATATATCTCAGGCTCAATTAATTCCTTATTTTTGCATAGTTCTTCTTTTGCTTCATGTATCCGTCTATAAACAACCTTTGAATAATCTTTTGATAATTCAAAACCTATTCCCTGTCGTTTATTTAAATATGCTGCGATAATGGTACTTCCTATTCCCATAAATGGATCAAGAACTACATCGCTGGTTTTTGTAAATATATCTATAATCCTTGAAACAAGTTGAATAGGAAACATTGCGGGGTGTGCCAATATTCTCTCGCCATTTGTTTTTTTAATATCTCTCCAAATGCTAAAAGAATACTGAAGCCACTCTTTTCCAGATAGTTCATTATATCTCTTTGAATCCTTGATTACCATATGCTCCTTTTTGAAAGCATATTATTGGTTGCTTTTTCAATTAGCTCTATTTCTTCTTTCTTCAGAGAATACAAATTGTATATAATTTTATCGATGGCTCTACATTGTGTTTTTTTTAAGTCTGAATCACTATGTATGCCAATAACATCAATTAGCTTGATCAATTTATTTAGAGTATCTTTTGGAGGTATCATAAAAGGAATTAATCCGATATATGATTTATCAAGATGCATGGTAAGTCTTGATCTATTGAAAATAGCATACATAACGTAAAAATTGATTAACTTTGAACTCAACAATGCGAGAAGATATTTCCCCTGTGTCTCGTCTTTAACTAATATGTTTGTAACGGTATCGAGACTTAATAATTTATAAGCATCATAAGAAGCTATAATCCCTGATTCAGAAGAAAATATGTTTTGCAATACAATCTTACTATGCCTCAATATGTCGATCTTTGACCCGCAGAATTTTTTATAATGTTTTACATTGAGATATCGCAAATCCTTCAATTTAAATTTTGAAATGTCTTTACCCCTGACAACCTTTTCTCCATTTATCAATACATCTTTCTCTTTGACATGATTGCCCCCAATTGGTATTCCACGAAATATCTTGCCCTCAACTGCCTCATTTAATTTTATTCCAATATTTGATAGTTTGTCCACAAGCTCATAATAAGCCGGATCATCAAAAGTTAAATATTTATCCATTTGCATAAGCTTGCTTTGATTGATTACAACAAAAGGTTGTTCTGTTAATGATTTTGCTCTATCTTTAAAGGTACAAATCTTTGTTTTGCTTTCCTTATTAGGAAGAACCTTTCGAATAAAAAGAATGAATTGTTCTCCTCGAACATCCTTGAATTTAGAACCCAAATCATAAATTTGTACGATTTCGGTGTTATGCGCAAGATAATTTCTTAGTTTTGCATAAGAATCAACAAAAAGAATAGACTTAGGAAGTAAAAAAGCAAGAATACCACCGTTTCTCAGCAATCCAATGGAACGCCCAATCATTAAAGTTGCAGCATTTACACGCCCATCTGTAATAAGTGAATAAACTGATTCGGATGCATCATAATCTGTTTCGTTACGCACCGTAACATAAGGGGGATTGCCTATAATGAAATCAAAACCACCTTGTGACATTACTTTAGAAAATTCAGTATCCCAATCAAAGGCGCTCCTAAAAAGAATTTTATTTGATGAAAGGCTGTTACCTGTTTTAATATTATTTTTTATCGAAGAAAGACAATCGTCACTAAATTCTGTCTGCTTATACAAGCAAAGACGAGCCATATCTGCCGCATCATTATTTATATCTACACCGAAGATATTCCTTATAAAATTAACGCCATATTTTTCCTTGCACACATCAAATACATTCAACAAAAATGAGCCGCATCCACAAGATGGATCTAATATCTTGGAATCCTTATTTATTTCTAACTGAGAGATCATATACTCAACAATTTGCTTCGGAGTATAATACTGCCCCATATCCTTTCTATCAAATTTCTCCAGAGTTTTTTCAAATAGATAGCCAATCGAGTCATTAGTATGTCCATCCCTGAGAGAATTGATGAAAAACTTTTTGACATGCGATTTACGAGCATTTATCAAAGTATCAATTTTAGTACTAGCTAACTCCAACACTTTCATATCCGAGGCAATAAATGTATTCATAAATATCCGCATCTCACTCGTGTTTTAAAATAACAATCAATAATATTTTATTATCCTTGTCTTTTTACCTCATCTAGCGTTTTGCCGTTTTTATATTTCCATGCTTTCCATCCATTACTGCTATTTGCCAAAATTACATCAGATGCACCGCTTGGGGACTCAAAAATATAATCCTGTTTAAATACTAATACATTACCATCTTGCTTAAGAATGCCTTCTTCCATTAGTCTTTTTCTTAAACTAACAATGCCAGCTTTTAAGGATTTGACTTCTAATAAATTGCATTTTGAACCTGCAAAAACAATTAATCCGTCCTCTGTGTATTCGCCCTCTGCATATGCATCTTTGCCTTTGCAGATTAAAATATCCTTCTTGATGGGCTTTTGGATCTCATCGAATACTGGATAGCCCAAAGTAGAAATCAAAACTTTTATCGTCTCAAAATGATCAAGCAAATCTGCTTCCATAGATTCAGTAATGTGTGACTTGGTTGGAATATTTGGATTATTAATCTGATAGCGGCCTGCTTTTTCTGCTTGCTGGTAGCAAAACCATTCTAAATATTTGATATGACTCTTGGTAAAGTCTTTCTTAATGGAAATTACAGCAATTGCCGTATTCCAAAAATCCTTATTTCTATTGTGCTCATTCAAGCGAATAAGACAATTTTCAGCTTCACCAATATAAACTAAAGGCTTAACACCCTCAGTTTCCTTGCCTATCAAAAAATATATCCCGACATTGTTTAGTTCATCTCGCCCTGCAGCAAAATATAGTCTCGAACGAGGAATAAGCATAGTCTTAACGGTTCGACTTGTAATTTCAGCAATTTTTATGCTACGAGGGTTCCCATCAGGTAAAAATATCTGAATTGTTTTAGCTATGTTTTCGCTCACACTACCTCTCATGAAACGCATATATTTTTATGTTTTTAGAAATCTGTCCGCTCATTCTCCCCCAAACACGGTCTTTTGTCAAAAGGCCTTTGGCGTCTTTTATCCCTGCTCCGCTATGGGATGGCTGACGCCAGCGGAGTTCGTAATCGTCTTTTTCCTCTTTGAAGCGGTCGGGATAAATGAAGGGTTCGTTACTTTCGGTGAATATTTGTGGAAATTGCCTTCTGAGAAGTTCTGCCAGTCCCTTTTGAGGACTGAGCGATTTACCGTCCATCTGCCGGAAGGCATCCTGCGGACCGGCCGGTTTTTCAGTGTGTTTAGCCATATCTTTCCTCGCGCATCCGTAACAGACCTAACGACTATTTAAGCATTGTCCGGCAAAGGGCGTCAGGAGTCAAGCGTATTGGCGTGGTCCCCGACAACGACTTTCGAGGGCGGGATTTACCGCGGTCTACAATACCTGGATCCCCGGCAGAATAACAAGGAAGCGACATCCGAGGATCTTCGCTTCGCTACGACGAGCAGAGGTTTTGGACAGCGGTGACGGGGTCGGGAAAATCGTTTTGCAGGTATCGTTTTTTCAAAGCAGCGGCGACGAGGCCGACGAAGAGCGGCTGGGGGCGCAAAGGGCGAGAGGTAAGGCAGGGATGGGCCTGAGTGCCGATGAAGTACGGATGTGAGGGCAATTCAAGAATCTGCATAATTGGCTGGTTCGGGGCCTTGCCGGAAAAGACAAGACCCGTCTTTTCGAGCGTGTCTATATATCGCGGGGCGACTTCGTAGCGGTGTCGGAATCGCATTCTGACGGTTCGGGCTTTTGCAAAAAGCTGCCAGGCGAGGGTATCGGGTTTTAGCTCGATATCGTGTCCGCCGAGTCGCATATTGCCGCCGAGACCTTCTATTTTCAATTGTTCGGGTAGATAATCGATGACAGCTTCTTTGCAATCGGATTCTATTTCGGTGCTGTTGGCAGTTTTTAATCCGCAAACATTGCGTGCGAATTCGACGACGGCCATCTGGAAGCCGAAGCATAATCCGAGATAGGGCAAGTGATTTTCGCGTGCGTCTTTTATGCAGGCGATTTTGCCTTCGGTGCCGCGTGTGCCGAAGCCGCCGGGAACGATGATGCCATCAACATCGGCAAGGTGCTCAGAAATGTTGGCGTCGGTGAGGTTCGAGGTGTCAATCCATTTTATATTAATTTTTGCGCCGAGGGCGATGCCGGAATGTTCGAGGGCATTGATTATAGAGGCGTAGCTGTCACGGACGGAGGTGTATTTTCCGGTTATGGCGATGTTGACAGGTTTTGTGGCTGCTTCGATTTTATCGGTGAAGTCGCACCACTTAGCCCAGGCCTTTCGCTCGTGGCGGAGATTGAGACGGTCCTCGATTTTCAAAAGGCGGGCGACCTCGAAATCGAGCCCCCTGTCGCGCAACATCGCGGGGATTGTATAAATGCTGGCGGAATCGGGAAGCGAGATTACACGCTCGAATGGAACATTGCTATAGACGCTGATTTTCTGGCGGACGGTGTCGGTTACGGGACGGGCAGCCCGGCAGGCGATGATGTCGGGCTGGACACCAAACTGCATAAGCTGCTTGATGCCTAATTGAGCGGCCTTTGATTTCTGTTCTCCTAATATCTGCGGTTCAAGGATATAGGTGAGCGCTACAAAGCAGGAGCTGGTTGGGCCTTCTTCGTAGGCAAGCTCGCGCATCGCCTCAATGAAGTAAGCGTTTTCGAGGTCGCCGACAGTGCCGCCTATTTCGACGAAGACGACATCTGCATTCGATTGCATAGCGAGCCGGCGAAGACGCAATTTGACCTCGCCTGTAACGTGGGGAATCATCTGAACGTCCCTGCCGAGGTAATCGCCGTGGCGTTCCTTGTTGAGGACGTCGCTGAAAATCTGGCCTGATGTGCAGAAGTTTGCCCCTGATAAATCCTGGTCCAACATTCGTTCGTAGGTGCCAAGGTCCATATCACATTCCATACCGTCGTCGAGGACGAAGACCTCACCGTGTCGGAAGGGGTTGAGCGTGCCGGAATCGATATTAAGATAACCTTCGAGCTTGATAGGGGCGATTTTGAGGCCCTTATCCTGCATCAGCTTGGCAAGGCAGGATGAGAAGATACCTTTGCCTAAGCCGCTCATCACGGTACCCATCACGAAGAGATACTTCGTTTTGCCGGGTTTATAGCCGGGCGGAACGGGCGAGAAAAATTCGCTGTCGGTTGATGTCTTACTTACGGACGTCAATAATTCGCTGTCCTTAGCCATAAATTACCACCTAAAGAAAATAACAAGCACCAAATAACAAACAAATAACAAATCCCAAATATCAAATCACAAACAAATTCCAAGTTCCAAAAACCAAATCACAAGCAAATTCCAAATAACAATACTCAATGTTCAAACCTTCATTGGGTCTTTAGTAAAATAGCTGAGAAGATTTTCAAGAGTTCGTCGGCTTCTTTTTCCAGCTTTCCTTGTTCCTTTTTGAGTTCCGAATTTTGTTGTGTATCTAAAAGTTTCAGCCAGAACCGACTCTCTTTGGCCTCTTTGCGGCATATCTTAATCCTCATGGCAAAATCCTTTTTGCCGAGTGATTCATTTGCTTCTATATAATTTGCGCCAATAGAGCCGGAAGACCTTATAAGCTGTTTTCCATCTTCAAGATTAGCCACGTTTTTATCCAGTTTCCCCACAAAGATTCTGACATTTTTTGCGAATTCGAATGTTCGCGGTTCCAAATCATACTGTTTTGAGTTTCGTGTATTGTCCATTAAGTTACGTTTTCAATTTCATTCTTTGCCATAGAGGTTTCTTTTATTTTTAGCCACCCCGCTTCGCCCTGCGGGCTACGCAGGGCAGGCAGACAAAAAACAACTTTTTATTTTAGCCACAGAGGACACAGAGCACACAGAGAAATATAATAATTGCAGCTTATAACTGTCGTGTTCAAAATGTTAATATCACTCTGCAATGTTACACCGCAATAATCAAAACCTGCAACTCAGCAATGTAAGCTGGTAATGTAGCCATGCACGCCCAAAAAACATCGCGAAGCAAAACCGCCCGTTCATATATCCTATCACACACTTTTTCCTGTCATTTTAGTTCCCGGCCCACTGCTCCCACCCATCAATTGCAAGGCCCATTGCATCGAGAATCTCTCTTTTTTGTTCGACTGATTGATCTGGAAAGCCCGCTGCTTCTAGTTCTTTATCCATGTACGATGTAAACTGGAGCGACCGGAAATTCATCGATTTCTTGAACTTGCCAAGGTCTAGTGTCATTATATAACAAAACCCATTTATAGAATTGCAACACGCCATTATTCTTTTTCTAGATTCCTGTGGAATACAAGTTAAACGTTCTTTATCAAATGCCATTCCCAGAATCACTTCAGGTTCTGGTGCGTCTGGCAATCGGCTTTTGCTTTCCAAATAGAGCTTTGCTACCTGTTTAGCTATTCGTTTTGCTTCCTTTCGGAAACTTCGATGCATCAGGTAATTAAATAGCCCCATCTTTTTTCCCTTCTGAACTTGCGTTTATATGACTTCCACTTATTTTTTATTTTGTCAAAAATCTCTGTGACCTCTGTGTTCTCTGTGGCTAAAACATTTTTATTCTCCGTGGCTTAGCTTTTCTTTTTCCTTCTTGTTTTCTTTTTGGGCGAAATCCTGTGTTCGAGCTTCCTTGTTTTTTCCAGCACGATGTCAAAATCGGAGACGTATTTTTTGTCCTGCTCTTTTCTGTATTTATCAAACTCTTTTCCCGCTTTGACAGCGGCCTGTTCTGCACTTACTTTCCCTGCGTCTTTGAGAAGTTCCCGTTCGCTGATTTCCAGGAATTCATCGAGCTTGGCAATCCAGTCGGCCATTTTCATCAGCCGGCCGGTATCTGCCTGAAGTTCGGCAAAGTCCAGATACATCGAGACAATCAGGTTAAGCTGTTTAAGCTCATTTTCGGCAAGATAGTTTTTGGCAATGGTTATATCCCGCGATGTGATGTAATTACCTTTAAAACTGGTAAGCCCCATCAGCGGTTTTTTACTGTCGGCACGCTTGGCGATAATCTCCGCCGCCGTGTGGCCGTGAACGGCGTAATGCATCTTGTTCTGCACGGTGGCAAAAAATTCTTTCGTAAGCTCGTAATCTTTTCTGTAGTCAATGCTGGTGGCGTAAATATCCGTCACTTTCTGATAGAAGTTTCGTTCGCTGCTGCGGATATCGCGGATTCGCTGTAGCAGCTCTTCAAAGTATCTTGACCTGCCGCCTGTTTGCTTAAATCTCTCATCATCGAGGGTAAAGCCCTTAACGATATATTCCTTGAGCCGTTGTGTCGCCCAGATACGGAACTGTGTTCCTCGCAAGGACTTAACACGATAGCCGACGGATATAATGACATCAAGATTGTAATATTTTACGCTGTAATCTTTTCCGTCCGAACCAGTTCGTCGGAATTCCCGACATACTGCCTTTTCATCCAGTTCGCCCTCTTTAAAGGCATTCTGGATATGCTCTGTAACCGTGGTCCGGGCTTTATCGAACAGGTCCGCCATTTGGTCCTGCGTAAGCCATACCGTTTCATCTTCTATTTTTACCTGAAGTTTCGCCTGCCCATCTTCGGTGGTGTAGATAACGATTTTTGAATTTTCCGGTGATATCTCGTTATTCATCACCCCTCCGACCTCTGAAGCTATTTTCATAACGTTTTACGAATTCCGCGTATTGTTCGGGGGTGTCGATGCCGGCGCAGGTGTGTTTGACCTTCGCGACGAGTATATCGAAACCATTTTCAATGGCACGCAATTGTTCCAATTTTTCGATTTTTTCGAGGGGCGTCTGAGGCAGCTTTGTGATTTTCAACAAAAAATCCTTGCGATAAGCGTATATGCCGAGATGGCAGAGGTAGTTTTTCATGGGGCCGATGCCGGCATTTTCCCTGTCGTAAGGAATAGGGCTTCTTGAGAAGTAAATCGCTCTGAGACCCGTGTCGTGCGTATTGCGTCGTGCGTATTGCGTAACAACAACTTTTACGATGTTCGGGTCGGCGATTTGAGACTCATTTTCAAATTCGGCGGCTAAGGTTGCCATTGGGTAATCGGGATTGTCCAATAAAAGCTTGGCGACGGCGTCGATATTGGCGGGGTCAATTTCGGGTTCGTCGGCCTGCAGGTTGACGACTACGTCGTCAGCGGATAGCGGATAGCGGATAGCGGATAGTTCGTGGATAGCTTCTGCTATTCTATCGGTGCCGGATGGGCAATCGGGCGAAGTCATAATACATTCGGCAGCGAAGAATTTTGCGGCATCGACGATTCGTTTGTCGTCGGCGGCAATAATGACCTTGTCGGGGAGTTTGGCAAGGCGGGCCTGTTCGTAAACGTGCTGGATGAGGAATTTGCCGGTATCTTTGGCGAGAACCTTAGCGGGGAACCTTGTTGAGCTGTAACGAGCAGGAATAACAACTATGATTTTATTGTTTGGCATCGCCAGTAGTTTTTTTTCCAAACTACTGTGAAGTCATAATACAGAGAAGAAGATACGCTGTCAATACCTTCAGGCGATATTTTTAGCGGGAGCTAAATTTAACAAGCGAGTAAACAGCACGGTTATAAGGGACGTCGATATTGAATTTATCTGCCAGTGCCAATACTGCGCCGGTCAGGGCGTCGATTTCGGTCTTTTTGCCGGCGGCGATATCCTGGAGCGTCGAGGATTTGTGGCCCGCGGTAGCGGGAACGAGCTTGTCGTAGAAGACCTTCAGAAAGCCGTCGGCTGAATGCCAGTGGGTGTGAAAGCCGGCTGCCTTCATAACGGCAAAGACCTCTTCGACGATATGGTTCATCAAATCCTTAGTGAAGGGATTTTGGGCCAAATCGCCATAGGGGACGTCGAGGATTGCGCCGAGCGGATTAAGAGCGCAGTTGTAAAGCATTTTGGCCCAGATGTCTTTTTCTATATCGGGAACAGTTACGGCAGGGATACCTCCAGCGGCAATAGCGTTGGCCAGCGGCTGCACGGGTGCAAGGTTGCAGCCGAACAGCGAACCGATATGAACCGCGTCGGCGTGGACGGTTATCGAAACCTCATTGGGCTTACGGCGGGTGAATCCCGTAATCACGCGAGCGCTGTAAATGCGTTCTTTGGGGAAAAGAAAGACGAACTTCTCAGCGTTGCCCCAGCCGTTCTGGCAAAGGATTATTTTTGTCTGGGCCGCCAAAAGCCGGGAATGCTGAGAAATGTCGTCAACGGCCGCAGCGGAATCGAAGGACTTGGTGCAGACGAGGATAAAATCGAAGCTGCTGCACACAAACTCGTTCAGCGATTCGTATGCAGAAAACACCTCCGGCCCGGCGTGGAATCGACCAAAGATGCCGGTCCTGACAAGGCCCGACTTTCGCAGGGCAGTCACTGTATCGGCCCTTGCGATAATACATACCTCGGCCTGCGACTTCAAAAGACAACTCGCAAGGCCCAGGCCGACGGAACCGCCACCATAAATAAGGACTTTCATAATGACGGTTATTATAAACGAAACGGACCGAAGGGAAAGATTGAAAATTGATAGTAGATGATTGATAATCGATGATAGTAAACACGAACAGGCAGCATAAACATTATCAAAGCCGGCAAGCATAAAGTGGATTTACTAAAAAGACATAGAACAATTTTTCGTTCACTGCGATACCGGAATTACCGGTTTTTTTTCAGCGGTCAAATCTTATCGCTTGTCGGGACCTGGATACAACAAACCGCCCTGCTGTGGTTAGTTTATCGTCTTACAGATTCGGCTTTTCTACTGGGCGCGGTTGGTTTTTCCAGCCAGATACCGGCTTTTCTGATGTCGCCTCTCGCGGGCGTATTGAGCGACCGGTGGAACCGCCACCGCATTCTGATAGCGACCCAGACATTAGCGATGATACAGGCGCTTGTCCTGGGTTTGCTTTTTTTCACCGTAGAAATAAGCGTGTGGCAAATTATACCTTTGGCCGTATTTCTCGGCCTTATCAACGCGTTCGATATGCCGACTCGCCAGGCGTTTGTGGTCGAGATGGTTGAAAACAAAGAAGACCTCGGCAACGCAATTGCATTAAACTCCCTGATGTTCAACAGCGCCCGGCTGGTCGGCCCCACGATAGCAGGCATATTGATTGCCGCCACCAATGAGGGGGTTTGTTTTATCATTAACGGGATAAGCTTTTTGTTCGTAATCGCGTCACTGCTGATAATGAAAATGAAGCCGAGAGAAACAAAGCCAAAAACCACGCACGTTTTTCACGAGCTGAAGGAAGGACTTTCCTACGTCCACAGCTTCACGCCTATAAAATACATCATGCTGCTGCTGGCACTGGTCAGTTTGGTTGCAATGCCTTATGTAGTTCTTATGCCCGTTTTCGCGAAGAAGATACTTCACGGCGGGCCGCACACATTAGGTTTTCTTATGGCCGCCGCAGGAACAGGCGCCCTGGCGGGCGCGATTCATCTGGCATCCAGAAAAAGCATACGCGGGCTCGTGAAAATCATTCCTTTATCCACCGCAACCTTTGGAATCGGGCTAATCGGATTTTCGCTATCGCAGTCGTTGTGGCTTTCACTGCCGCTGATTTTCGTAGCGGGTCTCGGAATAATGACGCAGATGGCCGCCTGCAACACGGTCATACAAACCGTTGTTGACGACGACAAGCGAGGCCGGGTTATGAGCTTATATGTGATGGCTTTTATAGGCACGGCCCCGTTCGGCAGCTTACTGGCCGGCACCCTGGCAACTGTCATAGGCGCTGCGAATACGCTGATGGCAGGCGGCGTCTTATGTGTGCTTGGAGCCGTGATATTCGCAGTCAAACTACCAGATATGAAAAAAATGATTCGCCCGGTTTACGTCAAGCTTGGTATCATTCCGGAAGTGTCATCAGGAATCCAGGCGGCGACAAACTTGACCACACCGCCTGAAAGATAAAATATATTTTGGCTTATTCATAAGGATTCTAAAGAAAAAAGAAAAGGGCCTCGCGATTCCGCGAAGCCCTTTGTCGTGGCTTATTCAAGGATGTGTTATTTCGGCGTAACGCTTACCGCGCAGGGGCCTTTCTTGCCCTGGCCGACCTGGAACTCGACCGCCTGACCTTCCTGAAGGTCCGCGTAGCCGCCGGATTTAATCTCGGAATGATGGACGAAGAGGTCCTCGCCGCCATCATCGGGAATGATAAATCCGAAACCCTTTTTGCTGTTAAACCACTTTACTTTGCCTGTACTCACTTGTGCTCCTTTGGCCCGAACAGGCCACAAACGTACTATGTCCCTCACATTGTTTTTGTTAAGCGGATACTCCTGAGAGACGGGGGAATATGCTCAATAGATAAGTATTATATCACAAAGCCGTTAATATACAAAGTATATTTAAGAGGTTTTCGAAATTTTTTCAGCCGCAAAAGGGCCTACTCCGCTTACGATGAATTTGTCAAATGGAGCGTAGTCGAAGGAAAACCCGTCGAATGATAAGACGGAAAAACCCTTGCCTTATAGGGATTTTTCTGTAAAATCTCAGATGAATTTGGTGTGCACGGCACACTCTGTAACTAATCGGCAACGTGGTATTAGGAAAGGAATTACGAATGGCTGATTATTCGGCGAGTCCGGAAGGCGAAAAATTCCCACTGCCAAAGAAAGAGGATTACGCGGCGGAGTTTCAGCATGTCGAGTCCCTGGCTTCGGCGGCGCGTAAGGAAGGCAAAGAAATCGTAGTAGTGATGGGCGTGGGTTTTGTCGGGGCGGTGATGGCGGCGATAATAGCCGACACGACCGACAAGAAGACAGGCAAGCCCGGCAAGTTCGTCATCGGCTGTCAAAGGCCGAGCGTTAGGAGCTACTGGAAGATACCGCTTTTGAACGCAGGCAGGTCACCTGTAAAGGCCGAGGACCCCGAAGTTGACCCGATGATAAAACGATGCGTGCTCGAAAAAAAGACGCTCATCGCGACTTATAACAGCGACTGCCTGAAGCTGGCGGACTGCGTGGTGGTGGACGTGCAGTGCGACTATTCAAAGCAGGACCTCGGCAATATGCGGACGGGCAAGGTGGAGATGGCGGCGCTTGAGGCAACGATGAAAACAATCGCTGATAAGGTGCCCGCGGAGTGCCTGACGCTGATAGAAACGACGGTTGCGCCTGGGACGACCGAGCATATTGCCTGGCCGATTATGAAGAAGGCATTTGCCGAGCGAGGGATAAAGACCGAACCCCTTTTGGCGCACAGCTTTGAGCGGGTTATGCCCGGCAGGCACTACGTTTCATCGATTCGGGATTTCTGGCGGGTATGTTCGGGGTGCAATGAGGAGGCCAAAAAACGGGTAGAAAAATTCCTGCACGATGTTCTGAACACCAAGGATTTTCCGCTGACGGTTATGGACAGACCTATCGAATCGGAGACGACAAAAATCGTCGAGAATTCGTTCAGGGCAAGTATTCTTGCGTTTCTGGATGAGTGGAGCTTGTTCGCGGAGCGAAATGGAGTTGACCTGATTAAGGTCGTCAATGCCATAAAGATGAGGCCTACGCACAACAATATGATATTCCCCGGGCCGGGCATAGGCGGATACTGTTTGCCTAAAGACGGCGGATTAGGATACTGGGCATATAAGCACATCCTCGGGTTCGAGGACGATATATTCAAGATGACGACGACGGCGATTGACGTCAATGATACACGGGGGCTTCACGTCGCGGAACTGACCCGCGACGCACTGCGGAACATGGGCAAAATGGTAGCTGGGGCAAAGGTGCTGTTGTGCGGGGCGAGCTACCGGCAGGACGTGGGCGACACTCGATACAGCGGCTCGGAGATAGTCGTGCGGAAGCTGACGGAGATGGGGGCGGAGATGCAGGTGCATGACCCGTATGTGGAACACTGGTATGAGCTGGAGAGCCAGGATACATATTCTGCGCCTGGACATTCGTGGGCGCGATTTTTCCGCAACCAGGACGGGCTGGTAAATATACGCGTTCAGCACGAATTGTCAGCGGCGTTGAAAGGCGTTGCGGCAGTGATATTGGCGGTGCCTCACAAGCAGTACCTGGACATTGACCCGCAAAAAATAGTAGAGTGGGCAGGCGGGCCGATAGCGGTAATCGACTGTTTCGGCATATTAGACGACGACCGGATTCGGCGTTACTTTGAGCTTGGCTGTGAGGTAAAGGGATTGGGCAGGGGCCACATCCAGCGAATCAAAGACCAAGTTCGCAAATCGGGTCGTTGATAAAAATAACCTGGACAGCGTTATTGTGACTTTGGAACACCGCCAAAAGCGTATAAGAATTCTTATATATGCCGGCATCGCCGCTATAACGATTGCAGCTTATGAGCCGATACGGAATAATTCTTTTATCGGCCTCGACGACCCCACTTACATAACCGACAATCCCAACGTAAACAGTGGTATAACCGTCGATTCGGTCATCGGGGCGTTCACGAAGACATACGCAGCAAACTGGCATCCATTGACCTGGCTGAGTCATATGCTGGACTGCGAAATCTACGGTCTTAATCCTCTGGGCCATCATATAACCAGCTTGCTCATTCATATCGCCGGCAGCGTGCTGCTATTCCGAGTTCTTTCGAGAATGACAAGGGCGACGTGGGCAAGCGCGTTTGTGGCGGCGATGTTTGCGGTGCATCCGGTTCACGTGGAATCAGTTGCGTGGGCGGCCGAGCGCAAGGACGTTTTAAGCGGTCTATTCTGGATTTTGACTATGCTCGCATACGTGCATTACACCGAACGGCCGAATTTAAAAAGGTATGCGCTTGTGCTTTTGGCTTTTGTGATGGGGATTATGTCCAAGCCGATGGTAGTAACACTGCCGTTTGTGCTGCTTTTGCTGGACTACTGGCCTCTTGAGCGGTTCAGAAGACAGAAGACGGAAGAAGCGTTTCAAAAAGCATCGATAGGAAGATTAATATTAGAGAAGACGCCGTTATTTGCGCTGTCGGCAGTTTCGAGCGTGATAACCTTTATCGCGCAAAAAAGTGGCGGAGCGGTCATCGCACTGGAAAAAATACCGCTAAATTACCGGATTGCCAATATGTTCGTTTCTTATATAAGGTATATAGGTAAAACGATATGGCCAAGCCGGCTGGCGGTGCTATACCCTCACCCTCACATACATCCTTCAGAAGCCACAGCGGTAATATGTGTGATATTATTCGTGCTTATAACCATCCTGAGCATCGACATCGGCCGGCGCAGAAAATACGCGGCTGTGGGCTGGCTATGGTATGCAGGGACCCTTGTGCCGGTGGTTGGGCTAATCCAGGTCGGCTCGCAAGGGATAGCCAACCGGTATATGTATATTCCGATGATTGGGCTTTTTATAATCGCCGCGTGGGGTATAAAAGACCTCATTGGCAATCGGCGCAGATATAGAATCGTTGCTGCGGTATCGGCAGCTGCTGTTTTATTGTCTGCGGTAGCACTAACCCGGATTCAGGTCGGGCACTGGCAGAATAATATTACGCTGTTCGGATACGCCACGAAGGTTACCGAAGACAATTCGAGAGCAGAAACAAACTATGGAATCGCTTTGGCCGCAGCAGGCCGACTCGATGAGGCGGTTCTGCATCTAACAAGCGCTATCCGTAAAGACCCAACGAATCCCGAGGCCAGTAATTATCTGGGGAAGGTTTTTCTAAACCAGGGGAAATACGATGAAGCCATCGAGTGTTTTAATGAGCTTATAGAGCTACAGCCGGATTCCGCGGAGGCGTATTACAATCTGGGTATGGCATTAGGAATGCAGGGGAAAAATGACGACGCGATACAATGCTTTAGCAGGACGATAGCGCTTGACCCCAAATTTCCGGACATCTACAAGAGAATGGGGATGGCTCTTTTAGCGGCAGGCAGAATGAACGAGGCAATCGATTACCTCAAAGAGGCATTGCGAACAAGCCCTGATGAGGCGGTTACTTACGTAAGCATCAGCATAGCATATATAAAATCAGGGAATTATGACCTTGCGATAGAAAATTGGAACCGTGCGAAAGAGTTAAAACCCGAAGGCGCCGGCATCCTCAAGAATCCGGGGTGGTTACTTGTAACTGCAAGAGATGTATCTACCGGAGACGCCAATAAAGTGATAGAATTTGCCGAGAGAGCGTGCGAAATGACAAGATATAATGATATCGATTTACTGGATACCCTGGCCGCTTCTTACGCCGCGGCAGGCAGATTTGAGAAGGCGATAAAAACAGCAGAGAAGGCCATCGATATCGCAAAAACCGGCGGTCACAACAAGCTTGCGGGAAACATTGAAAAACGGATGGAACTTTACCGGGCAGGCAAGCGGTATATCCAAAAATAGGGGCTGACGCTTAACGCTAAACGGCATTTTTATTTCGGTTTTTATCCATCAGCAGGATAATCCTGTCGTACTTGTCATCCGGTGTCTGGTCTTTTAGTATTCTGCGTATCTGGCTCATAGGCGTCCGCAGCGTGGTGTGAGTAACGACGATATATTGATTGTTAAGTTTTGTTATCAATTGCACAAACTCATCTACGTGCATATGCCGACCGGCATGTGCCCTGTCGGCATGCTCGTCGATATAAAAGGTGCACTCGGCGATGAGAATTTTGCTTTCTGTGATATAGTTTAGCTGCGAGAAATCGACGTATTGTGTATCGCCGAGATAAGTAACAATCGGTATTTCAAGCGGCACATCTATTTCAACGCCCTTTTTCTTGAGCTCGACAATCTGCGGCCCTGAGAGATTAGCGAACTCGGCTTTTAGTTTTTTGCGTTTTTCGATAACGCTATAGCCGACCGAGCCCCTGCTGTGCTTTGTGGGGAATACCCTTGCAAAAAGGTTTGGCTTTATTTTGAATTCGTCCCCTGGTGTGACCCCGACGAGATTTGCGGGCAGCTTGTTACCATCAAGGCGGGCCCAGCCATCGATAATATCCCTCATCGAGGGCAGGAGGTTCGCCGGCGCTAAAATCGTGCCGGGGGATATGCCGCAGAAATTACGATGAGACAGGTAGTACGCGAAACCTGCTGAATGGTCCATATGGCCGTGGGTGAGCAGGACATGGTTTATTGGTATGATTTGGTCGGGGGCCTTGCCGACATCGAAGCAGACATCGAGCTGGGGTATAGCGACGACGGTTTCCTCGCCGGCCACCGAATAACCGATTATCTCCAGCTCATCTATTTTAATATATGCTAATTTATGACTCGCCATCAGGTCCTTCCGCACAAAAAACCGAAACGCGGGTAAATGGTAGAAGCAGACGGCGGCTGTGTCAATTTGTTTTACACAACAACGGCCAGATGATAAACGTCTTGCAGCGGTAAAAAGGTTGTCATATACTCCCCACGATGCACGTCAACAGTAGAACAGGCAAAACTAAAAATAGCTTGTTACCGCCGGTCCTGGTAACAGGGGCAGCGGTATTTGTTTCGAGCGTGTGTGTTATGATGCTCGAACTTGTGGCCGGGCGCCTGGCCGCGAGGCAGTTCGGGGCGTCACTTTACACCTGGACAACCGTAATAGGGGTAACATTGGCGGGTTTGACAATCGGCGCCTATCTTGGGGGGCGCATCGCAGACGTTTCGGCCACGCGACAAACCATCAGCCGGCTGTTCGGGGCCTGTTCGGCGGCTTGTATTATCGCCATTGCCCTGAACAATCTTATCGGTGACTGGACTGTTTTGTGGCGTCTGGGCATAGCGGTACGGGTACTTGCACAGGTAACAATTGTGTTTTTCATTCCATCGACGCTGATGGGGGCCGTAATTCCCGTTGCAATCAGGATAGCTTTGGAGTCAGACCATCACAAGGGACGCATCGTAGGCCGGATGTATGCGCTTGGCGCGGCGGGAAGCATAATGGGGACATTTCTGGCGGGCTTCTGGCTAATCGCAGCTTTAGGGACAATTAACACACTATGGCTGGTCGCAGCGGTAATGTTAGTGTGGGCAGTTATAACCTTGCCGAAATCGCCTGCTATGTATGCATACGCCACTCCCCTTGCATTGCTTATACTTGTCGGGACGACCTCTGCGGGATGGGCACAACAGCTTGGCACGGCTATGCGCTTAAGGCAAAAGCAGACGCCGGATATACTATATGAGACGGAGAGTCACTACTGCTATATAGCGGTCCGACAAGTTACAAAGCAACCGGACGAAAGGCAGTTCACAGAGGACAATCTGAAGAACCACAGCAGATTGATAATGGGCAAGATACGTGACCTTCGGCTTTTCTATTCACAGGTGTATGGCGCGGTGACACACAGGTTGGCGGGATATAAAGAGCAGATATCCACGTTATCGATAGGCGGAGGAGGATATGTTTTTCCGCGATACATACAGGACGTATGGCCAGGCAGCCGTGTGGACGTGGTTGAAATCGACCCCGCGGTAACGGAGGCGGCGATTCGTGCGTTCGGCCTATCGGCGGAGACGCCAATCCACACGATAAACCTCGACGGCCGCAATTACGTCGATGGTCTGCTGGAAAAGAAGCGTCGCGGCAAACAGATACCGCAGTATGACTTTGTTTATATGGATGCGTTCAGCGATATGGCAGTACCGTTCCAGTTAACGACGCGTCAGTTCAATGAGAAGATTTTCGCAATAACGGCGGCGGACGGCGTGTATATAGTGAACCTGATTGATATGTCAGACAGCGGGAAATTTTTAGGCAGCTTCATCGGCACCATCAGACGAACGTTTACGTGGTAAAGAAACCAATGCATAGCGATTTGCCGACCAACTTCGTAGTGATAGCGGGCAAACAGCCGGTGAATCTCGACAAGCTCAACGCCGAAGAACATCTGGCGGGCATAACGCTGGAGGTTCTCGACGATAATGATTTGGCTTCGATTGAGGAAAAGGCCGGCCTGACTATTCTCGACGACGACCATACCCCGGTCGAAAATTTTTTGGCGCCAGTTGTGCGCAGTGCAGCGGCAGTGGAGATGGCGGAAAAATACATCGGTCAGGCAGAAAAACTGAATACAGCCGGCAAATGGGAAAAAGCCGTCAGCAAATATCGCCTGGCTATTCAGACGTGTCCCGCCTGGTCAGGCAAAGCATATTATTTAATGGGTCAGCTTTTGGCCAAACACAGCCGATTCCCGGAGGCCGTCGAGGCGCTTAATTCAGTGCTGGCGCAAACTGACGCCAATGTGAACAGGGTAACTGCGGCGTCTCTTCATTACAATATCGGGGTGATTTTGAAAGAGCTCGGCGACGACAAAAGAGCATCGGGGCACTTAGTCGATGCAGATGAATTATTGCGTGAGGAGCTTGTCGGCAACGAAGAACATGCAGAGATATTCTGGTATCTCGGCAAGGTCCAGACGGCTATAGGGAATATGGAGGAAGCAACGCGGTGCTACGAGGAGGCAGTTAAAAAAGACCCGAATGAGGTTTTGTACCATTTGTCGGTTGCAGAGGCGCTTGCCCGGCAGCAGCAATATGACGATGCAATACGGCAGGTGAAGGAAGGCGTCGAATATATGCTCAGTCGGAACCGTAAGGAAGATGCCGAGCAGCTTGAAAAGCTGGGCCGGCAAATAGCGTCCGAAAAATCGAAGCAGCAATAACATCCTGTTACCAAATACAGGACTCAGTTATGCCTGATAAACGGATACACAGAGGACAGCATCCCTCGGACGAAAAATTGTTCGCACCGGATAAAATCCCTGTCCTGCGACAAGCAGTCGCCGACTATTCGCTTTTGCTGACGAAGGGTTACGCTGAAAAAAGCTCGTTAAAGCTGGTAGGCGACCGGTTTGCACTTACCGAAAGACAGCGATTAGCGGTTATGCGTTGCTCCTGCTCGGATGAGCCGTTAGCCAGCCGCAAAAGCCGGCAGTTACGCATTGGCGCCGTCGCGGGCCAGGCGATTGCGATTGACGGGTATAATATCCTGATAACCATTGAAGCGGCGATGAGCGGGGGTATGATTTTCGTCGGGCGCGACGGTTGCTGCAGGGATTTGGCGAGCATTCACGGGACGTACCGCAAAGTAACCGAGACGACACCTGCGGTCGAGCTTATCGGTAATTTTCTACAACAAATCGGCGAAACTCATATACTGTGGCTGTTGGACAGCCCCGTTTCAAACAGCGGCAGGTTGAAGACGCTTATTCGTGAGGTTGCTGAAAAGAACAACTGGAATTGGCAAATCGAGCTTGTTATAAGTCCCGACGCCCGGCTAATCAAAAGCGAGGCAATAGTAGCCAGCAGCGACAGCGTTATTTTGGACGGCTGCGTTAAATGGGTCAACCTGGCCGGGGAATTAATAAAAACCAAACTACCAAACACACATATAATCGACTTTTCGATACAATCATAACCATTGCCGTTATCAATACTTACAGGAATTTATTCGCGATACTAATCGAATTTTAATATTTTTTCTGCCGCGTTTTTTGCTGTCGCGCATTTATAATTGCGATGATAGCTAAACCTTTACAAATCGATTTAGAGAGCAGAATGATGGGCGTGAGCGAATTGAGTGGTTTCCCATTTGAGCCGGACCTGACAACGACGGCGAAAAGTGACCCCGGGGCTTTCACAAGGTTATATTGAGGCATTGCGGCTTTTACATCGTGGCATTGTAAGGTTACATTGAGGCGTTGTAAACAGGTAAAAAGGCTGGTAAGTCGTTGATTTTAAGGGAGTTAGGCGAATAATCGCTAAAAAAGGCAATTCGAGGAAGATTTTGATATTATTGTGGAATTGAAAGGCTTGGTTGTGTAGCCAGGCGTTTAATATGGGAAGTCCCGATTTAAAAAAGGAGATGTGTTTATGAAAAAGTTAATTGTGCTCAGTCTGGTACTATTGGTCATTTTTGGTACAAGGTTGTTTGGCAAAGATGCCAATGATGCAAATTCGCAAACAGCCACAGGAGAAAATGCACAGCAAAAATCGGAGCAAGCAAAGGCCGCTGAAAAATACACAAAATACGAGACTGCTGGGATGTCCTTTGAGTATCCCGCCGACTGGAAAAGTTTCCCGCGAGATGTCGTGGCCGGTATGAAATCCTCAATGGCCAGCGAACTCAGCAAGTACAACCGAACGCTCAGGGTTTTGGAGATGTATATCTCACCAAACGAGGAAGTGGCATTCTTCTTTTCCTCGACAGATCCAGAACCGTCCATCACAGCGCAAAGCGTGGTGGCGGAACGTAAGAAGGTTCACGAGGATGCAATGAAAGCCTATGACGTGACCAAGGTGAACACCCTTGTAGAAGAGAAGGTAAACAAGTGGCCGGCAGTTCGCGAAGACGTGGAGCGAAGCAACGGCGGAAGAGGTTGCACCGTCAAAGTCCTTGCCCAAGGCAAACTGTTGGAGTTTTCTTTGATCGTCAATAACAAGGCGAATTTCGATAAGTACAAGGGAGAGCTTGACCATATCTTGTCTTCGCTGTCTGCATCCGGGCAATCCACGCTAACTGCTGGAGTTAGTCGCACGGTGGGAACATTACAGTTCATCGTGCCAGCAACCTGGACGCCTCTTTCCGCAGCCGATCTGCGGGATGCGCGGCGCGAGTACGAAGGACTGATCAAGCCCAGCTATGCTGGTCCAGTGACCTTGAAAGCCTTCGAGTATTTCTTGTTACCTGACAACTCCGGAATGTTTACAGCGTGGACAGTTCGGATTGCCGAGCAGAAGGATTTTCTCGACAAGATGCGGGCCGGAGAGGCTGCCGGTGTGGAAGCGTTTCGCCGCCAAGGCCAGCTAAAAGCAGGAACCTGCGAGATCGTCAAGATAAGCGGTGGTGAGGTCGTAAAGGTGGATCTCGATAGGGTTAATGGTGCCAAGTCCATCAATTTCAATCACTGGTCATCGGAGGCTCCCGGCGTGATAACTGTGCTCCAACTGGGTCTGCGTCCCTCTTGGAGTGCCAAAGTTGAGTCGGATGCGAAGGCAATGTTTGACTCCCTTACGATAGTTTCTCAAGGAGCACAATCGGGCCCAGCGGCTGTCACATCGATTAGCGAAGAAAGCAAAATGAACGACGGAGACACCAGAAAAACCGCCAAGCAGTTCCAGACCGTAACCATTGGTACGCAAGAATGGATGGCAGCGAACCTGCAAGTATCCATATTTCGAAACGGGAAACCCATTCCCGAGGCCAAGACTGCGGAGGAATGGTTGGCTGCCTATCGAAGTGAAAGTCCCGCATGGTGCTACTACAACAACGACCCGAAGAATGGGGAAAAGTTTGGCAAGCTCTACAACTGGTATGCGGTCAACGATCCACAAGGACTTGCACCATCGGGCTGGCATATTCCTACAGATAATGAATGGCAGACGTTGATAGCCTCATGCGGAGGTATGGGTGCTGCATTCGCGAAGCTCAAGACCTCTGACGGTTTTGCCGCACAGCCCTGTGGTGCACGATACTACGAGGATGCGTCGTTCAATCATATGGGCACGATTACATTCTGGTGGTCGGCAAGCAAGAACGACAAATGGAATGCATGGTATTACGCAATGCACTTTGGAAACCAGCAAGTCGGCAGAGATAACGGCGGCATGAATACTGGACATTCAGTAAGGTGCGTCAAAGACAAGAAAGAAACCAAAGAGGAAGGCAAGTGACCTATGGACGGCATCAGGGGACACGATACCGGGGAAAAAGGAATATAACTTTTTATTGAAAGGATTTTTAAAATGGCAAGATTTCCAAGAACACCTGCCTGCCGGCAGGCAGGGAACCGGAAGTAATGGACTTGGCCATCCTGCGGATTGCATTAGCGCAGAGCAATGGATCAAGGAAGGCAAATACGCGTTAAACTCGGCGCTGGCTGGTATTATGAGACTGTTTAGAGCCGGTCAACTGCCCGACGAAGCTCGTCACAAACAATACCAACTTCGTCTTTGCTTAGATTATTGTAGAAAGGCAAAGCGATAGTCCTGTCGGCAACCGCCTCGGTTACGGGGAAATCGCCCTGCTTGAAGCCAAATTGTTCGACCATAAAGGGCTGTAAATGAACAGGCGTAAAATAGTTACTGACATGGATTCCGGCATCACGCATCGTCTGCAAAACTTTCTCTCGATTCTGACGAGTGAAGCGTTCGGCGAGGCGAATGACAAAGACAAACCAGTTTATGTCACAGCCGGGCGGCTCGCTCGGGACCATAAACCTGTCATCGCCGGCAAGGGTCTCTTGATACCATTCCGCGACCTGTTGACGTTTACGCTTGATTTCCTCGATTCTCGAAAGCTGCACGATGCCAAGTGCGCAATTTATGTCGCTCAGTCGATAGTTATAGCCCAGCCGTTCGTGGCTGAGCCAGCCCCCCCCTGCCCCCCAGCCCTGATTAAGCAAAGAGAAAAACATATCAGAAAGCTCATCATCGTCGGTGAGAATCATCCCGCCTTCGCCGGTTGTGATTTGTTTATTAGGATAAAACGCGAAGGTGCTCATTTTGCCGAATGTGCCGGCCTTTTTGCCGTTCAGCGCAGAACCGAGGGCTTCACAACTGTCCTCGAGGACAATTAGTTTGTGCTTATCAGCGATTTGGCAGATTTTGTCAAAGCCGGCAGGGCTGCCGAAAACCTCTACCGGAATAATCGCTTTGGTCTTTTTGGTGATTTTGGATTCGACCTTTGAGGCATCTATATTCAGTGTCGCTGGGTCAATATCAACAAATACGGGTTTAGCGCCTACCATCAATACGACGTTTGAAGTAGAAATGAAGGTAAACGGCGTCGTAATGACCTCATCGCCTTTGCCTATATCCATCGCCAGCAAACACAAATACAAACCGCTTGTTCCGCTATTTACGGCAACCGCCCGCCTGACACCAATGTAGTTCGCAAAGGCCTGCTCGAACTGGGGCAGTTTTGGCCCAAGCGAAAGATTGGGGCTACGAAGCACGTCCGTGACGGCCTTAACTTCCTCTTCAGTGATGTCCGGCCGAGACAAGTGTATCCGCATATACGACACCTCTTACACATTGTTGATGGTTAGTAATTGATGATTGATGATTATATCCGCCCCCTGCCAAATAATCAATTACCAGCAAACCGTTTTATCTTATAGGACGTAGTAATATTGATACAGACGATATAAAGGACAGGACCTGAACTTGTGACGGCTGTTCTAAACAGCGCCTGTGTTCAGGTCGATAAACTAAGCGGAAAATGCAAATTAGCTCCCAAGCAGGGATTCGAAAATGGCAAAAGGCAAAAACGTATTAACGACAGGCGACGTGGCCAAGATTTGTAATGTTGCGCCCCGAACGGTTTCGAAGTGGTTCGACAGCGGCCAATTGAAGGGTTACCGGATACCCGGCAGCAAGGACCGCCGGATTCCCGTCAACGAATTGATTCGCTTTATGAAGCTCAACAATATGCCGGCGCTGGCGCTGCCGGTTGGCAAAATGCGGGTTATGATAGTTGACAGTAACGTCGACTCGGCATCGGAACTGGCGGAGACCCTGAGAGCAAAGTCCGATTATGAGGTCAGGGTGGTCAGGAATAACTTCGAGACGGGCACCGTAATTCAAAAATTCGCCCCGCACGTTTTGCTTGTGAACCTGCTGGCCAAAGAGATAGACGCCGAGGAAATCTGCCGGAACATCCGCGGGGACGAAGAGCTGCAGACCATAAAGATAATCGCACTTGCGAACCACCTGGCAAGCGGCGAGGCGATTGCCCTAATGCAAAAGGGTTTTGACGGTTACGTATCCAAGCCCAATGACGCCTCGGAAGTCATAAGGAAGGTAGAAGAGGCAACCGCAATTATTTATTAGCGGCTACCGAAAGATTAAACGAGAGCGTCCAAAGGAAAAACCGGCTTAAAAAGCAGCTTTCTCTTTTTATTGTCCATACAGCTTCCGAATCACTCCTGTAAGTCATAGTCGCGGATTTTTGTTTTTCAAAAAGGTTCAGTTTGCCTATAATCGAGGGTAGTTTGCGCCCGTAGCTCAGAAGGATAGAGCACCGGTTTCCTAAACCGGGGGTCACAGGTTCGAATCCTGTCGGGCGTATTGAAAACACCATTAAAATGCCAATATCATCGGATATTACGGCATCATTCCTCCCGGATAGCGTCAAGTATTATGTGTAAGTTTAATTTTATGCCAGCGAAGGAATTGGCCAAAGACAGCCCTTTCGATGGCTGAATCGTCATAGAAGCAGCCCATAGGTCGTAAACGCTGTCTCAATGTTTTAATCAGTCGT
>JBDRMP010000121.1:0-12106 GCA_043811995.1 Planctomycetota bacterium
CTATCAGCAGTTATGGATACTTGAAGCGAAGCTGAAAGAGTTGGCTGAAGAAGAAAGAATTGACGGAAAATCAAAGGTAGCGTAAACTATGAGAACTGGAGTAGCCATTCAAACCTCCAACTACGATTGGGACAATGTCCCTGTTTTGTAACGGTATCTGCATTTCAGCACATCTCCTTGAAAAACCCAAAATAATCAATATAGGGCATGCACAGTATCATTATACCAAACATCTTACTATTGTTCAAGCCCGCGCACAAAAACGCGCAAAAAAACGCCTTTTTTACCACAAAGGCGCCAAGATACGAAGAAAAGTAAAAAGTTAAAAGGAAAAATCAGTGAAATCTGTGTAATCTGTGGTTTGTCTTAGTGGTAAAAAGGAGGGTTTTTAGCTTCCGGATGGCGTTTTCGCGATGGGAAACAGCGTTTTTTTGCTCGGAATCGAGCTGGGCGACCGTCTTTTTCAACTTTGGAACCCAGAAAATCGGGTCGTAGCCGAAGCCGTTTTCGCCAATCGGCTCATCAATAATCACCCCCTCCAATTTCCCCTCTGTCTCAATCAGGACCTTTTCCGGGCTTGCCAAACACAGACAGCACACAAACCGGGCCGTTCTTTTTTCTTTTGGAACGCCCTCCAAAAGCTTTAAAACCTTTTCAAAATTCTCACGGTCGATAGTTCGTCGCTCGTCGCTCGTCGCTCGTCGCTCGCTAAAACCGGGGGTTTGCATGTCAACTTTTATCCTCTTTTCCTTCGTGTCTTGCCTGCCCCTGCAAGCAGTAGGCAGGGGGTGTCTTGGTGGTAAATAACCTGCGAAACGCGCACTTTTCACCCCTGGCCGACCGCCCAGCGCATCGACAACCAATCCCGAATCATCAGCAAGTGTCCAAAGCCCCGTCGCTTTTGCATAGCCGAGCGCTTTCTTGCGTGCGTTTTCTGCGAAGGTTTCTCCACCCTCCTCAATCTCGCCTATATTCGGAAAGTCCGATAAACCGACCCATTCAATATCTCCTCCCAGCATTTCGCGTAACTCCCTCAGCTTCCCCGGATTAGTGCTTGCTACAAGTATTTTTCTCATAATCGCGGATTACGCGGATTACACTGATTTGTTTCAATCAACCTCTTGTAATCCAGCGATTTTGCTCCAAAGTTAAATAGCAAACCCACTTCTAACCCGCTTGCCTTCAGGTAATTGATAACCTGAAGCTTTTCAATCTCGCCAATTTCTTTGATGGCTTTTATCTCTACTATTACAGTATTATCCGCAACAAAATCGGCAATAAAGGTTTTGACGGCCCTGCCTTTGTAAAAGACGCTGAACGTCTTTTGTCTTTCAAAACGTATCTTGCGCAGCTCAAACTCGCAAGCCAGCGATTCTTCATACACGCTCTCTAAAAAACCGGGGCCGAGATACGAGTGCACTTCCATCGCGGCCCCTATGATGTCGCCTGTCAAGCCACTGTGAACAAGCTGATTTGGAATATGAAGCCCCACTCAATACCTTTCTTAACTAAAAATTCTTTCAACTTTAATCTGTGTAATCCAGAATTAAACAAACATGCTCTTGTCATCAGGTTTCCTGTTTATGCGTTTTCTTTCTCTCTGCGAGAAGTATTTGCGTCAATAATAAATAGCACTTGATAAAAAGCAGTAAGCAACAAACCCTTCGAATGCAAGCCAAAGCCAGTTTCTGTTAATTGCAAGACTGATAGCAATAATGAAACAAAGTAATGCCCCGATGCTGCAGGGTATCGCAATCATAATATTAGGAGCTAAATAATGGTTTTGCCCCGAAATACTTTATCTAATTTTTATTTTCTGTGTAATCCGCGTAATCCGCGATTAAATATCTTAGCTCATCAGTTTTTTTACTAATGCCCGCTGGAAGTGAAGGCGGTTTTCGGACTGGTCAAAGATAATCGAGTTCGGCGATTCGACGACCTCGTCGGTAATTTCGCAGCCGCGATACGCGGGCAGACAGTGCATAATTTTTGCCCCTGCGGGCGCCGATTTGAGCATCTCCGCGTTGACCTGAAAGCCCTCGAAGACCTTGATGCGTTTTTGCTTTTCTTCTTCCTGGCCCATACTGACCCAGGTGTCGGTATAAACGACGTCCGCGCCGACGACCGCCTTGACGGGGTCGTTGGTAATTGAAACGCTGTCGGCTTTTATGCCGTTTGTCTTCTCGATTGTGCCCCAGTCAAGCTCGTAGCCCTTAGGCGAGGCGATGACTATTTTCATACCGAGTTTAGCCGCCGCAAAAGCAAGCGAGCGAGCAACGTTGTTGCCGTCGCCGATGTATGCGACTTTCACGCCTTCCAATCGGCCGAGATGCTCCTTGATTGTAAGAACATCGGCCATCGCCTGGCAGGGATGCGACCAATCGGTAAGGGCGTTTATCACAGGAACGGTCGCGAATTTCGCCAGCTCGACAACGGTATTGTGCTCGAACGTCCGCGCCATAATGCCGTCAACATATCGGCTGAGCACTCTCGCCATATCCTTAATCGGCTCGCGCTTGCCTATGCCGCCGACGTCTTCGGGGCGAATGAATATCGCGGAGCCGCCCAAGTCGGTCATTGCCACCTGAAAGCTGATTCGCGTCCGCAGTGAGGGTTTTTCAAACACCATCGCCAGCACTTTGCCGCCCAAACACACGTCCCGCCCGCCGCTTTTGTAGAGTTTTTTCAGAGAAATGCTCAAATCAAGCAGCTCATTCAACTCTTCCGTCGAACAATCGCTTATACATAAAAAGTGTTTCATTTCCGTCTCCGCTACACTTCGCCGTGACGAGCTATCTCGCCCATAACGCTGTCCAGAATATTTATCGCCTCGTCTAATTGCTCTTTTGTAACAATCATCGCGGGCATAAATCGCAGCACGGTATTGTTGGTGCAGTTTATTCGCAGGCCTTTTGCCAGGCATTTATCTACAATCTCGTTGCCCGGTCCCGTCAATTGCACGCCAATCATAAGACCAATCCCGCGAACCGAATCGATTATCGGGTGCTTCTGTTTGAGCTGCATCAGTTTTTGCTTTGCATATTCGCCCATTCGCACCGCGTTATCCAGCAGCTTGTCTTCCTCGATTGCCTCGACCACCGCGACGCCAGCCGCACAGGCAAGGCAGTTTCCGCCGAAAGTCGATGCGTGTTTGCCCGGTACTAATTTCGCCGCCACTTCCTCTTTTGCCATCATCGCGCCTATCGCCACCCCCCCGCCGAGCGCCTTGGCCATAGTCATAATATCCGGCTCGATATCGTGATGCTGATACGCGAACCACTTGCCCGTCCGCCCCATACCGGTCTGCACCTCATCGAGTATCATCATCGCGCCATTCTCATCGCACAGCCGGCGAATGGTTTCGAGGTATTCCTTCGTCGCGACGTTAATGCCGCCCTCGCCCTGAATCGGCTCGACCATAACAGCCGCAACCTCATCGCTAAACACCGACTCAAACGCCTTAATATCGTTGAATGGCACATATATAAAACCCGGCAACAAAGGCAGAAATCCCTCGTGGTATTTCGGCTGGGCCGTCGCTGTTACCGTCGCAAACGTCCGGCCGTGGAAGCCGCCCTCTGCGGTGATAAATTTGTACTTGCCCTCGGCTGTCGCTAATCGCGCCAGCTTAAGCGCCCCCTCGTTGGCCTCGGCGCCGCTGTTGCAGAAAAAGCATTTCCCGCCGAAGCCGCGCTCGCTCAAAAGTTTCGCTAATTCGCCCTGCTGTTCCGAATAAAACGTGTTGTCGATATGCAGAAGCTCGCCTGCCTGTTTGCGAATCGCCTCGACCACCTTCGGATGGCAATGGCCTATGCCGCTGACCGCCCAGCCCGGGAACATATCCAGAATTTTATTGCCCTCTGCGTCGTAAAGATAACAACCATCGCCTTTGACAATAACCCGAGGCAGCCGTTTGTAATTTGCGATTACGTATTTACTGTATAGTCCTATCGTTTCCTGCGTATTCATAATTTATCTTCTGTCCTTCTTGTTCTGTCTTCTGCTTTCTTTATTCTGTATTCTTACTTCACAATCTCGGTTCCAACTCCCTTGTCCGTATAAATCTCCAATAGCAGCGAATGTTCAATCTGCCCGTCGATGATGTGCGCCTTTTTCACGCCCTTCTCCAGCGCTATCAGGCACGCCTCGACCTTCGGAAACATCGCGTCGGTGATAATCTTCGCGTCTATCATTTCCTTAATCTGCTGCTCGTTCAAGCTCGAAATACAACTGTTGGGGTCGCTGATGTCCCGGCGAATCCCGTGCGTATCGCTTACCATCACTAATTTTTCCGCCTCGACAGCCGCTGCCACCCTGCCCGCCGCGGTATCGGCGTTGACGTTTAGGGTCCCGCCGAACTGGTCCATCGCGACCGACGCAATAACCGGTATGGTGCCGTCCGCACACAAGGTCTTTAACAACTGACCGTTGACCTCGTTGACCTTGCCGACAAACCCCAAATCGATTTTGCGCCCGTCCGGGCCGTCGAGTCGCAACTGTTCGGCAAACAGCACGCAACTGCTCAAGGTATGCAGCGCCATCGTCCGGCAGCCAAGCTCGCCCAGAATTTTGCACAACGGCTCGTTTATGTTGTGAACCAGCGTATGCTCGACGATTCGCAGCGTCCGTTCGTCGGTATAGCGTCTGCCCTGCACCCACACCGGCTGCAGGCCCGCCTCGTTCATCGCGCGGGTTATCGCCTTGCCCCCGCCGTGAACGATTATCGTCCGTATCCCGACCGTTGACATAAACGCCACGTCGGTCAGCAGTTTCCTCTGCAGGCACTCTTCGTCGAGCACACTTCCGCCTAATTTCACCACCACAATTTTACCCCGGAACTTGCGGATGTACGCCATCGCCTCAATAAGCCCCTGGGCTTTTGTTATAGCTTCTTCCACGGCTGTATCTCCGGAAAACCTTAAATATGTAAATCCGCCTCAGGCGGATAAAATTACAAGTTTATGATTGCCGTCGGCGCTCGTCAATCCATTATTTCCCTGATGAAAAGTGCCTGTCTGAACAAGTAGAGATGGATTTACTCGAAGTAGGAGGAACGAAGAAAAGATAAATTATTATTCGCGGTCTGATTCTTCTTCAATTTCGGGTTCGCTCTCGTCGCCGGACTCGTCTTCCTCGCTGTCGGATTCGTCGTCGCCGGCGACTTCGTACTCTGGTATTTCGCCGGCTTCACCGGTCTCGCTCTCAACGAGCTTGCCTTTCTCCTTCAATTCGGCGCAGACGACGCAGTACCTCGCCCAGGGTATCGCGTTGAGCCGGACCTTGGGTATGTTCTCGCCCCTGCCCTCGCAAACTCCGTATGCTCCCTCCTCGATTCGCTTCAGCGCCTCGTTTATCTCGACAAGCAGTTTCTTTTCGCTGTCCATAAGGTCCAGCGCAAATTCCTGCTCGAAGTTGTCCGAGCCGGCGTCTGCCATATGAAAAGGCATACTCGACAGCTCGCTGCGCTCCTTCTTAAGGGTTTCGTCTTCGATAATAGTAACGTTGCCGAGTATCTCGCTGCGCTTGGCGAGCAAAAGCTGGCGGAACTTTTCTATATCCGCCGCCGTCAAACCGCTTCTACTGCTTTTTCGCTTTGTCATTTATAACCCGTTTAAAATTTGCCAAACCAAAAGTTGTTTTGCCCAACAAAATCAATCTTGCAAAACTTCATACGTATAAATTCGGCTGAAGGATTATATACTTCTGTCTGTCTGCCACAACTAAATTCCGCCGGGCAAATTATTTCTTTCGACAGTAAACAGCCCTTACTTTCCTAAAAAATGATTTATCGGCCTGAGTTCCTCTATTTGCCGCCGTGCAGCGAAGGCCGGCTAAAATAAACGCGAGCTATCCAGTAGAAATGTTACCGGTCCGTCATTAACGCTCGTAACCTGCATATAAGCGCCAAAAACGCCTTTGGCGACTTTAACGCCCGCCTCGGCAATCAACTGTGCTGTTTTTTCATACAGCAGTTCCGCCTTTTCCGGTTCGGCGGCAGCGTCAAAACCGGGCCGTCGGCCCTTGCGGCAGTCGCCGTGAAGCGTAAAATTGCTCACAAGCAAAATTTCCCCGCCGACTTCCCGGATACTGCGATTCATCTTGCCCGCCTCATCGGCGAATATCCTCAATCCCGTCAGCTTTTCCGCTATAAACTCGGCGTCCTTGTCGTCATCGGCCTTGCCTATGCTCAAATACACGAGCAGCCCTCTGCCTGTTTGGCCGACAATCCGGCCTTCCACGACCACACTCGCCGACATTACTCTTTGTATCACTGCTCGCATATCGCTGATTGTAAACAAAAAACACCGGTGACGGCTATCATTTCTCAAATCATCAATCCGTCTTCGCCTTCAGCTACACCGGACAAGTCATCAATTTTAAATTATCTATCACCCCCTCCTGGCCGATATTCACTCGTAAAGTTTAGGGCTTAAAAATGCTTACTAAGATGACAGAAATAAGGCAAAAATCCGCCCAGCAGGTTCCCGCTGAGGAACTTTACGGCCTTCCCGTCGATACCGCCGTTTTGTTCTCGGACCATAAAGGCAGATACAACCGAAGGGTGGAAAAATATCAGCGAAAGCTGATTGCCAAACTCGGCCCCATCGCCCCGTTTCTCGGGCGCAGCGAAAAAATCCTCTTCGCTTTTACCGGCTGCTCACACGCATCCTTAGTCGAGCAGCTCCTCACCGGCGCCTTCCTTCAGCCGCTAAAACGTTCCTTGTTTGTCGCCACCGACCGGCGCATCCTGCATATACCGACTGCGATAAACAGGTCTTACCGCTGCTCAATTGCGCAAATTATGTACACCGACTGCCTACAGCTTCGAATGCGCTGCTCAACACTGACCGCCAAATATAAAAGCGGCCGGACCGAAAAATTCCGCTGTATTGACCGTAAAAACAGAAAGAAAATCAAGGCGTTCCTCAAAAATATGTCGCTCGAAGGCAGGGCAAGTATGGCGCTCGAAAGGACCCCCCTGTGCCCCGAATGCACAAGACCGCTGATAAAAAACTACTACGCCTGCCCCCACTGCTCGTTGAAATTCAAAAAGAAATCCTGGGCCACGGTGCTTTCAATACTCTTCCCCGGCGGCGGCTTCTTCTACACCCGGCATCCGTTACTCGGCCTGCTCGATGCTGCTATGGAAATCCTTTTCGCGATTCTTCTGGTTCTTGTATCCATCACGTTCTTTATGAGCCAACGGGCCGACCGGTCGCGACTCGGCCAGGCCATAGTCGTATGTTCCGTTGTCCTCGTCTTCAAAAAATTGTCTGCGATTCTATTCTCCAGCAAATGCGTCGAAGAGTTTATTCCGAAACCTCGGCACGTCGATGTAATAATCGACCAGACACCTGCTCACAGCTCCCAGCCCGAACCCGAAGACGCCCTGGCGACCGGCTGGCGCTCCCGCTAAACCTTCCCCCTGCCCGCTGACGGCAGAGAACCGCCGCAACAACGCTATTGTAAGTAAGGATGATTGCTTTTTTGGCCGATATTCGATAAACAATTAAGGAGCCAAAAAAATGCTGACTCAAACGCTTGAAAGGAAACAAAACATCAGCACGCAGATTGAAATACAGCAAATTCAGGGCCTACCCGTCGATACCGCTCTATTATTTTCAGACCATAAAGGCAGATACAAAAAACGTCTCGAAAAACAACAGCGAAAATTTTTGGCCAAGCTCGGCTTCCTTACTCCTTTCCTCGAACAAGGCGAAAAAATCCTCTTCATAACTCCCGGCTGCTCACCATTCTCCACTATCGAGCAATTGCTTACCGGGGTGTGGATAATGATACTCAAACGATGCCTTTTTGTCTTCACCGATAAACGCGTCTTCCACATACCGACAAAATCCAACTTCGCCTATCGCAACTCAATAGCGCAAATTCTCTATGCGGATTGCTCCTCGCTTCAAATCAAACGCTCATCGCTCGTGGCCAATTACAAAAACGGCAGTTCCGAAAAATTTATTGGAATCCCCGGCGGAGCAAGAAAAAAAATCACTGAATTGCTGAAAAATGCCGCATTCGACGGCCGGCAAAGCCCTATGCTTGAAAGAGCGCACCTCTGCCCGCGCTGCACAAAACCGCTCGTAAAGGGCTATTACACCTGCCCCCACTGCTCACTTGAATTCAAAAATAAAATCAAGGCAAGACGCATCTCAGTGCTTTTGCCCGGCGGCGGATATTTTTATACCCGCAACATCGCTCTCGGCATTTTGGATGCCATAAGCGAAACATTATTGTCGGTTGTTCTGCTCGTAGCGCTGGTTAACACAATCCGTGGAGACGCCGAAGCCGCCGGGGCACTGGCTTTTGTCGCCGCTATTCTTGCCCTCGAAAAATTCATTACCATTATGCATTCCAGCAGTTTTGTTGATGAATTTATACCATTAGACCCAAATGTTTCTCCCCGGCCGCAAGTCATACTCGCTCGCTCAACATCCAGCGGACCCGCCAAAGGCACAATCCCGTCAAATAGCGGGCCAGCCAATACCCCTCTGCCCAAACCCGAAGACATCCTCCGAAACGACTGGCGCTCGCATTAAATCGTTGCCAGTCCTTCGTTCAATGATTTTTTGTTAAGAGTACCTAACAAAACTAAAGTCATTGCGAGCGACCTGTCCTCCGTAGCGATAGCAAAGGAGGAAGCGAAGCAATCTCAAACGCTCGATATTGAGAGATTGCTTCGTCGTCCCGATACACGCAGCGTTGCGACGAGCCCGTTTCGGAAATAGGGACTCCTCGCAATGACAAAAAAAACCGAGGTTTTGTTAGATGCTCTAAGAAAAACCAGCCGTCCGGTCGAGGTGTTCTTGTCCTTATTTATTCTTCTAAATAATAGGTAGCTGTCCCCATTTATTCTAACTATGTAGATTAAAATACAACTAACTCGTAATTTATTCCCAATACAAACAGCAAATTTATAGAACATCGACAGCCAACAATGTTCCACGTGAAACACCCCCCTGCTGAAAGAACTGTTGCATCTACCATTGAATAGTTAGCTTGTCTAACACTCGCACCGCTCACCATAAGTTTCGAATATCGTCTATCCTCCATCGCTGACGCTACGGAGGACAAATCAGTTGCACCACTCGTTTCGTATTGTATCTTGCCATCGGCTTCGCCGAGAGGCGAGCGTTTTGCATATTGCGCAGTTTTTTCACGCTCCCGCGTGGGACGCCTTACGGCGGACACGCGACACATATTACGCACAACGATATGAGCTGTGCAACCGCAACCCCCGCCTGCCAGCCGGGCGAGGATTAACACAACTATCCTCTTTGCACCCATCAAAAAATTGTCGCCCTTCAAAATTCTCGAACCCTTCTCTAAACTCTTCCTGTCGACAGTTTGTCTCTCACGGCCTGTCAATCATTAAAACCAATGGCTTGCGTTTCAATTTTATATGCTTTTTCTTTGTGTCTTAGCGTCTTTGTGGTAAAAAGTCCGCGAATCTGTTTCACGTGAAACTTTTTTACCGAAACACAATTTTTTACTTGCAATTGCTACAGAATTTTCGCTAAAAACACCGAATTACCAAAAAGACATTACTAATTGATAAACCTTGAGAAAACGGTCATAATTAGAGAAAATATTTTTTGAGAGCAATTCTTTTATCGAAGGAGCGCAAAATGACTGAGAAAACAGAAAAACACAAACATTTAGGCAGGGGGCTGGCATCCCTTTTAGGTCCTATAACCTCAATCACACAAGAGCCACATCTTGCGATTCCCATAGCGGAAATTGGGTCTAACGCCTTGCCGAATAATGAGTTACGTGATTCATTCCGTGCGTTAAAAATCGACGAAATCCAGCCAAACCCCCATCAAGTTCGTTTTATTTGGAACGAACAAGAGCTTGCGGATTTGGCCCGGTCAATCAAGGCCAACGGCGTGATTCAGCCGATTATCGTCCGGCAGGCAGGGAATGTTTATCAGCTAATCGCCGGCGAGAGACGCTTGCGTGCCGCAAAATTAGCCGGCCTGGAGAAAATTCCTGCCATCATCCGCCAAGTCAGAGACGAAGAATTACTTGAGCTGGCCTTAGTGGAGAACATTCATCGAGCGGACCTGAACCCGATTGAGCGTGCCAATGCATACCAGAGTTATTTGAATGGCCTGTCGCTGACGCAGGTCGAGGCCGCCAGCCGATTGGGTGAGGACCGGTCAGTGATAGCTAACTACTTGCGGCTGCTTGACTTACCCACCGAAATAAAGCAGATGTTAATCGGCGGGCAATTAACTATGGGCCACGCGCGCGCGATACTGGCCTTACCTACCGATGAGCTGCGGCGCAAGCTTGCCAACCGTTCGATGGCAGGCCGATTGAGCGTCCGGGAGGTCGAACGGTTAGTGCGAAAGTATCTGTCCGCCAGCGACCCGAAGAAAATCGCCGCACGGGCCAGGCCTGCCCATATAATGGACCTCGAAAGCCGGCTGAGCAAAGAGCTTGGCACAAACGTAGCAATCGAGACACGCAAGAACGGCAAATGCGGCAGAATCGTCATTGAGTTTCATTCTTTGGAAGAATTTGATAGAATTATGGAAAGAATCGGCGTAACAAACGCTGAAGAAGTGTAAAACATTGGAAAATTTTTGATTTACAGGAAAGGTCTTTAAATGAATTGTTTGAAAAATAAAGTTTTACCGCTGATAGCAGCGGTAATGTATCTCGGTTTGAGTATTACGCTTTACGCGCAGGGGACTCTGTCAGAAACAGTCACCACAATGGAATTACAGCAACAGATGAGAAGCGGCGAAACCCGGCCGACTACGGCAAGCCCCGCTGCAGAGGCAACCAACGCAGACCAACAGCAAACAATCGCCAGATTCGAGAAGGTAGCGCAAAAGCTTCTCAAATCGATGCAAACGGGCAGATTTGACCGTGAGGACTTTTCGGCGACGTGGAGCACAATGCTGCCCGCAGACGCCAACTTTTCGGATAGTATAAACGCCTTATGTCGTCCTGTGCTTGCGCAGTTCGGCAGGGCGGAAAAGCTCCTCGAAGGCAAAATCGTCGGCCCCGGCAGGGCGATTTTTCCAGTTCAATTCAGCGGTGGCACTTTGGATATGACACTCTCGCTCGACACACAGGATAAGATAGGCGAATGGCTGCTGACGCCGAAAACGACACAGACAGCGGCGCCGGGCAGGCCAATGGCCGGAGAGCAGGAAACAAAACCAGTCGAGGCACAGGCAACGGCCCCAGGTTTGCCGGAGGAAACAAACGCCCCTGATATAACGGATTTCAATTCCTTCCAGCGGGAAATCAACCGGATGAACATCGAAACCAGAAGCGAGGAGCAGATGTGGCTGGGTCAACCCGCACAAAAAGCAGAACTGGCCAGGGCGATTGAAGAGCTGGTCGCCGCGCAATTGATGTTTATTAGAAAGCTCGCAGAGTCGGAAAACGCCGAGCAAACCGTCAAAGCGATAGACTTCGTGCTTCAACAGCGGCGGGAGCGGTCAGCCACGCTTGAAGAAAAGCTAAAGGACGAACGCCAGCAGCAGCTGATTGAACGCCGCAACAGCAGAACAACGAGGAGTGAACGGCCGGACCAGACCACCAGAGAACGCACGACAAGACGCACGAGAGAAACACCAGCAGAACAACCATAACCGTCCAGCCGGACAAAAACATTTGCAATCGGGTGGCAGGAGAATATACTCACACAAAAAATAGTGTTTTCGAGGAAATAGATGTCGGGAAGGAATCCTAAGGTCGTCGTGGTCGGCAGCGCTTATGTGGATATAGTTGCGAAGTGCTCACAGGTCCCCGTGGCGGGCCAAACCTCAGCCGGCTCAGCGTTATCATACACGGCAACGGGTCCCGGCGTTAATCAGGCCATCGAAGCGGCGCTGTGTGGCTGCGCCGTGCACTTAATCAGCAAAATCGGCGATTGTCCCTTTGGTGCGACGATTAAAGCCGTCCTGAAGCAGTTCGCCGTAAACACCGACTACTTATTCACCGCCCAGGCAAAAAACACCGGCGTTGTGCTGACGCTGGTCGATACAGCGGGGGAAAATTCTTGTATGCGGTACGAGGGCGCAAACGGCGCGATTGTCCCGCAGGATATCGAGCAGGCCGAGCCGGCCAT
>JBDRMP010000122.1:0-11079 GCA_043811995.1 Planctomycetota bacterium
TGGCGGAAAAACAAGGTTACGTACCCGATTTTTTGCCTGTTGTCATCCGTCTTTCGCTTCGGCTCGCTACGCTCGCCTTCGCTCCAGCCGGATGACAACCATACCTTCACCCTAACTTACACACAATTACTTACACTAAGGACAATGCCCTAATCAGAACCAGTTTCCTGGCGGAGCAGGTCGAGGAAGGGCTGTTCGAGCGGCTGGTTCGGTTCCGGGACTGTTGCGCCGAGGGCAAAAGCCATATTCCGGACAAAAGGGCTATTGTCGTATTGAGCGGTATAGTCGAGTACTTTTGCGAAATTTCCACCCTGTTTTTGGGACAGCAGTGATACGGTCATCATACGCGCCGGCCAGTGCTGGTCGTTAAGTCCCTGCGAGGCGGCGCTGATTAACTCATAGTCGAGCGGCAGGGGGACGATAGCCGTCATACTGTGGACTTGTACTACCCAGTCGCTGTCGGTTAATCCCTGGACTATGGCCGACTTTATTACCGGTATCATCCGGTCCATGCCGGCGAGCTTATAGGGCGGCTGACGATTCTCCATTTCAAGGTTTTCCATCAGCAGACCTGCGAAAAGCCGGACTGCATTTATCTTGGGGCCTTGTTTGCCTTTAGAGAGGGAGCTTAGACGGTTTTGCAGATAATCGGTTGTGATTTCTACTCGCGGGCGTTCGACCTGAACGGTCGCGGGGTTTATGCCGGGTATCGCGCTGACTACGTCGCCGGCACCTGTGACTACAGGGTCGAGATACGCGGTGAACAGCAGGTTAAGCGAGGCCTGAGGGTGTTTAAGCAGGAGCTCTTTAAGCTGTCCGGTATTCAGGCGAACGGGAACAAAGACGCTTTTTCCCGGCTCGATAGCTTGTGCTGGTCTCGTTGTGGTCGAGACAAGCTTTTCGATTCGTGCCTGCAGGTCACCGCTTACCTCGACATCTATCGTTATTTGTCCCCTGCAAAGGGCGTTGTCGGATATAAAAATCGGCTCATACCAGTTGTTTGTAATTGCTATGGCGCCGTCAATGTCGTTGCCGTAGGCGAAACTGCTTCCGCGGATATTAAGCTGAAAAGACAGCATCCGGTCGGGGCTGATGAACTGGGGCACAATCTGCTCGCCGACACTTCGTTTCAAGGTTGCAAGTATTAAACCAGTATCGAATATTGGGATGTAGTCGGCCTGTTGTTCGTTGAGCAGCCGCAGCGCCTGTTCGGCTACAAGTGAGCCGGGGTTTTTATCGATGGCGGCCCTGAACGAATCAAGGGCGGATTGCTTTTCTCCCGCTGCGAGATTCAGCCGTGCCTGGACAAAGGGGGAAAGCTGGGTCTGGGGGTAGTTTTCAATGAGTGATTTGGCAACATCGGGCTGGTTGTTGTCAACGAGGGCACAGGCAAGCAGTGAGGCGGCCTCGGACGAATTCGGCTCTGTGGAATACGCCTTGTTGGCCCAATCGAGGGCCTTCTCAGGATTCGGGTGGACGAAACAGTAGAACCAGGCGAGGGATTTGTAATCTGCCTTCTCTACACCTGTTGCTCGTTGTTCTGCAGATTTTAGGATATTGGCGGTCATCTCGGCGTCGCCCATTTTTGCCGCGGACTTGGCAGCAAGCGATTCTATTTGAAGGTCGAAACGACCCTGTTTACGCAGCGACTCTGCCAGATGGAGACACCTGATATGACCCTTGGGTGCGTTATAGCAGCAAGTCATCCAGTCCAGATAAACGGCGAGTGGCAAATCCTGTGTGGGAAACAAAAACCGAAACAAATCGGCACAATACTGGTAGCTGCCCACCGCAACGTCATAGAGCTGGACTCTCTGCGCATATTGCGCAAAGGCAAGAGCAGTATCTATATCGAGAGGATTTTCCCGCAGTTTGAACCGAAGATATTCCAGGCTTATCACGGGGCTGACCTGGTCAGGCGCCAATTCAACGAGTTTCTCGAAGGCCAGTTGATTATATTTATCCCGGATATAGGCGATTGCCAGCACTCTTGCGGCATTTGGGTCGTCGGCCCTTTCGACATACAACAAACCCAGCTCCGTGGCCAGTTCGGAAGTGATGACAGGATTGGAGTCCCCGAGGTCTCGTATCAGGCGGGAAAGCAGAATTTCTCTTTGCCTGCGTGTGTTGAGTTGTTCGATGAGGTGTCTAACGGCATTTGCGGCGACCTGACTGTCTGCATTTTTGCCGACGTATTTGATTAGCGTATCGTACAATAACTGCAAATGCCGCGGCGGGCCAGGACGGGACAGAATTTCGAGCATATCAGCCGCGGGGACATTGGCGCTGGCGTCAAGCTCTGTTGCTGCCCTGAACAAAACAATGGCCTGTTCCGCCTGAGAATCGGTTATATTCTCATTGAGCGATATTTCACTGGCCATATTATAGAACAACTGGCTTACCGATGGGGAGAAAAGCTTCTCAGGTGCGGGAAGGAACACCCTCGTCGGGGGCGGCTGATAAGTTATGGCATTTGTATCCATCCTGAACGGCGGATAGGCGGACGAATTGGTATCGGGCATACGCGGCTCGATAGACAGGGCCTGACCGCACAATACCAAAACAATCAACAAAATTTTTATAGACCTGCTGAGAAGCATTCGCATCTATAGTCCACACCTAAAGTTACTACCGCCACTTTATGGATATTTCGGGTGTTTCCAACGTGTCCTTTAGCCGCTGCTGCCCCTGAAAACAGACCTGCAAAACTGCTGCCGGTTAATTGCACTTAAACGATACGATTTTTTGCGGCTGATGTGCGTTTTTGCCGAAATACAAGATGATTTTATAGGGCCTGCTTGGACAAAGTGGTTATTTTGGACCGTTCAGGAGAGCGGAAGACCTATGGCAACTTGCCTCATTCGGAGTATAATCTGTCCCCTATGAACGACAAAGCTCACCAGGAACACCGCGAGCGGGAGTATTTTTTCAGCGCTGCCAAAATGGTTGCAGGCATTACGCTGATTTCGCGCATCTTCGGACTTTTCCGCGATATGGGCATAACGTCGCTCGGTGCGAACCGCTCGACGGACGCATACGGTCTGGCATTCCAGATACCGAATCTTTTCCGCCGGCTTTTCGGAGAAGGCGCACTATCAAGCGCTTTTGTGCCTGTTTTTACCGACACGGCTGAAAAAAGCGGCTTTGAAAAGGCGTCGAGGTTGCTGGCCAATGCGATGGCACTTTTGGCGGTGTTTCTGACGGTCATTATGCTTATCGTGGAGGTTGGTTTTGTTGTCGCCGCGTTATTGCCGGGGCCTGCCGACAGGAAACTGCTGATGACGTTTGCAACGATTATGTTTCCGTATATGGTGACGGTATGCCTGCTTGCGCTTGGCTCCGCTGCACTTAACTGCCGGGGTCATTTTGCCTTTCCCGCCGCGGCCCCAATTATTTTTAACATAATCGGCATCATAGCCGCCTGGTGGATTACCCCTTTATTGAAGGGCAATCTGTCAGGCCAGCTCACCATTGTGGCCGTAAGTGTGATAGCAGCCGGCATCGTCCAGTTGCTTGCTGTCTTGTGGCTTCTGCGAAAAAGTGGTTTTTCGATTCGCCTGAAATTGCGCCCGGTTGAACCGGGCATCAAACACATACTAAAATTGCTTCTGCCGATACTTCTGGGGCTTGGTTTTCTGCAGATTTCGGAACTCTTCCAGACGATAATTTCCTGGAACCTGACCGCCACTGCTGCATCACCGGATATCAGCATCTTCGGCTGGGTGCTGCATCGGCCACTGACTGCGGGCGTTATCACCCGCGTTGGTGCCGCCAGGGCGTTATATCAATTTCCGATGGGCGTACTGGCGATTTCGCTGGGGGTGGCCGTTTTTCCGCTTCTGACGCGGTATGCCGCCCGCAACGATATTGTTAATCTCCGCGACAGTATCAATCGAGCGCTGCGCCTGGCGCTTATGGAAGGGATTGCCAGCGGTGTTGGTCTTTTTATCCTCGCAGGACCCATAGTAAAAGTCATTTACGCACGCCGAAACTTCAGTCCCGCTGACGCGGCCCAGGCGGCATTTGTTCTGCAAATGTATGTTATCGGGATGTGGTCATATTGCAGCTATCAGATTCTCGCACGCTCGTTCTATTCATTGAAGGACACCACGACGCCTTTGAAAGTTTCCTGCGCCCTCGCGGTGGTAAATATCCTGATGCTTGTAACAATGGTATGGATACCCTCGCTTGGCGCGGGCGCCTTTGGTTTGTCCACCTCGATTACTTTCGCGGCAAACTCCTGTGTGCTTGTTTATCTGCTTAGAAAACGCCTGGGCCTGTTCGGTGGTCGAAAGCTGTTTGCAAGTGTTGTGCGAAGCTCAATCGCTTCGGCCGTTATGGCGGCTGTCATTTACCTGATGCTGTGGTTTATGAAAGGTGTCCCGAACTGGGTCATAGTTATAGCGTGCGTGCCGACGGGCGCATTTGTCTTTTTGATAGTGGCCCGGCTGCTTGGCGCTCCAGAACTCGCCGAGCTTCGCGGCACCCGCTTCATTACAGAGGTCGCGGAGTCCGCAGAGAAAAACTAAAATCAATCTCTGCGAGCTTTGCGGCCTGCCCTGAGCTTGTCGAAGGAATCTCCGCGGTGAGTTTTCAGCGGTTATCGTTTCGGGGCGACGGTAAAGGGACGCCATCGTCCGATGTTGTTGAGCAATCCTGCGCAAAGCATACTAACCAGCAAGCTCGAACCGCCGTAACTGACAAAAGGCAGAGTAATACCCGTTATGGGCATCAGGCCGAGGGTCATAGCCACATTAACAATAATCTGAATGGCGAAAATGGTTACGATTCCCGCGGCCAGGAGGCGCGCGAAGGGGTCGGTGTTGGCGACGGCGATTTCCAGTCCGCACCAGAGCATAATAAGGTAAAGCGCCAGCACCGCAAGGCACCCGAAAAAACCCCACTGATGGGCGATTATGGCAAATATAAAATCATTGTGCCGTTCAGGCAGGAAATTGTATTTTACAAAAGGCCCGCGTCCGAAGCCGTAGCCGGCCGCCCCGCCCGAGGCGACCGCGTATTTTGAGCGGATGAGGTGATAACCCCAGCCGCTGCGCCATTTTCTCTCTGAAAAGTTTCCGCCGACGAGAATCCGGCTCAATGCGGAATTTTCCTCGGCTTTTTGGCGAAGCCGGTCGTTCTGGAGCAGAACGCTGCTTATCCTGAGACGCTGATAGGGCTGCATCTTGAACCATAACAGCGGGCTTATGGCCAGACACGCCAGAATAATCATCAGCAGGTGTTTGACCTTTGCGCCTGCCACAAACAGCATAACGAAAAACAAAGGCATCATAAGAAGCACAGTCCCGAGGTCGGGCTCCAGTAAAATCAGCGCGGTGGGCAGAATCGTAAGGACGAAAGGACCGATTAACGCCCTGAAGCTGCGGTAATTGCTTCGGTATCGCAAGTACCAGGCCAGGGCCAGCACATACGCGGGCTTGCACAGCTCCGATGGCTGAATGTTCAGTGACAACGGGCCTATTGAAATCCTCAGCCATCTGCGGGCTCCGTTGATGACGGGAACGAAGGGTAAATCCACGAGTTTGTCGAACAGCAGCACCGCCAGAAGCACCATGACCGCCGCATATATCCAGTAGCCGGCCTGTCCTAATTGGCGATAACCGACGAGATTAATAGCAACCAGGGCCGCAAAACCAAAGCCCGCAAAGGCGAGCTGTTTTTTCCATAAATCAGCGAGGTCCCCGGATTGGCCCGGAGAATCAGCCGCTTCGACCCCGCCTGGGGCCGGCTGTCCCGGGTGGCCCACGGCGTAGATAGTAACAATGCCGACAACGGCCAGCGTTAAGGTCACCGCCAGCAGGATAACCCTTATAGTAACCAGTCGGCCCTGGAGTAAATTAAACATAGCAGCAGGATAACGAAAAAATGCCAAATGACAAATCGCAAATCCAAAATCCCAGACAGGCAGCAACGACCAAAATCCAAAATGGCTGCCCCACATGGTTTTGAACAGTGGAGTTTTGAAAATTGGGATTTACCTCGGCGTTTTCAATGCTGATATGCGATTTTGCCTCCGGCAGCATTGAAAAAATGGGAAAATCCGAAGATTTTCCCTGATTTATCCAGTCCTGCCAAGTTGCCCAAATAGCCCTAACTCGTTGTCAAAGCGGGCCTTAGCGTTATTATTGGCGTTTTTATGAGGCCTTGGGAGGCAACACCGGTTTTGTTCAACTTTTTTTTTCTTTTTTTACAAAGAATTCACTTGACCGGCAACAGCGGTTTTGATACTATAAGCTTGACTTTCACCAATAGTAACCTTGTGCATATGTATATGGATTCGCACAATTACGCCATTTTGGCGGGAAAGGAGACAACGGAGGAGCACAAAAGCTTTATCTATTGCTCTTTTTCGGTCGTTCCTGCGGGCCGAAACGCCAGTTCAAACAAGATTGATTTGTCAGAATTAAAGTTTTGGACGTGGCATAATTGAGCGAAAGTTCTATCAGCAGGTGAAACCAAAGACGTTGCAAAGGATGTAACTTTGCAAGGAAGGAAAGAAAGGAAGGTTAAATTATGAGAAGGATTCTTTTGATTGCTGCAATGCTGTTGCCGGTAACATCGGCAATGGCAGCTGTCACAATCACTGCCGTTAACGAGGGGTTCACCGATATAGACGGCGTTTCACACGCCAAAATTCGGATTGACTACTCGAGCGACGCTAATGTAAGGGCGTTTGGCCTCGACATCAACGTTGACAACGGCACGAACATCGGCGACGCACCGCCAACGGACTTCCTGGCAGGCGAGAGCGTTGCTCCAACTAAGGGTTACGGGATATTCCCGAGCAGATTCCGGGACTTCATCAATCCCACCACCCCGGACTGGGGCGACGGGAATTACATGCCTGTCACGGCATGGAATGAACCTGGCGCGGAGAACACGGGTCTTGGCTGGCCTTCAATGGTCGTTGAGCTGGGTACCCTGTACGTCGGCGACGCCAACAGGCCCAATTTGTCGGGTACGCTGTTCAAGTTCGATGTCAACAGCGAAGGTGCGGCTGACTGCTATCTGACGATTGCGTTGGATGCCCTCCGCGGCGGAGTGGTTGGCGAAGACGCTAATGCGTTAGCGACAACTTTCCCGTCCAACCCACTCTACATCGAGTTCGCGCCGGTCGGCTGTACTGTGCCGGACTGCGTGGGTCTGACTCGCGAAGCGTGCATAGCAGCCATTGTGGCTGCCGGTCTTCCAGTCGGCACTGAAGTTAACGTGCCCGGAACTGGCGAGCCGTTAAGGCAGGTAGTCGCACAGAATCCAGCGGGTAGTTCAGTCGTAGATTGCGCTACGCCTGTGGACTTCAGCGCGGTTAGCTGGCCCATTAAGGTGACGGCCCCGATTTATGCCAACTGGCAGAATCGCGGCAGGCCGAAATGCTGGGCCTATCCGAGACAATGCCGCGGCGATATCGACGGCAAGAAGCAGCTTGCATATTGGGTCAGTGGTAACGACCTGACACTGCTTAGAGCTGCTATCAGTAAGGCAGAATCAGTGATTCCTCCGAACGGTATTTGCGGCGACCTCGACCACAAGAAGCAGCTTGCTTACTGGGTCAGCGGTAACGACCTGACCATTCTGAGGAAGTCAATCAGCAAGGCAGAGTCGCTGGTTCCGCTATGCGGAGACACGAGCGTTACGACCGACCCGAATTATCACTACTGGTGTCTCGGTCCCAGCGCGGCGTGCCCCCCGGGACAGGTTTGTGCACCTGCTGCAGTTTGTCCGAATGAACCTTAATTTGGGAAAAGTTTAGTTTTGATTTAGTAAAGAGTTTTGAACGAAAAATTGGCTGCCTCGATAAGCTTTTTAGAGGGTGATGCGGGGCAGGAAACAATAAATGAAAGGAGTAGATGATGAAAAAGTTGTTAGTTCTGTTAATGGTTCTTGGAATGGCCTCAATGGCCAGTGCAATGCTGCAGATTTCGGTCAACGGCAATCCTGAACCCGTTGATTCGCTAATCTTCCTTGAACCGAGCCAGGAGCTTATTCTGGACATCTGGACCGATTCTGACATTGTGGCCGGTGATGGCGAGGGTTACTTTGGCCTCGTCGTGAATTTAGCCAATGGCTCAATCGCCCTTGGGTCCGGCGCAGCTGTGATCGAGCCACCTGATGACGGCGTTACAGTCGAACACGGGTTTGGCGCTGTAGAGGCGGGAATCCCGCTTCCTCCAGGCGTGGATGGCTCAGTGGTCGGCATATGGCTGACGACCACCGCCATCATTCCCCTAGGAACGGTAATCTTTGACGGGTTCATTTTCCATTGCGAAGGCATCGGCGATGCGATTATCCAGATTGTTGATGAAGGTGGAACCGTTGTTGATACGGTGATAGTCCACCAGATTCCTGAGCCGATGACAGTGGCTCTGCTTGGTCTTGGCGGATTGTTCCTGAAACGTCGCAAATAAGCGATAACCGGGAACCAGACAGCTTTAGCTGTTAATAGAGGCGGGTCTTTGACCCGCCTCTTTTTTTTATTGTGAATCACGCCGGAAATTCTTAAAATCTCTTATAGTGTTGATAAACTCGTTAAAGGGCTGCGCAACCGCAACTGTTTGACGCAACCCTGCGGCTCCGCTATTAGGAAATAAAACGATGGAAAAAATATCTGTGTTACTTGCCTTATTCACTATCGTATTAGCAATCGCCGGCTGCGGGCAAAGGGGCGAAACGATATCAAACTCCCAGCAGGTGAAAAATGGAAATCAGCCGGCGGATTTGAACACCGTCTGGGACGGCACCCCGCCGTCCTATGAGGCGATACCCGATTTTTTTGCGGATGCCCCCGAAATAAATGCGTTTCCTGAATCCGTTGCCGGCTTATGGGAGGCGGAGCTTCTTGCCCCCATCGCTAAATGGGATATTGACTTTGAGCCGGACGGCTCGATTAAATGGATTTATCATGCTCTTGCGGGTCGTATAAACATTGAAGAAGGAGGGACTGAATCAAACACGGAAGATTCTTACTATGTCTTTGTAATGGGCCCCTGTGAGGCGAGATATATACCCAGTACGCGCACCCTTAAAGTAAAGATCATTGTTGATTACTTCATAATGAATATTCCCGCCGGCAAAATAGAAGGCCGACAAGAGGACTATTTCGAGGGCCCCATCTCCGAGGACGGCTATACCTGGGGGACACAGTGGCGAAGTTTTCGCTGGATTAAAGGAGGCCCGCCGCCTGATATAAATTATATGAGGGCCGCACCCGACCCGCTGGTTTTTATCAAAATAGACCCGAACAACCCGCCGGAAGAACCGCCGCTACGTTAAACGGCTGCCCGGCTACGGCTCGACAGACATCGCTTATGAAACAAGCCAAAATAAACACGCTGTTGGGTTGCATCTTCATTGCCGCTGCTTGTCTTGTTGCATATATCCCGGCGATAAAAGGTGATTTTATCTGGGATGATGACCGTTACATAACTACAAATCCTCTTTTGACCGCTCCTGACGGCCTTTGGCGTATATGGTTCACAACCGATTCCCCTTCTCAGTATTTCCCGCTCACTTACACAACGTTTTGGCTCGAACACAAACTATGGGGTTTTAACCCGGTACCCTATCACATTACTAATGTTGTAATTCACATAATCAGTTCTCTATTGCTCTGGCTGATTCTCCGACGTCTGTCGATTCCGGCCGCCTTTATGGCTGCCGCCGTCTTCGCGTTTCACCCCGTCAACGTCGAATCCGTCGCCTGGATAACCGAACGCAAAAACGTCCTTATGATGGTCTTTTCACTATTGTCACTATTGTTCTGGATTGAACTTACACTCCGGCCTCAAATTAAAAAAAAGGTGTTTTTATTTTATTTGCTTTCGCTTTTCTGCTATGCGCTGGCTCTTTTCAGCAAAACCACCGCCTGCGTCCTGCCTGCCGCCCTGGTCCTCGTAATCTGGCTAAAAGATACTCCTTTTAAGATTAAGTCGCTGCTCCTGCTCATTCCGTATATCGCAATGGGCTTCGCCGCAGGACTACTGGCAATGTGGTGGGAACACCACCATCAGGGTACTGGCCTCGTCGATATGGATTTGAGCATTTTGGAGAAGCTGTTGATTTCAACAAGGGCCTTATGGTTCTATGCAGGCAAAATCTTTTTCCCTGTGAACCTCGCTTTTAGCTACCCACGCTGGGACATCAACCCTGCTGATTTGTCCCAATATATATGGCCGCTTGCCTGCCTTCTCACAGCGGCAGTGTTGTGGTTCTGTCGCAAAAAACTGGGACGGGGCGTCATCGCCGCAGTCCTGTTCTATGTCGCCGCCCTCTTTCCTATGCTCGGCTTTTTTCCGCTTTATACCTTTGTCTATACGTGGGTAGCCGATCACTATCAGTATATGGCAACCATTGCCCTGATAACCCTCGCTGCGGCAGTCGGTTATCGGCTCCTATCCAGTTTCGGCAAATATGCAAAAATAGCCAAGCCGCTCGTTAGTGCTGTCCTGCTGCTGGCCTGCGCTGTTCTTACCTGGAGGCAGTGCCGAATCTATACCAATCTTGAAGCCCTCTGGAATGACACGCTTAAAAAAAATCCTGACTCATGGGTCGCACACAATAACCTCGGACAGATGCTTTTCGAGCATGGTAAAACCGACGAGCTTATTTATCATCTCGCCCGTGCAATTGAAATTGCAGCACTAAATCCTGCGGTTCACCCTTATGTTATCGCCTCGATGCGTTGTAATCTCGCACTTGCATACCAGTCACAAAACAAGTTCCAGGATGCCATCGACCAGTTACGAATTGCAAAAAAGATATTTCCCAAGGAATTAAAAATCTACTTATTGTTAATAGATTTACTTGATTCTCAGAACCGGCTCGACGAGGCGGTAGCAACAGCCGAAGAAGCCCTCAAGCTGGCTGTCGCCACCCAGGACAATGAAATGGTCATTCTGCTTCGCGGTATGATAGAGCAATACACTACTGTCCCGTTAAAGTTTTAAGAAATTGACGTAAGTTAAACAAATATAACAGGTTGCGAGAAAAAATGGTTGTTTTCGATTTCAATTCGTCCTTAGATTTTGGCCAAAACGCTTTCTCTTTTTCATTGAAAGGATT
>JBDRMP010000123.1:0-10430 GCA_043811995.1 Planctomycetota bacterium
GTCTGTAATTTGATACAATTTCTTCTGCATGGCTACTCCTTTCAAAAAATATAATTGTTTATCTGGCCCAATTTTACACAAAATCAGGCCGGAGTAGCCATTGCTTTTTTCAACCTCCAACTATGGACGGGACAAGTTCTCCTTGATTGTCGGCCCATGTTCCCAAGACATCTTTGCCGTTTGCTTATCTACAACTATTACCCCCCACGGTTGCGCTGCATAACCTATCGCTACAGGCACATCCCAATAATCTTGCTTATCAACGGGCCGTCCAATACCACCGCAGGAAGATGGTGTAAACCGACAAAAATACACGTCTGCAAGGGTTTCCGCCTCGTTCTCGTTCACACCATCGCTCATATTAATATCCTTGACCATCTTGCACATTTCCTCATCACTCGGCCATATCCCAAGATATCGTTGATTTTGCTCACACCCATACATTAATAATATGGGTGTGATTAATATCAAAACTTTATACTCCTGCTTCTCAAGTAGTGTCTTAACCATAAGTAAATCTCCACTTTTTTGTCTTCTCTGTGCTCTCTGTGTCCTCTGTGGCTTAAAAATCCTTTTCTTCTCTGTGGCAAACCATTCTACCTAAACCTCGCGTTGCGCAGTCAAAACTGACGCAAAGGCAATCGCCGCCGTCTCAGTACGAAGAATCGTGTCGCTCAATCGAACAAACCCAACACCCCTGTTTTTCAAAAGCGCCTCCTCATTTTCTGTAATCCCCCCTTCTGGCCCAACGAAGGCAGCCACATCGTTTTCGCCGAAGGATTGCCCCGCCAATAGCTCACAATCACCCGACACACCCCCCGCTAAAAGCCGGCAATTAGGACTATCTCTCTTTATCGATTCTAAGCAATCCTGAAAATTCATCGGCGAGTCAATCTGAGGCAAAAATAATCTCCCGCACTGCTTCGCCGCCGAGATTGCGAGATTAACCCATCGGTCGAGCGCCTTGGGATTCCCCGGCTGTCTCACCGTCCGCTCGAAGATAACCGGGCTTATCCGCTCAACGCCCAACTCCGTGCATTTCTCAATCAGCCAGTCAAACCGCTCACCCTTCGGAACACTAAACGCGATGATTATTCGCCGCGATTTTCTCGGCTCAATACGCCGAACATCTTCGACCTGAAGCGTAATCTTGTTCTTCCTTATTCCCGATATTACCGCCTCCGCCAGCCCGCCCAGGCCGTCGAAAAGCTCGACCTTGTCCCCCGCCCCGAGACGTAAAACCGCCAGATGGTGCGCCTCCGTTCCTGCCAGCTCTATCGCCGGCCCATCTATCGAATCACTGTAAAAACGATGCATTCTCATTATCAAAACACGCTTACAAATAACACAATTGACTATTCCCAACGAAATTCATAAACTACGGTCTTTAAAGCACAATTGCAATATGCAATTGTGGTCATTCCTGCGCAAGCAGGAATCCAGTATTTAGCCCCCGGTTTTACAGGGGGTTGTAGTGAAATCGCCAAAAATATGGCAGAAAAAATCGTAAAAATCGGTCTCGTCGGCTTCGGCACTGTCGGCTCTGGTGTGGCTAAGGTAATCTTCGAAAACACCGACACCATCGCCGCCAAAACGGGTCTGCGCCTACAGCTCGCCTGTGTCGTCGATAATGACCTCGAACGTCCCCGACCCGTTAAACTCCCCGGTGGCGTCCTTACCAGCGATTTGAACAAGCTAATCAATGACAAGGATATTCAAATAGCCGTCGAGCTCGTAGGCGGAACCGGTATCGCCAAAGACATCCAATTGAATTTGCTCTCAGCCGGCAAAGACGTCGTCACCGCCAATAAGGCCCTGCTTGCAGAACACGGCAGTGAGCTTTATGAGGCGGCGCAAAAAGCAGGCCGATGCATCGCATTCGAGGCAAGCTGCGCAGGTGGAATACCGATTATCTCCGCCATAAGGACCGGCCTTGCCGCAAACGATATCAAGGCCATATACGGAATCGTCAACGGCACCTGCAACTATATCCTCTCCAATATGACCGCCACTCGTCACGGCGAAGCGCCGGGCCGTAGCCGGGAAGGCGAGGACTTCGCAGTCGCGCTTTCCCAGGCGCAAAAGAAGGGCTACGCCGAAGCCGACCCCACTCTCGATATCTCAGGCGGCGACAGCGCACACAAGCTCGCCATCCTCGCCTCAATCGCCTTCGGCTGTCAAATCTCCCTCGACGATATCTATGTCGAAGGCATAGACCGCATCTCCAAAGACGACGTCCGCTTCGGCGGCGAAATGGGCTACTGCCTCAAACTCCTCGCCATAGCGGAAAAAGATGAAAATGGCCGCATCTCGCTACGCGTCCACCCGTCTTTTATCGATAAAGATAATCGACTTGCTCAGGTCGATGGCTCTTTCAACGCAATCAGTATCTTCGGCCACGCAGTCGGAGAAGTCGTCTTTATAGGCAGAGGTGCAGGTATGATGCCCACCGCCAGCGCAGTAGTCGCTGATATCATTGAAGTCGCACTCGGTAATTCGGCCGTTACTTTCAAAAATCTCAAACTCAAACCGCACGCCGAAATCGCCGCAATGATTGATAAAATCGACAACCTCTTAACCAGGTTTTACGTCCGTCTGATGGTCAAGGACCAGCCGGGCGTCTTCGCACAAATCGGCAAGGTCCTCGCCGACAACGCCATAAGCATTTCCGGCGTCCTCCAGCACGAAGGCCGCAGCCCTGACAACGCCGTCCCCGTCGTCATCACCACCCACCCCACTCGTCAGGACAAAGTCACCGCCGCCGTAAATGCCCTTGGCCGATTGGATACCGTCTGCGACAAACCCGTCTGCATACGTATCGTCAACATCCCCGAGGACAAGGAATGAATCGTAGCGCAGCGGAGATCCCCGGGGTTAGCTCCCTTGGTCTTCTGCCGGGGATCCAGGACATGTTCGCTTTTTGCAAATCGTAGTATATAGGTCTTCCCACTTTGGATTGTTTTGCTCAATTATTCGGATTTTCCACCTCCGGTTCCATTTTTTCAATTGTTTCTCTCTCATCATTGCTGTTTGCTTATCTTTGCACACCTCAAAATACACAAGTTTATTAATCTCATAATCACCCGTAAATTTGCACCCCCTCTTGTTCTTGTGACTTACCACCCGCTTTCTCAGTTCCTCTGTCATCCCGACGTATAATGTTCCATTCTTTTTACTCGCTAAGATATACACATAATATTCCCGCATAATGGCAATTATACACTTTGTTCCCCCCCAACCTAAAAATCCCTTGTCCTCTTTACTCCTCCGACGATATACTACCACCTTAAGGCCGGCAGCATATAACCGCACCTTTGACCCAAAAGCCGAACCGGCTCGATGGCCCGCCTTCAAATACGGTGATGGCGGTGTTGTAAATTGAATTGTGGCATTGTTGGTTTATAATGTAGTGTTGTAAACAGGCAAAGCGATTGTTAAGGCGTTTATTTTAATGCAGTTAGACGAAAAAATGAGATTTTCCGGCAAAGAAGCAGCATGTTATCTGGAAGCAAGACCCGAATTCGAGTTTATCTGGAAACCATATACAATAGTTCGGATTGGAGGAATAAAATGAAACGAATCGTATGTTTTTCGCTTCTTCTTGCGTTTTTATCTTTGACCAGTTTCGCCACCTCGATTAAACGAATTACCTTAGCTGAACTACAGGCCAGGGCCGACCTGATTGTTCTGGCAAAGGTCACGAAAGTGGTTATGGAAGGAGATAATGACCGTGTTACAATCAAGATTGACTCATACCTCAAAGGCGAAAGCCCGCAGACCATCTATACAATCACACTTTGTAGCCGTGGATGTTTGAAGGATTATGATCCAGCGCTTAAGGAAGGCGATATAGGTGTTTTTTTCCTTAAACGCAGTAGGCAAAAAGGCGAGGTAGAGGGGGCTTATCCCGGTAGTGTTGCCACGTTTAATAAGGATAGTTATGATTTGACGGAGAAGAAGGACCCTAACCAGCCGGATGCAGGCAACGGAAGATAGCCTCGCATTATCCACAACGTTCGGCGGTAGAGGTGTCGATAAAGAAATATAAAAAGACTGCTATGCAATGACTGCAAGAATAGACCCCAAAAAATATCGCGTAATCCGCATTAAAATCATCAATCAGCATTCATCAATCACAAATTTGAACTATCCGCTATACGCCATACGCTATCCGCTTCGCAGCTATTGACTCCCAGCCCAAAAACCCATAAACTACTGCGTTCGGTTAAACGTGTAAGGAAATCTCAGAACAAGGTTTGGTCTATTTGTTTTTCTCTGTGACCTTCGTGTTCTTCGTGGTGAAAGTTAATGAACACTAAATACGCAATCATAATCCCCGACGGCGCTGCCGACGACCCCATCGAGCAATTCGCAAATAAGACCGCCCTCGAAGCCGCCGACAAGCCCAATATGGACAAAATCAGCCAAACCGGCCGGCTCGGCCTTGTTCACACCGTCCCAGACGGCATGGACCCGGGAAGCGACGTCGCCCAGATGTCGCTGCTGGGTTACGACCCTAAAAAGTATTACACCGGCCGGGCTCCCATCGAGGCCGTCGCTCGAAACGTCCAGCTTGCCCCCGACGACTGGGTCTTCCGATGCAACCTCGTAACCATCGCCGACGGCAAAATGGCAGACCACAGCGCGGGCCACATCTCAACCAAAGAAGGAACCCAGCTTATCAATGAGCTTAACGAGCAGGTCGCAAACGACAAGGTTCGTTTTTATCCGGGCGTAAGTTACCGTCACCTGCTGGTGCTAAAGGGCTTCGATATGGATGTCAGGACCTCACCGCCCCACGATAACATAGGCCGACCCGTCGAAAAAATCCTCCCTCGCGGAAAAGGTGCCGATTTCCTAAACGACCTTATGGCTCGCTCACAGCAGTTCTTCTACAACCACGATATAAACAAGGTCAAAACCGACCTCGGCGAAAATCAGGTAAGCTCCATCTGGCTCTGGGGTCAGGGCAAAAAAGCCGGGCTGGAGAGCTTCCAGAAGAGGTTCGGGATAAAAGGCGCCGCCATCACCGCCGTTGACCTCGTAAGGGGCCTGGCCAAGCTCATCGGCTTTGACCTCATTGAAGTCCCCGGCGCTACCGGCTTTATCGATACCAACTACCAGGGAAAAGGCGAAGCAGCCATAAAGGCGCTCGAACAATACGACCTCGTCTTCGTCCATATAGAAGCCCCCGACGAGGCCGGACACGCGGGCAATCCCGAACTAAAGAAAAGGGCCATTGAGCAAATCGATAAACACATAGTCGGTCCTGTTCATGAGGCAATTCAGCAATACAAATCCTGGCGAATTATGGTACTCCCCGACCACCCAACACCCGTAAAAACAGGCGCACACTGCGGCGACCCCGTGCCTTTCGCTGTGGCCGGCTCAAATGTCGATAGCATCTTCGGCGCCGCTTTCACCGAACCCAACGCCGCAAAATCCGGCTTGCGTATTGACAATGGCTTCGAACTTATGGAATATTTCCTCAAAAGTTAGTTTTTGACGGAGTAAATATGCCAATTATCGTTCAAAAGTTTGGCGGAACGTCGGTCGCAGATGCTGCCAAAATCCGCAGGGCCGCCCAGCGCGTTATCAACGCCGTCAAAGCGGGTTATCAGGTCGTGGTCGTCGCCTCAGCTCGCGGCCATCAAACCGACGAGCTTGTCAGAGACGCTATGGAGCTTAACCCAAACCCCCCCAGGCGCGAGATGGACCAGCTATTGAGCACGGGCGAGCAGCAGACGGTATCGCTTTTCGCAATGGCGCTCGATGCGATGGGCCACAAGGCCATCAGCTTCACCGGCTTTCAGGTGGGAATGCTCACCGACAGCGTCCACACTAAAGCCCGCATTAAAAGCATCGACGCCCAGCGAATCCACAAGCAGCTCGACGCCGGCAAAATCGTCATCGTCGCCGGCTTCCAGGGAATAGACGAAGCCGGACACATCACCACCCTCGGCCGCGGCGGCTCAGACACCACCGCCGTTGCCCTTGCCGCCGTAGTCGGCGCCGAAACCTGCGAAATCTACACCGACGTTGACGGCGTGTATACAACAGACCCGAGAATATACAAAAAGGCCGCCAAAATTAAGGAAATCAGCTACGATGAGATGCTCGAGCTGGCCAGTTTGGGTGCTGGCGTTATGCACAGTAGAAGCATCGAGTTCGGTAAAAAATACGACGTAAAAATCCACGTCAGAAGCAGCAGTTCTGACGTCGAGGGAACATACATTATTCACGAGGTGCCGGAAATGGAAGGTATAGTAGTTTCGGGAGCCACGATTCAAAAGGATATGGCAAAAATAAGCTTGGTCGGCATTGACAACCAGCCGGGCAACGCCGCGAGGATTTTTCACCGCCTGGCCGAGGCGAAGGTAGTTGTCAACGACATTATGCAGACGGAAGCCAGCGCCGATAAGGCAAACCTGGCCTTTACGATAGGAACTTCGGACCTGCACTCGGCCAAAGAAGCCCTCGATACGATAAAAAAAGAGGTCAAATGCGATAGCATCTTCATTCGCGAGGACATCGCCGAGGTCTCGGCGGTCGGCGTGGGGATGAGAAGCCATTACGGCATCGCGGAAAAGATGTTCAGCGCACTGGCCGAGGCCAAGGTCAATATCGACTCGATTACAACCAGCGAAATCCGCATAAGTTGCGTCGTCGATAAAAGCCAGGCCGAACAGGCGCTGACAGCCGTGTGCGACGCATTCGATTTGGACAAGCCCGCTGAGCAAAGAATTCAAAAATAATAATCTGCCGGGGACGATATGATGCGTTATGCGATGAGCAGGCGCAGGCATAATATTATAGCCGCAGTTTTATTGCTGGCGGCGGTGACGCTGTCGGCACTCGATTATAGCTGCACCAGCCGAACACTAAACAGTCCCGCGACGCCGGCTGTATCGCAAAAGTCAGCAGACCTGCAAAAATACGATGGCAAACAATTCACCGTCGCCAAGGTCGTCGATGGCGACACTTTAGACATCGATATACCCGACGGCAACTACCCGCACACTCGAATCCGCCTTTGGGGAGTCGATACCCCTGAAACAAAAGACCCGCGGATGGGGGTTATGTATTATGGCCCTGAGGCCTCGGCGTTTGCGACGAAAGTCGCCCTCGGAAAACGGGTAACCATTCACCTCGAAAAACAAAAAAACAGCAGGGGCAAATACGGCCGATTATTGGCTTACGTCCAACTGCCGGACAAAACGTATCTAAACGAACGGTTATTAAGCGAGGGTTACGCCTACGCGGATACGCGTTTCAAGCACGGCCTATACAACAAATATAAGCAGTTAGAATTACTGGCACGTTCTCAGAAAAAGGGCCTATGGGCCGAAGTTACACCCGAACAAATGCCTGAGTGGCGACAGAGAAGAGAAGCATCGAACGCAGAGAAGGGAATACAGAATTGAACATAGCCGACGAACGGCTTACCAGTTTTGCGTCAGGGTCGCAAAATCAACAAAATCAACTCTGCCGCTTTGGTTGGTGTCCATTCCTTCGCACCAATCCGGCGATGAGCAGGACTCGAGCCAGTTACTCGCGAATGCCGCCAGAATGTTGATTTTTTCCAGATTCAAAGCGGCATACGCGTCAACCAGGCCATAGCCGAAAATATCATCAATGCCGGGCTCGCCAAGGTCCTCGGCGGAATCGAAAAGAATATTAGAAACCTCGTCAGGCGTTATATTGTAATGGGCAGCGGCGAATATAAGGGCTGCCACGCCTGAAACATGCGGGCATGCCATCGATGTGCCGTTTTTATAGGCATACAAACCCGCATCGACCGAAACCGTGCCCGTAATGCCCGATTCCGCGAGCGTCTGGAGCGCGTTGCCATCGGCTTTTGAAACCGATACGACGACAAGAGGAGTTCCGTCGCCCAATGTGCCGTTGAAATTGCCGCCAATATTGTTCGAGATGATAACGCCGATGGCGCCTTTGGACTGAGCGTGTGCCACTTTCTCGGCAAATGTATTAGTGCCTCTGCGGATATGGGCAATGTTTCCGGCGACACTGTCGGGGCAGATATCATTCGGCTCCTCGCCCGTGGCAAGGCCGCAATTGCAGACTACTCCGCTCGCCGTGCCGGGGGCCGTGCCAAGTACCACATTTGCCTGATGGCTGTTGCCGTCCCACACCGCATCGGCGCTGTCGTAAGAGTCAACCGGAACAGTCGAGTAAACACTCACTCCCGGCGCCGCAAGCGCGATAGTCGGCCCATAATTCGAGAAACTCGCCTTGTTTTTGTTCTGGTCCACCGCCGCGACGGAAATTACCGAAGCCAGGGCGGCCGGGTAAGAAGGCGTGTTTACGTCGTCGTTTCCCGCTGCCGCCACCAGCAGCAACCCGGCTGCGTATGCGTTGTCGCAGGCGGTCTCCAAAGCCGCCGAGTAGTTATACCCACCCAAACTCATACTGATTACCTTAGCGTTGTTATTGACGGCCCATTCGATACCCGATATCAGCCCGCTTGTTAGACCGTCGCCGTTGATGTCTATTACCTTTGCGATGAGTAAATCGGCCTCCGGTGCGACACCAACAACCCCGATATCGTTATCCGCCGCCGCGATAGTGCCGGAGGTATGGGTGCCGTGACTGTGAAAATCCTCCACCGCTTCACCCGTTACGAAACTTACCGAATCGACCACGTTGCCCCTGTCGGGATGATACATACTTATGCCGGTATCGAGGACGGCGACCCTCACGCCTGCGCCTGTTGTTCGTGGCCATACTGCCGGGGCGTTGACCATAGTAATCCCGTAAGGAATGGTCTGGGGAGAAGACAAAGCAACAATTTCTGATAGCGAATCGGCCTTGGTATCGACACCTCCCAATGCGTAAATTTTGTAGTCCGGCTCGATATACGCAACATCGGGATTTTTACGAAGTTGCTCGACCTGGCCGGCGTCGAGCCGGGCGGCCACAGCGGGAATAATATTGAAGCTGCGCGATACGGCAAAAGGCGGACGTTTGAGCATATTCTGCTTTTGTAAATGGCCCCTGTAAACAATTATATAATCATCCGCACGGGCTTTGACGGGCCAGATGATGAACGCTAATGCCGTGAAAAATACATTCAAAAGCAGAATGTTCGTGCGTCTTTTTACCTGTTCTGTAAACCTCGACATAAATCCTATATTACCCTTATCCAACGCCCCCCTCCGCAATCGGGAACCTTAATTATACCATATTTTCAAAACCTTATCGCAGTATTTTATATATACAGGCCAATCACAGCCGTCGTTCTATCACAAACGCTTAATTCTTATAAAAAAAACACCTGCTGCCCGGGTTTCAAGACCGCAGTTCGTCGTTCGTATATCGTATTTCGGACTTGCCTGCCCTCGCATTCCTTTGGCGGGGGTCCAGCGTAGCGTAAGCGAAGTTGGAAGGAGAGGCGGGTTAAAATTTTGAGTTTTGGATTTGGATTCAGTAGTTGAACAGGTCGCAAAGCGAATAGTTTTTGCCGGCGGCGATGTTGAGGGCGTTGAGGACTTTGGACTGGGTATTAGGGGTTAACCTTCTGCCCTTGCAGGCGCGAGAGACCATTTTGTGCGTAAGCTGCTGCGTTGACACAGCCACAAGGTTATGCGGTTTTAAGTTGTGCTCGGCCAATATCCTGCTAATCGGCTGAGGACCAAAATCTCGCTCGTTTTTACCATTCATATCCGCCATTCAATCCTCACGACACTATTGCCAATATGATTATATGCCATACCCCACGCCTTGGGCAGATTAATACAGAAGAACCCGGGTTTCAAGAGCGCAAATTTGCCTCGCAAGATTTAGGCGGATTTGGCTGTTGAAAAAGGACTCGGTTTGGGTAGAATTGAGAAGTAAGAAAAATATATATTAATAGCGGGCTGTCCCTAATTATTCCTTAGGAAAGATATTGGAATATGGATATATGGGCAAAAGATCGCATTATAAAACTTTTTAAGAATGTAAGTGCGCATATCAAAAAAGCGGGGGCTGAAAAAGCAGACATCGAATATATTTTTCAAAATATCATAGATACACTAGAAATGCCGTTTCCAAAAAAGGAATTATACAAATATCTTGTTAACAGAGAAGTTATAGAATGGCTTTTGACAAAGATACATAATGATAGCAATTTAAGCCGTGAAGATAGAGAGAAGATTCGAAGCGAGATGAATGTGATTATTAAATTGCTTCCTCAGAGAAAGAGTTCGCGATATTTTTTGTGTAGGCCTTTAGGGAAAGGCGGAACTTACCCTAACATGGTATTAGAGCGAAGGGGGTGCACATACACAATATAATACTCCCCAAAAACTGGGCGCGAATTAAGGCGAATTAAGGTGGATTTGTCGCCTGAGACGATAACAATTTCAGGAGACAGATTCATGAAAAACAAAAGACGCAATCACACGGCTCAATTCAAGGCGAAGGTTGCT
>JBDRMP010000124.1:0-43423 GCA_043811995.1 Planctomycetota bacterium
GTCTGTAATTTGATACAATTTCTTCTGCATGGCTACTCCTTTCAAAAAATATAATTGTTTATCTGGCCCAATTTTACACAAAATCAGGCCGGAGTAGCCATTGCTTTTTTCAACCTCCAACTATGGACGGGACAAGTTCGGTATAAATGCTTTATTCTGTTAATATCACTTATCCGGAGAGCTGGCAGAATATTGCACAAAAAGAAGAGCAAGCATATGAAATTTCGATAAAAGTTGGTCAGTATCTTGCCTTTATGGCAACAAGTTGGCATGAGATATTGACGTGGTATGGATATAAGATTATTGGGATATATCCAGAGTATCCGTCGGCGTTTTCATGGGAGGATTCTTATTCAAATCTGCTTGGAACGCGCATTGGAGTTGAGGCATTGAATGATAAAGAACATTCCTATAACAAGGCAGTGGAAATCGCGATTAAAAAGGAACTTAAGAATCTTGGTCTTCTGCCGGGCGATGCTGCAAGGCGTATCGCAAATAGTGTGAAGCGTCATTGCCCATTAAGGTGAAAAAACAACCGGGGCCCATACTGAACTGGTCAGTATAGGCCCCGGACTAATGCGAAATCATCGCCTAATCAGCAGCTATTAAAGCGGCTTATTACGGCCAGAGTATCTCCTCAAGCCAGCTATCTGCCAGAACCGCATAGTCCCTGAAGTCAATCGCACCATCTTCATACAGGTCGATGTTAGGATCAGCTGGCAACAATAGCCAGTTGTCCGCCAGTATCCGGAGGTCTGCATAGTCAACTATGCAGTCGTCAGTGAAATCGGCTGCAGGTCCGAACTCAGGAAGGCATCTGGGCTTGTACAGCCTGATGTCGTCAATGTACAGCGTTCCTGTACCATTTGGGTCAGCAGGCCCGACACCGAGAGTTATCTTCTTGATCTTTTCCAGGTTCAGGCTGGGGTTATTGACTTTGAAGTCATTCAAGGCAATATCCCACGCCTCCCAATTGGGGTCCAAGACTCCATTGGGGTCAGTGTGGGTGAGCGTTGCCTTATCGCCGCCTACGCTTCCGTCATCCTGCAAAGTTACGTACAGCGGCGCAGCAGCGTTGCTCATTATACCGACGTCTTGATGTTCCCATGCTCCTGCCGCACCGGCGGTTATATTGACATTGGAGAACTCTGCTGTGCATGTTGCCGCAGTGTTATGAGAGGTCACCGCTAAACCTACATAGACCGGCAAAGTCATAGTGGGAATCTGCTGAAAGGCTCCTAACTGAGTCCAGGTGCTGCCGTCAGACGAGCGGTAAGCGTAGAGTTTAGCGTAATCAGTGTCCATATCCAGCCTTAAGTACGGAATACTAACGTTCACGTCATCGTTAGTGGTGGTACCGGCTGCCACGAGACGCCTCTGGAAGGAATCGCCGCTGGAAGCACTGGCGGTCATCATCCCGTTCGTGGAGTCTGCATCCAGCGACTGGCGAATCATCACGCCGGCCTTGGCCCACGGGTTGATGGGAATACACGGGTCGGTGGGACTGATACTCTCTACCCTCGCTATAATCCTCACGCCGTTGAAGGGGTAGCCATCGGGGTCGAGCAATGTCGTTGCCGCCGTTACTTCCTTGTAGGCGTAATGGAACTCATCGTACGTACCCTGGATGTCCGTACCGGAGGCGGTAATTGTGTGGGTACCTGAAGCCTCTACCCAACTGCCGACGCCTACCGGCCAACCTCTAAACCACAGCTCCAATGACTTGACGCCTTCGGCAGTCCAATCCTGCGACGAAGTAAATGTGTGGGTGGCATTTGAATCACCAACGCTGTTGTAATCAAACGGCATCGACTGCCTGCCTCCGTGAATAATTGACAGCTCAGCATAATTGGGTTCATCGTAACCTACCGTTCCGCCGCCACCCCCTATCCACCCGTTAGGGTCAAATATTCTATCGGGAGAGGTGTTGTTGTAGTCCTCAAAATTATCCACGCGGAAATAATCTGCCGTCGTGAAGTTCCAGGTGAGGCCTTTCCACAAGTACGGTTGGCAAACATCGTTGACCTCATCAATCCGCCAGTAGTAAGCATTCCCTGTTTCAAGTGGTCCGACACCATAATCGACATCCCCAAGAAGCTGATTGCCTTTGTATATGACCGGCGTGGATGTATTGGCATTGTTGACATCGTTAAAATCGGTGCCGAAGTACACATTGTGCGATGCAGCGTATGAGCTGGCTGTCCAGCTAAGAGTAACCATCTTATCCAGTTTCATTTCCTCAGTTGACCCGTTATATGGCGTGGGGGAATGGGCGTATAGCCAGGGAATATTTGCCAGGGCCCCTATCTCGGGCTCCGACAGAGCATAGTCGTATACCCGGAGGTCGTCGATAACGCAGGCGAGCCCATTCGAGCCGATATAAAGCGGGTTTATACTGGTCGGTATCACGTGGGGTGTCCCTGATGTCGTATTGTCTATAACACCGTCCACATACAAATACTGCTGTCCTGTTGCGCCATCATACACTCCTGCGAGGTGATGCCATTCGGCGTCGTCAATGCTTATGCCTCCATAGGTGGTCCAGGGCGCCCCGCCCTCGACGCACCAGAGGAGAGTGCCGCTGGTACCTGCCCTCTCAAACTTCCAGTTGTTGTACTTGCCTATAATGCTCTGGTTATTGCCGCCGAAATCGTTGATTTTTATCCAGACCGTAACCGTCTGGGATTCGGTGATGTCAAAGTTCGGGTCATGAGTAACCTCCACCCAGTCCTCTTCGCCGTCGAACTCAAGCGCCCCGTTCACCCGCCCCTCGGTCGTCCAGGCAGGCATACTATTCGGGGAAACACCGAAGACAGCATAGTTGTTGTTACCGCTTGAATCGTCGGGGGTATTACTATCGCCGTCATCAAACTTCCACCAGCCCCGCAGTTGGGTTGTTGCTTTGAAACTCCAGGTAGGGCCCAGGTACACGGTATTGATATCGTCGAGCGCAATTATCTTCCAGTTGTATTTCTGACCTTTTATAAGGTCGCCTGGTGGGTCCCAGGTTTTGACGGGCATATACACAGTACCCACAGACGGCGGTGAACTGGCTGTGCCAAAGAACACCCTGTGCTTGGTTGCTGTACATCCCGCAGCCCAGGTGAGGTTCGTATTCAGGGGCGCATATTGGTAATTAGCATCAGGGCTCGGGTTAGTGGGATAGTAGGAGGCGCTTGCAAAGCTCCAGACCCAGCCGGGCCACAGATAGGGAGAGCAGGCATCATTGACCTCGTCTATCCGCCAGTAGTGATACAGGCCTAATGCAATGTCGGGGTCATAGCTGTTAGCGTCAAGTGCCTGGTTGCCTTTGAATATGCCCGGCGTTGATGTATCGGCATCCCTTACAGCAGCTTCATCGGTCCCGAAGTACACATCGTGCGAGGATGCATAATCTCCCGCTGTCCAGCTAAGAATCGCAGCTTCCGTCACACCCACTTGTCCAGTGCACGGGTCGGGGTCATGGGCCATTAAGAATGGAGTAGTAGCCAGGTCCGCTATCTCCTCTGCCGAGAGGGCACGGTTGTAGATGCGCAGTTCGTCGAAGCCGCCGTCGACATATTCCCCATCCTTCACCTGGCTGATATTGAGGGTAAGGTCGTTTGTCGGTATCGTTACTGGGGTGCCGCTCCCGTAAGCGTCTTGAAAACCGTCTATATATAGAATCTGCTCCCCTGTTGCTCCGTTATACACTCCGGCGACGTGATGCCATTGGCCATCATCCACTCTTGTGAGTCCGTTTCGGCACCCGGGAAGACCGCCCTCGCCGCCGACGCAGAAGAGGATGCGGCCGCTTCCGGGGGCGGGGGGAGAGGGACCATCCTGCTCAAACTTCCAGACCTGTTCGTTATAGGCGGTGCCCTTGATAACTATCATCTGCCAATTGCTGCCGAAGTTATCAACCCTCAGCCAGAACGCGACCGTCAGGGAGTAGGTGATGTCGAGCTTGTCAGCGTCCGGTATCTGCACAAAGTCGCCGTTGCCGTCGAGGTCGATTGAGCCGCCTAACCCTACTCGCCCGGTTGTCCAGCGCGGGTTGCCAAATAAGTTGCCGTCGGCTGCCGGGGCGACGTTGCCGGTATCATAGGCGTCGCCGTCAAGCGTATAGTACGCTACAAGATTAGGGTCTGGGTCTGCTGATGCATTACCGGCCAGAGCCAGCACCACAACAAAAGAAATTAGATAAATAACTTTCTTACACATAATAGTTCTCCTTATCTGACAATATTCATCTCTTTTTTATGACCATAACTAATAGATTCTACAATTTTGTTTATACCAAACTCGCCGGCTTATTTCAAGTAAATTTTTGTCAATTCTCGTGAATTTCTGCAAAAAAATGACAAAAAATGCAAAAAAGAACTCATTTTTGCCTCCTCACTCTTTCGCAACCTAAGACCCTCTAACAAAAAGAGGTTTAGCCACTCCCGTAAGGGATGCCTTCCGGCAAGAGATTTTTAGCCACAGAGTACACACCCCTGCCTACGACTTGCAGGGGCAGGAAGGACACAGAGAATTGAATTATAAACAGTGTAAATCCGTGTTAATCCGTGTCTAAAATCAACAGTGTCAATCCGTGTCTTTTTCATTATGTTAGATGCTCTAAGCGATTTATCTCATTCGGCCTCATCCGGGCGCTATTTCCAATTGCCTGCCGCAAACCCGGACTACCCACAAAAACAACTGGGGCCTGCACTGAACCATCCGGCACAGGCCCCAAACTGGTGCAAAATCATTGGCTATAACTAATACTTTTAGAAAGCATTAGCGTTTCCTGCGAATCAGCGCTAAACCACCGAGACCTAATAGAGCAATTGTTGCCGGCTCGGGAACGCCTTCGACTACTTCTGCTTTCACCACGCCGGTATAGGCATCGACGTAGAAGTTCACGACTTGATATCCCGGTGTGATCATGACCACAGCGTTGGTCGTGTTGACGCTGAGCCCATCCTCGCTAATCGAATCCCACGTGCCAGCATCGGTGACACAGGTTTTCCACGCAAAGTGGTTTAGGTCCTCATTCAACCAACCGGGTCCGCTACCCATCGGCAGAGCCAGGCTCACCGAGTAAATCCCGCCGCCCTGGGGCGCCATCGATATGCCGGTGGCTGAAGAAATATCCCAATCGACATATCCCGCCGGGCCGCCGAAGCTGCCGGCGAGCGTCCAGGCACCCGGGTCGGTGCTCAGGCTGGTGCGGCGATCTGCGGTCAGCCAGCCGTCCAACACCGTGTTGGTGTTGAACACGATGGTCATTGCACCTTCACTATCGGCGTAGAACCAACCGTTGCCCTGGTCCGCAGGTGACTCCCACGCCATTGTGGAATCATCGTAGTACTGAAACTCCTGACGCGAGCCGGGTTCCAACCCTGTGATCGTACCCGTGAACGTGCCGTTTAAGTTGTCGGTCATGTGGTCGGCTGCTGAGTCCCAGCCGTTCCAGCTGCCGGGCAGATAGTAGTCAGCAGCGTTTGCCGGGACAGCCATTGCCACAACAGTCAGAACAATCAACATTAAAAACAATTTTTTACACATACTCTTACTCCTCCTTCTTCGTTGTCATTCATTCTCATCTTCTTTCATCCTGACAACAAGCCAGGATTTTTGATGCTCTCGACAAACGCACTCTCTCTACTTACATATTGCGATTGTCTCGAACAACATCAAACAAGCACTACATTTGACTTTCACCATTTCACCTTGTGCCTGTTCAACGCGAATCGAATACTGACGCAACGGATGTTCTTCTTTTTTGGCTTGACCCTCCTCACGGGGGACTCGCCAACATCTACACATTTTTGTTACTACTCTTGACAACATTAGCTTAACAGTTTCAAAAGGCCGTGTCAATAGAAATTGTTATCGGATGCAGATTTTTTTGCGGACAAACCGTTCTATTCTGTAACTATTTGATTGGCAAGGACTTAGATAAAAGAGAGCTATTCTGAATAACCCTTTAGTCAGAGCAGTGATGCTTTTTTTTACCACAAAAGCCGTTTTTATTTATTGATGATTGATGATTGAGGCCTCTGAAAAACTGGTCTGATTACAGGGAATAAGCATGATAGTTTTTGTAGGTATAGTATAATGACGCTTGTTGCGAATAAAAATCATTGCATGGAGGCAAAAATAATGGAACGCACAAGCAATCAGCCCACATTTCTCGACAGTTTAACCTCAGACCTCGGCGGTCGTCGCACCAGCGAGTTTTTCGACAAGTGCAACCAGCTCATCCCCTGGAACGAGCTTGCCGAGCCGTTAAAGGACATGTACAGGAACACTACCGACAAGGGCGGAGCTTCTAACTATCCGCTGGTAATGATGATAAAGTGCATGATGCTCCAGAAGTGGTTTAATCTCTCCGACCCCATGCTCGAAGAGATGCTTTGCGACCGCATATCGTTCAGGCGGTTTGTGGGCTTGAAGATGGAAGAGGCTGCACCGGACGAGACAACGTTTGTGCAATTTCGCAAACGTATCAACGCCCATGGCCATATTGCTACATTATTCGACAAAACCATAGCGATACTCAATGCTCGCGGCGTCATTCTCGAACAAGGCACCTGTGTTGATGCTACTATAATAGAGGCGCCTCGCGGCAGAACTGCGAAAGACGGTATTTCCAGCACCAAAGACAAGGCAGCGAGCTATACGAAAAAGCATGGTCGTGTGTATCATGGTTACAAAGGTCATATTGCCACCGACCGCAATGGCATGATAAAGGATTATCGTTTTGACACAGCCTCGACGCATGACAGTAATCACTTTGACCAGCTTGTCGAAAATGAAAAGCACAGCGTCTGGGCTGACAGTGCATATATGGATAAGAAACGCAAGGCCGCACTTGAAGAACGTGGCGTTTTCTGTGGCATTATTCAAAAACGTGTTCGCGGTCAGAAGGAATTGACGAAGGCACAGAAGTGGCATAACCGTTTAGTTGCTGGTATACGGGCAGTGGTTGAGCATCCGTTTGCGTGGATGAAGAATACCGGTTATGGCCGGACGCGGTACCGCGGCATGAGGCAAAATGCCTTTGATTTCGGCTTACATGTGATAGCGTACAATTGGAAAAGGAGCTTTAGTTTGGTGAGTATTACTGCATAGCGGCAGATACCCGCGATGAGCGGGCAAAAGAGTCTGCAAAAGGCACAAAACGGTGCGTTTGCAGAATGGAAAAATACTGTTGATGGCGCATCGAAATCGTTTTTAGAAGCACATCAGCCAAAAATGCAAAAGAATATTAAAATGTGAGGTTATTCAGAGGCCTCATATACTTTCCGGTCATGGAAAAGCTCACCACCAAAACCTTGAGCAACTATGGCCAACTAAGGCCAACTACGTTTTTTAGCTTAAAAATGAAGTTTCTTACCACCCCCTGTTTACGACTTACAGGGGCAGGCAAGTCCCTAAGACACCAAGGTTTCCCTTTATTTTTTTGAAAAAAACTGCGCAATCCGCGTAATCTGCGTCTAAAGTTACCTTCGTTTTTTACCGCGTCTTTTATCACGTCTGCCGGCGAACCGTCCGCCGCCGTGTTTGGCGCGTTTGCCTTTGGCTTTCGAACGAAGCTGTTCCTTGCCGGGATGAGTTCCGGGTTCGTGGATGGCAACAACGGGCGTAACATTTAACTGTCTTGCCGAGACATTCACCGAGACGATGCGGACCTTCATCGGCTGGCCAAGAGAGATGAGCTTGCCGGAGTGCCTGCCGATGATGCAGCCGGCCTTCGGATTGTATCGCCACTGGTCGGGGCCCAGGTCGGTAAGCTGGACAAGGCCTTCGATACCGAGCTTTTTCGACTTAACAAAGACGCCGAAATTGGTCAGGCCCGTCACGACGCCTTCAAGCTCCTCTCCAATCTTGTCGGCAAGCATCTGCAAAATCAAAACCGTCTTTAGCTCGCGCTCCGCATCGTCCGCCCGTTCCTCGGTGAAAGTAATGTGCCTTCCGATATCCGCCAACTGCTGATTGTCAGGCAGCCAATCAGGCCCGGCGTCGAGATTGTCTCGCAAGTAACAATCCAGCGCTCGATGAACGAGCAAATCAGCGTATCTGCGTATGGGGCTTGTGAAATGACAATAAAGTTTCGAGGCCAGTGCGTAATGGCCTATGTGCAGCGGAGAATAAACCGCCCGCTCCAGGCTGCGAAGGACGACGAGATTTATGGCAAGCGAGCTATCGGTCCCTTTGACCGCCCTTAAAAGATTTTGCAGTGCGAACCTGTCCGGCTGTCTCGGCAGATGCAGCCCCAGCGCCTTTACAAGCTCCGACAGGTTCTTCATCGCCAGTATATTCGGCTCGGGATGAATACGCCGCATAAAGGGGATATTCTGCCTGTCCAGGAGCGTCGCCACCGCCTCGTTGGCCTCGACCATAAACATCTCGATTATCGTGTGCGGATAGCTCGCGTCGGCCGGCTGGGCGTCGGCGACCCTGCCCGAATCATCGAGAATAATATCAATCTCAGGCAAATCGAGATGAAGCATTCCCGCCTTATCGCGGCGCTTTTCGATTATACGGGCAAGCGTCTCCATATTCTTTAACAGCGGCGCAACCTCCGGCTTGATGTCCTTTGTATGGCCCCTGAGGAACCTGTCAACCTGCTGATAAGTCAGCCGTTGTGTCGAGCGTATGACGCTGTTGCGATACCGGCGTGCGAGGATTTTGCCCTCGTCGTCATAAGTGATATACGCGCTTTTAACAAACCGCGGCTGGTCCGGCTGCAAGCTGCACACGCCGTTGCTGAGCATCTCCGGCAGCATCGGTATGACCTTGCCGGGAAGATATATGCTGTTACCCCGCTCTTTGGCCTCGATATCGAGCGGCGTTTCGGGCGGAACAAAGTGCGTAACGTCGGCTATGTGAACGCCCAATATCCAGTTATCCTGCTCGTCTTTTTCCAAACTTATAGCGTCGTCGAAATCCTTGGCGTCCGGCGGGTCAATCGTAACTATCGCTTTGCCGGTTATATCATCCCTGCCTTCAATTTCTCCGGCGTCAAATCCGGTCGCGGTCTTGTGTGCCTGAAAAATACAGGAATCGTTGAATTCTTCAGGCAAATGAAACTGGCGGATTATCGAATTGATTTCGCTTTCATACCGCCCTGCCCTTCCCAGCACCTCTACTATTACCCCGCGGGCAAGGTGCCTTTCGGTTGGGTAAGAGAGTATCTCGACGACTACCTTGTCCTTTTCTTTGGCCGACTTGGCGGTCACGTCCTCAACGGTTACGGGGTCAACAAAGCCCGAACCGTCCGGCTGGACAATCCAGCCCCCGGGTTTCCGCAGCAGTGTCCCGACGAACCTGTTGTGCCCACGCTCTAAGATTTCGATTACCCTGCCGCTGTAGCGGACCTGGCTGCCGCGTTTTGATTTTTCGACGACCTTTGCAGCCACAACGTCGCCGGTCATCGCTTCGAGAGTATCTCCGGGCGGGATAAACAAATCCGCGTGGACGGCCGGCTCCAACGGCGTGACGAAACCAAAACCTCGCGGGTTTGACCTGAATGTGCCGGTGATTCGGCCCGAAATGCCCGGCAGCCCAACCAGATTTCCTTCGCTTAATACGACGTGACCGCTGTGGTGAAGCTCGTCAAACGCACGCTTGAACTCCTCATAATCCCCCGGCCCGACGCCCAACGCCTTGGCCAATTGCCCCACCTTGACCGGTTCGTAGTCGGCGTGCTTGAGCAGCTTTAGTATCTTGCCTTTGTAAACTTCTCGCATTGATACTCGTTACTCGATACTCGTTTCTCGATGCCCGACGAGTATCGAGTATCGAGCATCGAGTCAGGAGGTTAGGACGATGCCTTTGCCTTCAGTGAGTTGAGCCGTTTGGCAAGACGCGATTTCTTGCGGGCGGCCGTCCTTTTGTGCATTGTGCTGGTGCTCGATACCTTATCGAGCCGTTTAGCCACAAGCCGGAACTGCTCGCCTGCCACATTCAAATCGCCGCTGGCCAGTGCTTTTTCGAAACTCTTTATCTGCGTCTTGACCCTGCTCTTGCGCGAACGGTTAATAGCTTTTCTTTTTAAGTTTTGCCTTACTCTCTTTTTTGCCGACAACGAATGTGCCACTTCCAACTCCTAAAAACAATTACTTATTTTTTCCTCTGATGGGAATTCTGTTCTTTTGCCTTATACCATATATACAGGTGATACAAGGGATTTACAAACGTGTATTCACCTCGTGTTTCCGCTTCCTTCAAAATAATAAGCGTTTTCATCTTGCTCAAGAAATTATCCAAGTTTTTCTGTTCTTTCTCTTTTGCATTTTCTTTAAGGAGCTCCTGACGCTTAAACGTCGCACCTATAGGGAGCTTATTGCCCATTCTCAGCAGGATAGAAGAATACGTTTCATTCTTAAAAACACTCGAAAGTTGAGTGCCGATGTGTTTTCTTCCAACAGTCTGAGCCGCTTCCGTTATTCCGATCTTTGCATCTTTTATGTCTATGTGCCCGTCCTTATCCTGCCAAAAAACTGCGTCTCCCACTTCGTGCATGAGCATTGGATAACCGCCTGCCATTTTTACCATCAACGAAACTGCATCATCAGCAATGGTCATCATTTTCCTTTCAAAGGTCTTGCTGAAAAACTCCTCGCACTCTTGATCGTTCATCAGAGGCAAATCCACGATATCAAAAATCCTTGCCACTGACGGTTGATGCCTAAGCAAATCTTCTTTTCTTTCCGGAATCCCAACGAGAATCAATAACAAAGGCATCGGTTCATTTGAAGTGGCCAGACCATCGACAAAGCTTTTTAAGAAACGCGAAAACTCAGGCACATCTGTTATTCCATTAAGGTCGTCTAATATCAAAAGTAATCCTTTTTTCCCATCCTGCTTCGACTCATCGTAGATTTTACGCAATGCCGGCAGAAAATTATCCACCAAACTTCTCAAGTCGGATTTGTTATCGGTAAATTCAATCCCTACGCCGAACAGCGTCACATCCTTTATGTATTTCTGAAAGATACTTTTGAGTTTGTCAAACAATGTCTTTTCAGCGCAACCTTCCATGAACCGCTGAAATACTACTCTTGCCACGTCTTCCAGCGTTTTTGCTGCGCTAAGAAAACAATGCGCTGCGAGAAAATCGTGTTGCTTCACTGCCAGATACCGTATAAATCCAGCAAGAGAACTCTTACCAATGCCCCTTTCCCCTGTGATGAGGATATTCTCATTTCTACCTGATGCAGCCTGCCGAATGGCTCTTTCGAGGCGTTCAATTTCCCTCTGCCTTGCCACGAAATACTCAACTGGAACCGGCCTGCCGGGCGAGAAGGGACTTTCTTTTGTCTTTATATCAACCATTTTTTAATTTCAATGCTACTGTCTTAATCGGCCTAACTCAAACGATTCTACCTCACTTCTTTTCTTAGACGGTCAACTCTTTGCGAAACGTCCTTGTAGCCGAAATCGAGCTGGGCGATTTTGCGATAAACATCGAGGGCCTTGCCCTTGTCGCCCTGCTCCTCGCAGGCCCTGGCAAGATTATACCGCAATTCCTTGGCAATGTCGTCATCTTTTATTTCGTATGAGTCGATTGCCCGGGTGAAAATATCCGCAGCATCCGAGAACCATCCCTTCATAAAAAAGCAAAGCCCGATTTTATCCATAGCGGCTATCCTGTGCCTCGGGTCTCTTTGTGCCTCCTGAAGCTGGGGGATTGCCTCGTCGTATTTCTTATTGTGGACCAGACGGACGCCGTATTCGTATTTGGCCCTCAGGTCCGTAGGATAGTTTTTAACGCAAAGCCCGTAGTGCTCAAGTTCCTCTTTATTCAACTGAGACATCAAACCCGCCCGCTGTGACCTGACGACGCTGTCCGCGGGTTTGGCTTCGAGCGCCGCATCCGTTTCCCTTATCTTGCGTTTCAACTGGCCTGTGCGAATCAGCCCCGCTCGCTCCATAAAGCTGAAATCCTGTCTTTTCCTGTAGGCATTCTCCAGCAGTTTTACCGCCTCATCCTCGGCGCGGTCTGTATGCAAATCCGCCAGGGCCGAGGCCAGGGCAAAGATATTCACCGACGACTCCGGCGATTCCTGATATGCCTTTCTGGCCGCTTCGACCGCAGATACCCGATAGTCCTCGGTCTTGACGACTGCCTGCTGGGATTGAAACTTTTCCTGGGCTTCGCGGTTTTTAATGGACTTGCGGAAATCACCTTCCTGGTCGTACTTGCCGCGGGAAACTGTCATCTCCGCCGACAACCTCTGAACCTCATCGGCAATCTCAGCGTTATCGGGTTTTAATCTTGCCGCGTGCTGACATGCGGCGACAGCCATGTTCCATTCTTTTAATGAAGCGTAGGAATCCTTCAAAAGCAAGTATCTTTGAACAGAAGGTGAATCATCGGCGTTATTGGCGGCGAAAAGCAAATCCGACAGCCACTTTGCCGTTTGATTGTACCCCCCTGCCGTTACCGCTTTGAGCATTGCCTCGATGTATGAAATATTTTCGGGGTCTTTGGCCAAAAGGTATTCGGCGTTTAGCATTTGTTCCAGGGGCGTCTTGCCGCGACGGCACTTAATCCGTTCGAGCATCGAGGACTTCCTGCCGCCTTTTCCCTGGCGACTAAGGGCAAGCTCCCGAAGCGGCAGATGGCCTTCCTGAAGCGCATCGGGACTTAGACGCAACCCAGACATATACATATCTATCGCGTAGTCGAAATTGTCGCCCACAGCCACCTCTTTGGCTCTGTCAAAAAACAATTTGGCTTTGGTAAATCTTGCGTCTGTATCCGGCATTAGTTTTCCCTAAAAATCACTTCCTGAAGGGTCCTTGTGCATTATCGTAATCTTCGGCCAAAACCTGTCAACAAATAAATGCTTGTGTCGAAGTGCTTACTTTGCTATAAACCGAAGGCGCTCTGAACCATTTTTTGGAGAAAAAATATGCTTACGGCCCTTGAAGAGTATGACCCGCAAATTTACGAACTGGTAAGGCAGGAAGGCGCCCGCCAAAGCGGCTGCGTCCGGCTTATCCCATCCGAAAACTATGTCTCCAAGGCGGTTATGCAGGCAAGCGCAAGCTGCCTGACAAACAAATACGCCGAAGGTTATCCCGGCAAAAGATACTACGAGGGACAGCAGGTCACCGACCTTATCGAGACAATCGCCAGACAAAGGGCCAAAAAGCTGTTCAAGGCCGACCACGCCAACGTTCAGCCGTATTCCGGCTCAGTTGCAAATCTCGCGGCATACCTCGCACTGGCGAAGCCCGGCGATACAATTATGGGACTTGCCCTGCCTCACGGCGGACATCTCACCCACGGCTGGAAAGTCAGCGTTACGGGCAAGATTTTCAATTCGATGCAATATGGCGTAAGCGCCGAGACCGGCAGATTCGACTACGACCAGATTCGAGACCTCGCAAAAAAGAACAAGCCAAAAATCATAATCTCCGGCTGCACCGCCTATCCGAGGGAAATCGACTTCGAGATATTCGGCGACATCGCAAAAGAGGTCGGCGCATTCCACGTCAGTGATATTGCCCATATCTCCGGTTTAGTAGTCGCCGGCATCCACAAAAGCCCCGTCCCATACGCCGACATCGTTTCAACAACCACTCACAAAACACTGCGCGGCCCTCGCGGCGGTATGCTGCTTTGCAAAACTGAATACGCCGATAAAGTTGACAAATCCGTGTTCCCCGGCCTGCAGGGCGGTCCCCATATGCACACGATTACAGCTATCGCCGTGGCGCTGGCCGAGGCCGACACGCCCGAGTTTGTCGCGTATGCCAAGCAAATCGTCAAAAATGCCAAAGTAATGGCCGAGAAACTGCTCGAATCCGGCTTCAACCTCGTCTCAGGCGGCACCGACAACCACCTCATCCTCATCGACCTGCGAAACAAAAATATCCCCGGCAAAAAACTTGCAAAGGCGCTGGACAGGGCAAGAATCGTGGCCAACTATAACACCGTTCCCAACGACCCCGCCCCGCCTGCCAACCCGAGCGGATTGCGAATCGGAACGCCCGCCATTACCACCCGAGGTATGAAAGAAGAGCAGGCCGGACAAATCGCGGATTTCATAAGCAAGGTAGCCGAAAACATTGATAACGAATCCGTCATCGAGCAGGTCGCAAAGGACGTGCTGCTTCTTTGTTCACAATTCCCGGTGCCGGAGCATTTCATAATCCCAAACAAAGAGAATCGCCGAATAAGTTAGGGGGCGGATTGTCGGTTGAATCCGGTTGGCAGGGATGCGCGAGTCGCCGTTAAAAATAGCTTTAATGGGCCTGGACGAGGGGGGCGGATTTCTGCTCGAAGCGGCACAGGGACTTGACTGTTTCACTATCGCCGCCGTGGCGGACAGCGACGCAAACACAGCACAGCAATTCAGCAAACTCGCCGGCTGCGCCTCATACGACGACTATCGTCAGTTGATAATGCAAAATCAGCTCGACTGCCTTTTTGTGTCTGCGCCTATTCACACCTGCGTTGAATATCTCAGGATGGCGATAAAAAAGAAGTTTAATATTTTCAAGCTTCCCCCTCTGGCGAGAAATTACGGCGAGGCGGCCGAATTAGTAAAGCTCGCAGAAGCCGAAGGCGTCTCGCTGGTCGTCGCAAATCCGGGCAGGTTCGCGCAAAGCGCCCTGGCGTTGAGGGCTTTTATACAGAATAATCCAACGGAGCAGTTTTTTTTCATCCTTGCCGCCTCAGAAAGAAAAAATGAACATAATGCACTTTCCCAAAAGTGGCAAAGCGACCCGGTCCTCGCCGGAGGAGGTGCGATTTTGTATGACTGCTGGGAGATAATTGACCGGATAGTATGGAATTTCGGCATACCTCAGCAGGTTTACTGTCCTGTCCTGAGCACAGTCGAAGGAGTGGCGGGCAGCGCCTCGCCCGACAGACAGCAGCGGCTTTATCTGACCGAGGACGCCGCGATTGTTACAATGAAATTCAGCGACATTCTTTCAGGAACCCTTCTTGCCGGCCGGGCGGCAGGGGCATTCGATGGTAAACCGCAAAAATGGCTGGCCGCACAAGGACAGAACATACTTATAAAAGTCAGCGATAAGAATTTCGAGGCCACCGACTCACAGGGCCGGTGTCTTCAGCGTGATGAATTCAACGATGATAACTTCAGCAGAATAAAAAAGGCAATGGAGAACTTCGGCTCTAACCTTATTGCGCCCGACAATAACCCCCTCATAAGCACCGCGGCCGACAATCTGAAAAATATGGCCGTAATTGAAGCGGCGTATCTGTCCGCACGAACTGGTGTCCCCGAAGAGCCGGCTAAAATATTGAAAATCGCATAACGGATTTACAGTCTCTTCTCCGGCACATCCGGCAGGTTTTTCAACCTGTCCAGCACAAACCGTTCGTAATCTTCCCGGCCAATTATCATATCGTTAATGCTGTCGAAATAGTGGGTTTGAATTCTCGCCTGGAGGTAAGACACACGGTTCTCCGCAGAAGGGTGTGAAGACATAAATTCGACCGCCCTGACCATATCCTCCTGCTCGAGCATTTGCATCGTTTCAACCACGCCGTTCGGGTTATATCCCGCCCTGACCATATAATCCATACCGTAAATGTCGGCGTCTCTTTCATCGTCCCTGCTGTACTTAAGCGATACTATCTGGCGGGCAAGGTCGGCCATAGTCAGCGCGCCCCGCGAAGACGTCTGAGTCATAGCGGCCGCAAACAGTATATCCATACCAATCTGCTTGCTCATCATATTCGCCGTGTCTCTGGCAACGACGTGAACAATCTCATGTGCAAATACCCCGGCCAATTGCGATTCGCTTTTTATCTTTAACAGCATCCCTTTGGTAATGAAAATATACCCGCCGGGCAGCGCCACGGCGTTTACCGACTTGTCGTTGACCGCGACAAAATGGTAGTTAAAATCGGGCCTGTGGCTTATTTTGGCGATTCTTTGCCCCACGCCGTCGATGTAATTTTGCATCGACTGGTCTTCTATTCTGCCCTTCAGCTCTTTTTCAACCTCCGGCGCATACTGTTTGCCTATCTCTATATCCTGCTGGTCCGGGAAAAGCATCAGCTCCTCTTGGCCGGTTATAGGATTCACCTCGCAGCCCGCGAAAAAAATTGTCCCGCAAAGCATAACGAACAAAACTCTTTTGTGCAGCATAGTCAACCTCGTGCCTTATCCGGCTTTGCCTTCAGCTACGCCGAGGCGAGCAAAAAAGTTTGCCCTGAATGGGTTTATGTTTGCAAAGCTCGCTCATATCTATTATAAGTTATCCTTCTTTTTTTGGCAGTGAAAAACCTATGATGCAACGAGAACCCTGTGATAGTTGCGGCCAGAAGGCAAGTTGTCAGGAGGTATTCCGGCAACTGGGCAACATCCGGGGGAAATCTGTAGCTCGCAGCATTTTGGCGGCTTTTGTGCTGCCGCTGGTGGTTTTTATTGCAGCTTTGGCGGCGGCACAGCGGTTTCTGACAAGGTATATAGATTCGGCCGGTTTGCGGGCGGCTGTCGCATTATTATTGGCAATTGCTGCCGCTGCAGTTTGTGTGACGACCGTCCGAATAATTGGTAAGCGGCTCGGCAGAAAATAAAGATGCCGGGATAAATATGAACGCTGGTTTAACAATGCGAGGCAGTTTCCCCGGCGGGGTTCACCCTCCGGAAAAAAAGGAATTGACGGCCGACAGCCCCATCCGGCCGGGGCCTGCGGTGAACCAAGTGGCCGTGATGCTAAGCCAGCATATTGGCGCTATCTGCAAGCCCACCGTCGCAAAGGGCGGTATCGTTCAGGCGGGCCAGTGCATAGGCGACTCGGATGCGTTCATATCAGCACCCGTCCACTCACCAATAGACGGAAAGGTGTCGCAAATCGCCCTGCAGTCGCACCCCGTTCTCGGAAGAGCGCCCGCCGTAATTATCGAACCGCTTCCCTCAATGCCGACAAAAAAACCACACCCCAAATCGCAGGACCAATTTGGGCCTGATTTAGACCTCGAAAAATTCACGCCGCAGCAAATATCCCAGGCGGTGCGAAAGGCAGGAATCGTGGGTCTTGGCGGTGCCGGGTTTCCAACGGCGGTAAAACTCGAACCAAATCCCGAACGACCGAAGGAGATAATGATTGTCAACGGCTGCGAATGCGAACCCTACATAACCTGCGACTACCGCGTAATGCTCGAATGGACGAACCAGATAATCACAGGGATAAAACTCGCCCGCAAGGCAGCCGGCAAGCCGAAAGTCATCATAGCCGTCGAAGATAATAAGCCCGAAGCCATTGAGGTGCTCAGCAACACCCTGAAGAATACCCCCGGCTGTGAGGATATCAAAATCATCGAACTGAAAACAAAATATCCTCAGGGCGGCGAGAGACAGCTCATTAAGGCCGTTCTCGGTCGGTTTGTCCCCACGGGAGGAATCCCGCCTATGATAGGCGTAGTAGTGCTCAACGTGGCAACTGCGGCGGCTATCGCAGACGCAGTGCTCTTCGGCTCGCCTCTTACGCACAGGGTCGTCACGGTAACAGGCGAGGCAATCGCCAACCCGGGCAATTACTACGTGGCGATAGGCACGCCGATAAAAGAACTAATCGAGTTCTGCGGAGGCGTAACACAGCCCAGCGCTAAAGTGGTCGTCGGCGGTCCGATGATGGGTATCGCCATCGCCGATTTGACCACCCCCGTTACCAAAACCACAGGCGCTGTAACAGCCCTGACCAAACAGCAGATTGGCAGGGCAAAATTCGCCCGAAGACAGACCCCCTGCATTCATTGCGGAAGATGCCTGCAGGTGTGCCCCGAACGCCTCAACCCGACAAAAATAGCACACGCTGTAATGAAAAACCACCTCGACGTCGCCAAAAACTATTTTATAACGGCCTGCACCGAATGCGGCTGCTGCAGCTATATATGCCCGGCAAATATCGAACTTGCCGGCCATATAAAAACCGGAAAAATATGCCTCGCAAGACAAAAGAAACTTATACCGCAATAAGGTCGCATTAATAGGAAAATCGAAAAATAAATGCTTAGCAAGTTAACAGTATCGTGTGCCCCCCACATCGGCGGGCCTTTCTCGACCCGACGGGTAATGGGCGATGTAATAATCGCTCTTGCCCCGGCGATGCTGGCTGCCTTTTGTTTCTTCCGTGGTTACGCACTCATTCTTATACCAACCTGTGTTCTTACCTGTGTCTTCACCGAATGGCTCTGCAACCTGCTTCGCAGAAAAGAAAAGCCGTTCGAATCGTTAGGTGATTTTAGCGCAGTTATAACAGGCATAATCCTCGCGATGTCACTGCCTCCTGCAATCCCATTTTGGATAGCCATCATCGGCAGCGTCGTTTCCATCGCCATAGGTAAAATGGTTTTCGGCGGCCTCGGCTCTAATATCTTCAATCCCGCTATGGTGGGAAGGGCCTTTCTTACCGCCTCTTTCGGAATACTTATGACCACCTGGACAGTTCCCGCAACGATTGATACCACTTTGCCGAAGGTCTCACCAAATATGCCGGATGCTATCACTCAGGCCACTCCGCTCGGCTGGAGCAAGCAGGCAATAAAAAATAAATCCGCTCAGACCCCGGATACCGAACAAATCGATAACAATGTCGCCGGAAAGACAGGTTTCGTAAACTCCCAGTTGAAAAACTTATTCATTGGCTCAACGGCCGGCTGCCTCGGCGAAACAAGCAAACTCGCAATCCTGCTCGGCGGCATCTATCTTTTCATCAGAAAGGCCTTCAACTGGCGAATCCCTCTTGCCGTAATTTTCTCAACTTTCATTTTCGGCTCCATAGGTTATATTGCCAACCCTTCGGCATACATCTCGCCCCTGACCCAATTGTCAACCGGGGGCATACTGCTCTGTGCGTTTTTTATAGCAACCGATCCCGTCACCGCACCGCTGACCAACAAAGGCGCCTGGCTTTTCGGCGCAGGAATAGGCGCTTTGACCATCCTTATCAGGACGGTCGGCGAATATCCCGAAGGCGTGATGTATGCTGTTCTCTTGATGAACTCCGTCACCCCTCTGATTGACCGTCTCTTCAAGCTAACGCCGGCAGGAGGCAGACCAAATGTCTAAAATAAAGCTATTCATTCAGGAAAGTTGGCTTTTGATTGTCTCGTCGTTTTTATTCGGCTTGCTTCTGGCCGTCGCTAACGCCGCCTGGTCCCCGCGCATCGAGCTGAATAAAATCCAGAAGCTCGACTCGCTTATGTCCGGCTTGCTTCGAAACGCCGCCAGCTTCGAACTAACACGCCAGCTACAGGCGACCTCTCCGAAAGGCAAATCGCTTTCAGTTAATCTATATAAGGCCATCGATGAAAAAGGGCAAACACTCGGCTATTGTTTTAACGCATCCGGCCCCGGCTTCGCCGACAAAATCGAGCTTGTTGTTGCGCTCGATGAACAACTTGAAAAAATCGCCGGCTTCGACGTCCTCGCAAGCAATGAAACCCCTGGTTTCGGCGACCAGATAAAACGCGACTACTACCGAAACCAGTTCGCGGGTGCTCCCGCACAGACGCTTAACCTTGTCAAAACCGGCGACCCGAAAAAAGTAGATTCTGAAATCGTCGCTATCACAGGAGCTACCGTCAGCAGTAATGCAGTCGTCGAAATAATAAATAATATCCTCCCTCAGATTAAAAACGCAATTGAGGACAAACAACCTAAACAAGAGTAAAGAAAATGGCGGAACAAAAATATCAAATTAAAGATACGCTTTTGCGGGGCATCTGGACGGAAAACCCGGTCTTTCGCCTGCTGCTCGGTATGTGCCCTACGCTGGCTGTTACCGCTGCGCTCAAACCAGCTATCACTATGGGCTGCTCTGTCATATTTGTCCTGCTCTGTTCAAACATCGTGGTTTCTCTGATGCGCAATCTCCTCAAACCGCACCTTCGCATCCTGATGTTCACTCTTACAATCGCAACCTTTGTCACCATCGCCGATTTGTTTCTTAAGGCCTTCCTCCCGGAAATGAGCGCAACGCTGGGCCCATACGTACCGCTTATTATCGTCAACTGCATCATAATCTGCCGTGCCGAGGCCTGTGCAAGCAAAAACGGCCTGTTCATCAGCGCTGTTGACGCCCTCGCCATGGGTGCAGGTTTCACTCTTGCCCTCTGCATCCTGGCGTCCATCCGTGAAATACTTTCTACCGGGGCAATCCTGGAGATACCGATACTGCCCGGCGCCTTTGTCCCCTGGGCCGCTATGAGAATGCCCGTCGGCGCCTTCATCACGCTCGGTCTGCTGCTGGCCCTCGTAAACGTAATAACAAAAAAGAAAACCCAGACCGCTACATAGGTAAAATCCGTTATGCATAACATACGAAATACGAGATACGACACGGAGCGAAGCGCAGGGCCCGCTTCGGAAATACGAGATACGAAACTATGGATACGCTGACAACCTTACTGCTCGGCTTTATATCGATTGTGCTCATCAACAACCTGGTCCTGACCAAGTTTCTCGGCATTTGTCCCTTCCTCGGCGTCTCAGGCCGAATCGATATGGCGTTTGGTATGGGCATGGCCGTAACCTTCGTCGTAACTTTCGCGGGAACTCTTACCTGGCTTGTTGACCATTTCATCCTGATACATTACGGTTTGGAAGTCACCCGCTACGTCTCATTTATCCTCGTAATCGCCGGTGCCGTCCAGCTTGTCGAAATGTATCTCAGAAAATTCTTCCCCGCTCTCTATGAAAGCTTCGGCATCTTCCTTCCGTTGATTACCACCAATTGTGCAATTCTCGGCTTGTGCCTGTTCATAAATCTCTGGGGCATCGATAACCTGCTCGAAGCCGTCGTCCTTAGCTGCGGCGCCGGAATCGGCTTCACACTGGCAATATGCATAATGGCCGGAATCCGCGAGGACATCATTCTTGCCGATGTCCCGCAACCTTTCCAGGGAGCCCCGATAACGCTCATTACCGCCGGCATACTAACGCTGGCCTTTATGGGTTTTGCTGGAATGATAAAGTAAATTTATGATTTATGATTGCTGATTGCTGATTGAAATTATGATTTTAGCCAATATCGCTGAATTATGGAACGCGGCGTGGCCCGCAGGTGTTACTATGCTGGTTATGGCCCTCAGTTTTGCAGCCGCCCTGCTCATAGCCAGCATCAAGCTCAGAGTAAAAACCGACCCTAAAATCGACCAGGTCCATCAAATTCTGCCGCACCTTGACTGCGGCGCCTGCGGCTTTCCCGGCTGTATGCAATACGCAAAGGCCGTCATCGCAAATCCCACGCTTATAGGTCGCTGCGCTCCAGGCGGACCAAAAGTAGCCGAAGCTATAGGAATCGTCCTGAACCTTCAAGTCAGCGATTCCGGTCCCGCCAAAAGACCCATCGTCCACTGCCGTGCCCGCAGCGAAGATAAAACTTACTACGCTATTTACCAGGGCATACAGACCTGCGTCTCAGCCAACGCCCTTGCCGACGTGCAGGCGTGCAAATTCGGCTGTCTCGGCCTCGGCGACTGCGTCCGCGCCTGCAAGTTCGACGCCATGCACATCATCGACGGCCTTGCAACCGTCGATTACGCCAAATGCACCGGCTGCGCCGCCTGCTCCAGGGCCTGCCCGCGAAACCTCATCGAAATGGTCCCCTTCAATAGCGAAAATATGATGTCCGTCGCCTGCGGCAGCAGGGAAACCGGCAAGGTTACCCGCTCACAGTGCGCCGTCGGCTGTATCGCCTGCGGCCTGTGCGTAAAGCAAACCGAATTATTCAAGATCACGGACAATCTCGCCCGCATCGACTATGCAAACTACAAACCCTCGCCTCAGACCGAAACCGCTATGGCTAAATGCCCCACAGGCGTAATTGTTCTCCGAGGCCAAAATGCCCCCGCTCCCAGATTGCCAAAACCTAAAACCACTGCCGCCGCATCTGCTTAGATAAGCACAGTTTGTGGATTGATGATTGATTTTTGACGATTTCCTCGTTATCATTTCTGTGGAGTTCGTTTTTACGCCAACGTAGCTCAACGGCAGAGCTCCGGTTTTGTAAACCGGGGGTTGTCGGTTCGAATCCGACCGTTGGCTGTTGATTAGAGATATATATGGGAAATACCTACTCAGAGAAACGCGAAGATTCACGAGAAAGGAGCAGGCAATGGCTCTTCAGAAACGTCGAACATTTCTTCTGCTTGTGGCGGCAACAGCAACAGGCCTGGTGTTGAGTATGATTACGGGCACGGCACAAGCCGAAAAAGACCGGGCAAAACGATGCGTAGTGGTATGGTCGGAAGGCACAGCGCCAAAAAACGTCTATCCTAATGATATCTGCGGCGCAATTGCCGAGGGTTTGAAAGAGCTGAAGGATTGGGATGTCGTTGAAGCGCGTCTATCCGACCCCAACCAGGGCCTGCCGGACGAGCTGCTGAATCGGGCCGACGTGCTGATATGGTGGGGACACAAAAAACACAACCAGGTCAGAGACGGGCTGGTGGACAAAATCGTCAGTCGAGTAAAGGATGAAGGTATGGGCTTCATCTCCCTGCACTCCTCACATTTCGCCAGGCCCAACATTAAACTTATGGGCACCCCCTGCTCCTGGAAGGAATACCTCGGCGACTCAAACACTCTGAAAATAACCGTCAAGGACCCAAATCACCCTATCGCTCGTGGAGTCGAGGATTTCACGATTTATCACGATGAGCGCTACAGCGAGCCATACGCCGTGCCGCAGCCGCTGGCAGTGGTATTCGAGGGAACATACACGCTGGACAACGGCGGAACCGACACCAGCAGGCAGGGCCTGACCTGGGAAATCGGCAAAGGCAGGGTGTTTTACTTCCAGCCCGGCCATGAGACCAACCCCGTCTTCTTCGACCCCAACATCCGCAGGATTATCAGCAACGCCGTAGAATGGGCTGCACCGAAATAATCGAAAATTTTAGATTTGAATCCTATCGCTGGTTATCCTTCTATGATATTCACAAGACAGCGAATTAAGATTTTGCTTTGTCTGGCTGTCGCCACGCTATCGGGCTTTTGGATGTGGCGATATTATCGCGGCTGGGGCCAATACTGGGTCAGGTTCTATCTATCGGGCTCTGTTTATGAAATTATCTGGTCTCTCGTCCTGTTTTTCTTCTGGCCTCGTAAGGCCTATATCGTAAAAATCCCTATTATCGTGTTTTTCTTTACCTGCTTTTTGGAATTTCTCCAGCTTTGGAAGGCGGAATTTCTCCAGAGCTTTCGAGCGACCCTGGTCGGTGCGGCCCTTATCGGAACGGATTTTGTCTGGCTGCAATTCCCCTTCTACGTTTTGGGTTCGGCCGTTTCGATAATCCTGTTATCACTGTTGGCAAATAAGGAATAATCGAAGCTGCCGAATGGAATGGAAAAGTGGAAGAAGTATCAGGAATTTTTTTCCATTTTTTTCTGCCAAAAACCGGGCGATTTGAGAACGATACACTTCCCCGCGGCTTGCAGCCGAAAAGATATGTAAAATGACAAGAAAACAGATGAAATCAGTGGCTTGCAGCCGAAAAGATATGTAAAATGACAAGAAAACAGATGAAAAAGGAGAATTAAAGTGATTAGAAGACTATTGGTAATAGCGATGCTGGTTATGCTGTGCTTCGGCCTGACACATCTTAGCGGCTGTTCAAACAACGCCCAGACCTATGGCACAATTGGAGGCGTCGGCGGCGCAGTCATAGGCGGCGTCACCGGCGGGTTCGGAGGAGCTGTTATCGGAGGCGCCATCGGCGGAGGAGCCGGCTACGTTATTGGTAACGAACAGGATAAGTAACCGGCAGATTAACAAAAATCAACGCTTGTTGTGGCCGAACAGGTCGGTTAACTGCTGCACAATTTGAGACCGGCGGATTTTTCGGCGGATTTGCTTTAGCTCTGAATGGTCACCGATATGTAGCGAGCCGCTTTCGAGAACCTTCGCCGCTTCATTTGGCCTGTGCATAGCAAGATAAACACCTGCCAAATCGCGAATCGCCAGGACGTGCTGCGGATTAATGTCCAGAACTTGTGTAAAAAACTCCCCGGCGTCATCCAGCCGGCCGTTAATTGCGTTGGCCAGGCCGAGATAATAGTGTGCATTGGCGTCGCAGGGGTCAACGTCTATCGCCCGCAGTAAACAGTTAATCGCATAATCGAAGGCGTCCGTAGATTTGCCGTGAGATTGAGCCGCAATGACAAGAAATTCCGAAGCCATCGAAACAAGCACGCCGGCATCGTCGCCTGCCAGCTTTGCTTCCGAAGCCAGATAGGTCTTTGCCGCCTGGAAATCGCCCTGCGACAGAGACACAAAAGCCAGCCGATACCGTGGACCGGGCAGACACCCGTCCCTTTCCATCGCCATCTTGAACAATTCCGTCGCTTTTTTCTGGTCACCGGCGTTGAGGGCAATCTCGCCGAGATAAAACATCGCAATGGCCATATCCGGCTTCAGCTCCAGCGCCCTGTTGAATTTCTCCTTCGCCGGATCAATCTCGTTTCTATTCAGCAGGAACAATCCAAAATCCACAATCACATCGACATCGCCTGGATTTATCCGGAGCTCTTTGAGAAAGTGCTGCCGGCTTCGTTCGATTTCATCCTCGGCCCAAAGCGCCTGCGCGATATGATAATTTATCTGCGGATGTGACGGCTCCAGCTCCGCGGTCTTCGTCCAGCAGTGAATGGCCTTTTTGTACTGCCCCCGTGCAAACAAGCTGTTGCCGATATTGTAATAACACAGAGCACAATCGGGATTTATCTGCTGCGCCATATAAAACATCTGCTCGGCCTGTTCGTGCAAACCCATCTCCGTATAGGTGATAATCCTGTTGCAGTAGCTTGGCTCAAAGTTGACGTCGAGCTGCTCAACCTTCTCGAAGGTCTGAATCGCCAAATCATACTGGCCCATCCGCGTATAATCGACCGCCAGCGAGTTGAGAATCTCCAAATCGCAGGGATTAAGCGCCAACGCCGTCTCATATTCGCCAACCGCTTCCTCGAACTTGCTCAGAGAGTCCAGAGCCAGTGCCTTATTGAAGTGGAGGGCGCAGTTTGCGGGGTTTACTTCCAATGCGTCATTCAGCTCGGCTATGGCCTGCGTTATCTTGCCGTCCTCATAAAGCTCGAACGCCTTCTGCGCCTTCTGCTCGCCGTTGTCATAAGAGCTGTATGGTGTTTCATCGAAAAGCATAGTGCCATCCTGCCATTTTACCGCAGAGACCGCAGAGCACACAGAGAAACCAATATCGAAAAAATCTCTGCGGTCTCCGCGTTCTCGGCGGTGAAACCTTTAACGAACCACGGGCTACTTTTCTTTACCCACCGCACTTATCGCCATGCAAAAGCGGTCGGGTTAGAGGTTTTTTGAGCCCTTTGAACCATCAACCAAATCGCGGAAATTTTGCTGGAAATAGCTGCCATAAAACCTTATATTTGAACAGGTTAGCTCGACTTGGCCGATTTTGACCGCCTGTTCGGGCCGGCTGAAACAGGTGTTTTTGTGGAAAGGACTCTTCTTTGGTCTTATAATGTGTCCATTGACCCAGCCCTATTTCACCGAAAAATAGTGCGGGGCTGGGCGTTGCCGAAAATAGGACTGGGTTTGGAGAACCACAAGTATGATAAAAGAAATTAAAGGTCAGCTTACAGCGGGCAAAGGGAAGTTTGCCATAGTTGTCAGCAGGTTTAATGAGTTTATCACGGCTCGGCTGCTGGCAGGCGCTACGGATTGTCTCAAACGCCACGGCGCCGGCGATGAGCAGATGACCATCGTCTGGGTGCCGGGCGCCTGCGAGATTATACCCGTCGCCAGGAAGCTCGCACAAAGCGGCAAGTTCGCCGGCGTGATTTGCCTCGGCGCGGTAATACGGGGCCAGACGCAGCATTACGAGGCGGTCTGTCAGCAGGTCGTGCGGGGAATAGGGCAGATTAACTATGACTCGAAGACCCCTGCGGTCTTCGGCGTGCTGACCTGCGAAACGCTCGAAGAGGCGGTTGACAGGGCAGGCGCCAAGAAAGGCAACGCCGGCGCTGATGCTGCTATGACAGCGATGGAAATGGCCAGCGTGATGGAACAGATTTAAAATGGCACGGCGCAACCGACCCGCCTTTTGGCGAGGTCTCGCTGAAGGCGGATAAACGACAGACGAGTAACAAATGGACCCGAGGACAAAGGCACGTCAGATTGCGATGCAGGCACTGTTTCAGCTCGACGTGCAGGGCGAGGGTTTGCTTTCCGATATGGACGACTTTTTTAAGGAGAACGCTCCGGAGGAAAACGTTCGCAAGCTCGCAATCGACTGGACGAGAGGGACCTGGGCGAATCTGCCGGCCTGCGACGAGCTGATAACGGGTGCAGCGCTAAAATGGAAGCTGTCGCGGCTATCGCAGGTCGATAAAAGCATTCTTCGGCTGGCGGTTTACCAGTTGAAGTTCTGCGCCGACATACCGCCCAAGGTAACCATTAACGAGGCAATCGAGCTTGCGAAAAAATTCGGCACCGATAAATCGCCCGGCTTCGTCAACGGCGTGCTGGATGGCATTCTGAAAAAACTGCAGCCGGCAATCACGGTCAAGGACGAAAAATGAGGAAAATTGCGGTCTTAAACCAGAAGGGAGGCGTGGGCAAAACGACCACGGTCGTCAATACCGCCGCCGCTCTGGCCACCTCCGGCCAGCGAGTCCTCGCCATCGATTTAGACCCGCAGGCACACCTCACCACCCATTTAGGCGTCAACCCTGACGAAATTAAAACCGGCTCATACAGGGTCCTCACACACTCAGCCGGCGTTGAAGCAGAGATGATGCTCGTCAGGCCGAATCTGTGGCTTTTGCCTGCGAATATCGACCTCGTCGGCGCCGAATCCGAACTTGTCAGCGTCGTAGGCAGAGAGACCATCCTGCGTGAAGCCCTCGCTGGTCTCGACGATAAGCTCGACTATATCCTTATTGATTGCGCACCTTCGCTGGGACTGCTTACGCTCAACGCCCTTGCTGCCACTGACGAGATATTGATACCTCTTCAGCCGCATTTCCTCGCCTTACATGGGCTTGGCAAATTATTGCAGACCGTCTCACTTGTGAATAAAAGAATTAATCCCGTATTGCGTGTCAAATGGGTCCTGCTTTGTATGTTCGAGAGCCGTGCGTCGCTGCCCAACGAGGTCAAGGCCGACATCGAAACCTTCCTCGCAAACGCCCGCAACACCGATTGCGCCTGGTCGCAGGCGATGATTTTGCCCGTCTATGTCCGCCGAAATATCACGCTGGCCGAAGCGCCAAGCTATGGCCAAACAATCTTCGAATATGACCCCTCCTGTCACGGCGCAGAGGACTACCTCAAAGTCGCAGAACTCATAGCCACAGAGAATAAAGAGAAATTATTAGTCACAGAGAACACAGATGTCACAGAGGTTATAAAAAAAGCACCAATAGAAATTGTTGAGATACCCACAGATCAGCCAACTGCAAATACCGAAATCAAAGAAAACCCCGTATAATGGCTATCACTATGGGCTTTGAGCAGATATTAAAAGAGAAACGAGAGGACATCCTGAAAATTGCTTCGCATTACGGAGCAAGAAAGGTGCGGGTATTCGGCTCCGTCATTCGAGGCGAAGAACGGCCTGACAGCGACGTCGATTTTCTCGTCGACCTCGAAGAAGGCAGGTCGCTGATGGACTTAGGCGGCCTTTTGATGGATTTGCAAAAACTTCTCGGCCGAAACGTTGACATAGTTACCGAAAAGGGCCTGCACTGGTATATCAAGGACCGAGTTATCCGAGAGGCAAAGGCGATATGAAAGACGACCGGTTATATCTCATTCATATCAAAGAGTGTATCGAACGAATCGAGTCGTATATTGGCAATACCGGCAAACTGGAATTTTTGAAATCAACTTTTATGCAGGACGCCGTGATAAGGAATTTGCAGGTTTTAGCCGAGTCCACCCAACGTCTGTCAGATGAAGCCAAAGAATCGCGAGAAGATATCGACTGGTTTAAAATCGCCGGCTTTCGCAATATTCTCGTCCATGATTACCTCGGCCTCGACTTGGACACCGTCTGGAATATTGTTGTCAATGAAATGCCCGCTCTCAAGAAAGCCATTGAGGAAATGCTGTAATAATCAAAAAGCTCGTTAGATTACGCTTGTAGGATTTTGCAAAAGCTCTGCGATACGAGCTAAAAATTTAGCGGCGTAGGGGTCGGGGACGACTTTTGAATCCACGGCTATCGTCAAATCGGTGATTTTGCGGATAACAATCTGGCTGTCTTTTGGCACGGCGGTTCGCAATGTGTTGCCGACGTTTAGAATCGTCGTCGCAGGAGGCGGGACGATGCCGATAAATGAATCAATATCGTAAACGCCGAGGTTGCTTAGTCCAACCGTTTCACCGGTGATTTCATCCAAAGTGAGTTTATTGCTTCTGGCCTTGTCGGTCAGCTCTTTTTCGAAAGTCGATATCTGGGCGAGTGTCTTTTTGTCGGCCTCTTTTACCACGGGCACAACAAGCCCCTGTGGGGCGTTTACTGCGAAACCGACGTTTATGCAATCGGCTATTTTTATCGAATCACCGACCAAAGAACCAACCATAAGGGGAAATTCTTTAACCGCCAGGCCGAGGGCCTTTATATAAAAGGCGTTGGATGTGATTTTGACGCCTAACTGTTTTTTAAGCTCGTGCCGGCTGTCCATTAGCTCAGTCGTGTCGGCTTCTATCCCCATATAGTAGCAGGGCTTGGTCCGCTTGCTTTCGAGCATCCTCTGGCCGATGAGCTTTTGAATCCTCGTCAACGGTATTTTGATTTCCGCTTTTTCAGTCATATTGGCTTTCGTATCAATAAGGTTTGTCCAATGATAAATTCGGCGATATACTATTGCAAATGATAAAACCCCGCTGAGAGCAGGGCTGATAGGAGGCAAAATGGCTGAAGGATACGTTATTACCGCCAAGGCATACACCACAGAGAATATGGGGCCGTTGAGCATTCACGATATGCTTGCCTATTTCGAGAATAAAGGCGATATGCGTGTCTCGGACCTTCATATCAAGGTCGGCACGCCGCCCGCTTATCGAATCGACGGAGACATAACGTATCTCAAAGGCCCGCCTGTAACACAGGAAATCGCCCAAAAACTTATATGCCCGCTTCTAAGCGACGACCATTTTCACAAATTCCAGCAGGAAAACAATGTGGATTGTTCGTATCGAGTAGGACAGCTTCAGTTTCGCATAAACGTCTTCCGCGAAAACGACGGAATATGCGCCGCGATAAGGGCGCTGTCGCTGGATATTCCAACGCCCGAGTCAATCGGTTTTCCGAACGACGTATGGGAGGACATTATCGAATGCAAGCAGGGACTGGTCCTCATGACGGGTATTACTGGGGCGGGCAAATCCACAACAATCGCGTCCCTGATAGACCGGGTAAACACGAACAGGGCCTGCCGAATTATAACACTTGAAGACCCCATCGAATACCTTCTTTCAAGCAAGAACAGTATGATATCGCAGCGCGAGGTTGGGCGAGACGTAAAATCATTCAGTTACGGGCTTCGCGCGATGCTGCGGGAGGACCCCGACGTTATATTCGTAGGCGAGATGCGCGACGCCGAGACCATATCTATGACTCTTATGGCCGCCGAGACCGGACACCTTGTCTTTTCCACCCTGCACACGAGAGACGCCACCGGCACAATAACCCGCGTGCTGGATTACTTCCCCTCCGGCAGGCAAAACGAGGTCCGCAACCAGCTCTCGTTAGGGCTTGCGTATATCGTCAGCCAAAAGCTCATACCGAAAAAGGACGGCTCCGGCCGGATAGTCGCAATGGAAATTCTCAATAACAATAATTACGCCTGCGCAAACCTTATAAGGACGGGTAAAATCGAGCAGATATACTCACAGCTTCAGACCAAAACAGGACCCAAGCCGGACGAAAAGATGACCACGCTCGAAAGACACCTTGCGACGCTTGTAAAACAGGACAAGATTGACCTGCTCGAAGCGAAAAAATGGGCAAACGACCTCAAAAGCTTCACCGACGCGATGCAGCGCGGGTAGAAACAAAATGACTATCATCTCAGCCGGCACATTAGGGAGACAGCCGTGTTTTTATGACGTTTCTTCGGATGATTTCGTCTGCTGATGTATTCTCTTTCGCATTTCGCCGGCGTCGTGTGAGAAGTTCACCGCCGTATCGTAGGTTATCTCACCCGCCTCGTATAATTCGAGCAGTGAATCGTCCATAAGGTGCATACCCGTCTTGCGGCCCATCTGAATGACGTTGATAAGCAGGTGGAGCTGGCGGTCACGGATATTCTTCCTCGCGGCGTGGTTGACGATGAGCAGCTCCGTGGCGAGAATCCGGCGTTTCTTGTCGGCGGAAGGAACAAGGCGCTGCGCGATAACTCCCTGCAGCGAATTGGCCATTTGAGCGTAAATCTGCGGCTGCTGGTTTTCGGGAAATATCGAAACGACTCGCTCGACGGTCTGAAGCGTATTGGCCGTGTGGCAGGTGGCGATAACGAGGTGGCCCGTCTCCGCCGCGACAAGAGCGGTAGCCGTGGTGTCCATATCCCGCATTTCGCCGATGCAGATAACGTCGGGGTCCTGACGCAAAACGTGGATTAACGCGCTGCCGAACGACTTCACGTCGGTATATAGCTCCTGCTGAACGATGACGGCCCTTTTGGACCTGTGGATATATTCGACCGGGTCTTCTATCGCAATAATCTTGCACCGCCGAACGCTGTTAATCAGGTCAATCATAAAGTTCATCGTCGTGGTTTTGCCCGTGCCCGTCGGCCCAGTTATCAGCACCAGCCCGCTGGATAGTCGCGTAAAATCCTCAATCTGCTCAGGGAGGCACAGCTCCACCCTCGTCTTGATGTGGTCCATAACAGGACGGATGGCCAGCTCGGGATTGCCGACACGATAATAAACCGAGACGCGGAAACGACCCAGTTTTTCGTCATAGATGGAGCAGCAAAGCTGCCAGTCGCGTTCGAAGACCTTCTTTTGCTCCTCGTTGAGCAAGCTGTAACTGAGCTGCTTTGTGTCCTCTCTCGAAAGAGGGGGCATATCGGCCAGGACAATCTCGCCGCTGATTCTAAACAGGGGCGGCAGACCCGCGACTATATGAATATCCGATGCGTTTTCCCGCCTTGCAGCCGCCAATATGCGTTGAATCTCTCCCTGAACCACCATCGCTTACCTTCCAAATAATCTTGAAAAAAATCCCCTGTTTTTGAATTTCCTCAGCGCCTCCTCGGCTGTCGGCCAGTCCGGGTGCATCTTGAGCGCCTGCTCGAAGCTAACCTTCGCCTCGGGCCTGCCGAGTTTGGCCTGACAGCAGCCAAGCTCATACCACCCAAGCGCGGACTTCGGAAACTCATCGCAAACACCCCGCAGATATTGCAAAGCGGCAGCGTAATCGCCCCTTTTATTGAGCAGGCGCCCCGCCCGAAGCCGAATCATCGGCCCATCCTCGCCGGCGGCGCTTACCGCCTTACTTATGCAGTTTTGCGCTATATTGCTCTTGCGGTTCAGCAGCACCTCGGCCCTGGCCAGCCATACGAGTGAAGTGACGTTGTCTTTGGCAATTGAGTTGTCCGAATAGCCAATCGCCTTTTCCATCCGGCCGTCGCGGGCACAGGCGACCGCCTTGGCCGCCAATAGCTCCGGATGCTCTGGAAACATCTCCAATGCCTTGTCCACCCAGACCGCCGCTTCTTTGTATTCGCCCAGCTCGATAAGCATCAGGACCTGCCCCAGCCAGCCGGGATAGAAACTGCTGTTTTGCTCCAGCGCGCGGGAGTAATTCCGAAGCGCAATCTCAAAATCGCCCGCAAGCCAATACCGCAGGGCCTGTTTATGGAAATACTCATCATTGCGTATCTCTTCCCCGGCGGGATTTTCCCCCGCTTCCTCGTCTCGCCTGTCGCCGAATTCAAGATGTGAAAATCATCTCATTCATACGACCTTAAAAATCCGCGTCTTTCCAACGGAAACCACCTCATAACGGCAAGGGCCTCGATATCACCCTTTGGCAGTATGCAGGCGTCGCGTATCATATCACCTGGCATATTCGCACCGGTCACGCGATAGACCGTGCTGACAAAATAAGAATCAAAAGGGATTGTAGCCGACAACTGTATCCCCGACAACCATCCGGGAACAGGAAACTTGTCACTGTCGAGAATCTGCCCGTTGACGATAAATTTACCCCCCTTGATTTCAATCGTCTCGCCCGGCAAAGCTACAATTTGTCCAATAGTATTATAACGCCTGTCGGGTCCGCCTCGACCACCGCGTAGTTCACGGAACCGGCCGAAGACCAGTGAGCCGCGAGGAAGGACGTCCTCCTCTCTCGCCCGGCTGCGCCGGCCCAGAAGACAATCGCCCGATTGAATATTTTGATAAGGAATCCCTGCGTTCGCATAACCCCAGACAAAATCCCGGAATGCGACCCTCCTGATACCCCAGTAAAGAAATCCGAAGGCAACCAGTAACATTGCCAGCATATACATCTTTTTATTCATCTCGCCGATTTCATTCAATAACTTGTGTCGGAATGCTATCCAGCCGTGAAGACCAATCGCAAACCCCAGCATCAACCACCCGAAACTGCTTCCATAAAAAAACATCCCCGCCGAAAGCAGCAAAAACCAGCCGAGAACCAGCCACCGAACTTCGCGCAAACGACCCTCGGCATAGTGCGCCAGACCAGGAATTATAGAAAGGATAACACCGAGAAAGGCGTCTCCCGACATTATCTTCAAAAAAGCAGGTATATGCGTGCTGATTTTCGTGTCCGGTAAAACTCTGCGGAAGCGAAACCAGCGAAAAACTGCACGAAACGGCCCTGCCAATTTGCCCATTCTCGGCGGGTGAATATCAACGGCGACACTTTGGCCGCTCAGGACGGAGCCGCATTTGAAGCATCGGCTTTCCCCCGGAACGTTCTCAAACTGGCATCGCTGACATCGCATCTTGGTCCTATTGTTCGTTCTTCAGATGCTGATGAAGATTGATTCGCGTCTTGACTTCCGGCTCATAGTATTCGCTCGTCAGCTTCTGGTCCTTTACCTTGCCGACTATTTTGCTTAGCCATTCGGCATATTCCAGACAGCCCTTGCCCTTGACGCCCTTGACGTGGACCTTTACTTCGCCCGTTTTGGAAATGGTTATCTCGACCTCGTGCTGCGCCATTTTTTAATCCACCCAACGCCTTACGTTTATTCGAATACTCTGGTCTTCCATAACCTCTTCGTTGACCATCTGGAAGCCCTTGTTCTTCAATTCGGTAGCGACGCGGTTGTAAACGAAGCACTGCGTCATTTTCCGGCTGAACTCCTCGGCAATCTGTTTAAGCTCCGCCTTTGTGCGGCCCTTGCCCCTGGCGCAAACCTTGCATCGGCCGCGCTCGTCCCTGCCAACGCGAATCTCGATGTCGCCTTTTGTCAGAACCACCTCTTTCCCTGATGCCAGGTTCTGGGCAAGCACCTCGCTGTTGGCAAGCTCTATCTCGACGCTTTGCTCGACCGCCTGCTGCTGTTTGATGTCTTCTTTGACGGTCTCCTTTACCACAAGCCCCAGTGCCGAGGCGGCCCCCGCAACCGCCGCGACAATCACAGGCCAATTGGCAATTATAACAGGCGTTAGGACTATCACCGTGCTCATATCCCGCTCCTATTTAAAACCCAAAAAAATACGTATCGCACGTGTTCTTCCATAATTCATTCTACTGTCTTTTTCCTGAAATATAAAGCGGAATTTTTGGGCAGATTGAGGTCAATAAGCCGAAGATAAAAACAGGATTTAACGGTTTTTTCGACGGACCAGCGGAAAATGGATGAGCATGCAAAAATAATAAAGATAGAAGACCAGGGGGCCCTCGGCGAGCGAATAATGTTCGTTGTTGTTACGCTAATGGCAATCGGGACGGTTTTTGTGTTTTCAGCTGGTCTGGACATCGCCAGAGGAATCGACCTGCGGCATTTTTACGAGTCAGCCAACCTTAGGAAAGTTTTATTTTTCCCGTTGGCCGTTGCAGTAATGCTGATTTTTTCGAGGATTGATTATCGGCGTTTCAGCTTTGAAAAAGGGCTGTTTCATTCGCCCATTACTTACCTGTTTATTATCAGCGTGGTGCTGCTGGTCATCGTGCTTTTGCCGCAGGTCGGAACGGAGGTAAATCGGGCCAGACGCTGGCTGCGGATACCGCTTGGGCCGGCGACAATCAGTTTTCAGCCATCGGAACTTGCCAAATGGGTTGTGATATTCTCGCTGTCGGCTTTTTGTGTTAAATATGGCCAACACCTGAGGTCGTTTTGGCGAGGTTTTTTGCCGGTGTGCATAGTGCTCGGGCTCGTTGTGGGGCTTGTAATCATCGAGGACTTTGGCTCGGCGGCACTGATAGCGTTATTGAGCTTTTTTGTGCTGCTGGCAGGCGGGGCGGACTGGAAATATCTGGTAGCGCCGTTACCTGTTGCAGCAGTCGGCTTTGTCGCGGCGATACTCACTTCGCCTGAGCGAAAGATGCGAATACTGGCCTTTCTGCATCCGGACCAGTGGGCGGCTGGAGCCAATTATCAGGCGAGTCAATCCCTGATTGCCATCGGCTCGGGGGGGCTTTTTGGCAAAGGGTTGGGCAGGGGAATATGCAAGTATGGTCATCTGCCTGAAGACACGACGGATTTCATTTTTGCGATTATCGGCGAGGAGACGGGTTTTGTCGGGACGGCCCTGGTTATAGCGTTATTCATAGCTTTTATTGTGCTTGGAATAATGGTTATTATGCGGTGCAGAGACCCGTTTGGCCGGCTTCTCGCAACGAGCATTGTGCTGGCGGTCGGCGTGCAGGCGGCCCTCAATATCGGCGTTGTGACGGTGGTGCTGCCGACGAAGGGACTCCCCCTGCCGTTCGTCAGTGCAGGAGGCACCAGTATGCTATTGAGCGCCGCTGCGGTCGGGGCGCTGTTGAATATTGCCTCGCAGTGCGGCAAATGGAGTTCGGGAGACAATTGGTGATGGCGGGCAAGAGTTTCTTTTTTGCCGGCGGAGGAACCGGCGGTCATATTTATCCCGCCCTGGCCGTCGCGGAGAAAATCGCCGAGCTTGACCCTGCCGCGACAATCCATTTTTTTACCGGCTCACGCGATATCGACAGGCACGTATTGTCCAAGACCAGTTTTGCTTACACCCCCCTGCCAGCGGTCGGACTTTCAGCCAGGCCCGACAAGCTCTGGCGGTTCTGCAAGTTGTTCCTTTCAAGCTCCAAAACTGCGGCTGAGGCAATTCGCAGCAGCCCCAATCCCGTCGTTATAGGCGTCGGCGGATACGTCGCTGCGCCTGTGTGCCGGGCGGCACATAAACTGAAAGTCCCCGTTGTATTGTTGAACGTGGATATCGTGCCGGGCAAAGCAAACAAGCTGATTGCGCGATGGGCAAAACGTATTTTCGTACAATTTGAAGAAACGGCGGGCTACTTCGGCAAGCTCAAAAGCAAGGTCAGCGTCGTTGGCTGTCCTTTGCGCAGTTCGTTTGAAAAACCTAATCCGGAAAGAGCCAAAACTGAGCTTGGCCTTGATAAAAATAAAAAAATTTTGCTCATAACCGGGGCGTCGAGCGGGTCGCAGAATATAAACCGGACCGTCTGTTCGCTGCTGGACAATCTCGCGGATTTTGCAGACGACTGGCAAATGGTTCACCTGACGGGCAGGGCCAATTTTGACGAAGTTACGGCAAAATATGCCGGGGCGGGGATAAGAAATAAAATCATTGATTATTACGATGATATGGCGGATTTGCTCGCGTCGGCGGATTTGCTCATTGGCCGAAGCGGCGCGGTCAGCGTGGCCGAGTACGCCGCCGCGGCCGTGCCGAGCATCTGTATGCCGTATCCTTATCATAAGGATTTGCACCAGTATCTCAACGCCGGCAAATTAGTCGAAGCCGGAGCGGCTGTTATCGTCGATGACCTCGACAATGATAAAGACAGGCGGGAATGGCTCTGGGAAGAGCTCGAACCGCTTTTGAAAGATGATAAGATTCGCCGGCAAATGAAGAATGCCTGCAGGCGAGTCGCGAGAATTGACGCAGCACAAAAAATCGCCGAGGCGTTACTGACGGGGTGATTTAATGCCAGAAGGCGGCGACGGCGACGATGAGCCAGATGGCGACACCGATGGCGAATTTGACCGTTGAGCCGACGAGATAACCGAGAGAGGCGCCGAAGCCGGAGCGTATTGAGGCATCGGGGGCCTTTCCCATAGCTAATTCCACGACTGCGGCAGCCAATCCCGCGCCGAGACAGGCCCCGAGAATTGTGCCGAAGAGAGGCAAAACAAATGTCCCTATTATAGCGCCGAAGATTGCGCCGAATATGGCGGCCATAGCGCCGAGCCAGCCGGCCCCGGCCTTCCTCGCGCCGCCTGCGCCTGCGAAAAATTCAACCACCTCCCCGATAAACGCAAGAACCACAATAGCGATAAGGGTGTAAATGGAGAAAACCTCCTGTCCCCGCTGCCACCAGGCGAATAAGGCGGTGGTAATGACAATTAGCCAGTTACCCGGCAGTGCTAAGAGAACAAGCATAAGCCAGAAGGCGTTGAGCACAATTAACAGAATTATCCAGAAGTAGAGCATAGGCGGATTTTAGAATACCGGGCCGTAGCGTTAAAGAGAAATTAAAGTATGATAAGTTTATTTGACAACAATGACGGCTTAGAGTATCTTGTCCGGCCTGGCGGGTGATGCAGAAGGCAAGATATGATAAAGATTGTATTTGTCAGACACGGAGAAAGCGTTTGGAACCTCGAGAACCGTTTCACGGGCTGGACGGACGTGGACCTCTCGCAGCGAGGCGTGGCCGAATCACATGAAACGGCGGCGGTCCTGAAACGCGAGGGCTACACCTTCGATATCGCCTTTACCTCGGTGCTCAAACGCGCGATTCGAACGCTGTGGATAATCCTCGATGATATGGACCTGATGTGGATAGACGTTTTCCGCTCCTGGCGCCTCAATGAACGCTACTATGGCGCGCTTCAGGGGCTTAACAAGAAAGAGATGGCCGACAAATTCGGCATCGAGCAGGTCCAGCAATGGCGCAGAAGCTATGACGTGCCGCCACCCGCGCTTGAAGCCGACGACCCGCGACATCCGCGAAACGACAGGCGTTACGCCGATGTGCCGAAAAACCTGCTGCCGGGAACCGAATCCTTGAAATTGACCCTCGAACGGGTCCTGCCTTACTGGAACGAGGTGATAACGCCTAAACTTAAGCAGGGCAAAAGAATACTGGTCTCAGCGCACGGCAACAGCCTGCGGGCGATAGTCAAGTTCCTCGACTCGGTTTCGGACAAGGATATCGTAAATTTCAACATACCGACGGGCATACCGCTGGTTTACGAGCTGGATGACCGGCTCAAAGCGATTCGCCATTATTATCTTGGGGACGAGGAGAAAATTAGGCGCGCGACCGAAGCCGTCGCCGGCCAGCTCAGAGGACAAACAAGGGCCGGCTGAAAAAGTTTTCGTATTGACAATAAAAATGCGACAGGTAAACTTGTGCAGTTCGGGCAAGGTCATTTCATAATGAAAGGAAACAGAAATGGCTGTCAAAAGAATAGTCGTGCATTGCGTGGAGATAGAGGATAAACCCGGCAGCTTGCAGAAATTCTTGTCTCAGAGCAGTTTGTCTGGAGTGGATTTTCTGTGTTTCTCGGCGTTTTCCTGCGGCAACAACCGAGGGCGGGCATTTGTGAGCGCAAAGGACCCGAAGAAACTTGAAAATTTTGCAAAAGAGGCCGGCCTGAAAACGACCGAGGCGGCAGGTTTTATCGTGGATGGCGACGATCACCCAGGAGCAGTTGCTGAGGTATTATTGGGGCTTGCCGAAAACGACATTAGCGGCCTCGTCGGCTCCGCGATGGTATGCGACGGCCGCTACCAATTGTTCGTGGCGGTAGATGCCAGGGATGCCGACTCGGCCCAAAAAGAGCTGGGCGGTTAGCCGGCTTGCGGGGCTTGCCGGACGGCATACGCGACGTGCAGCGAATAAACGAAGACGGATGCTGCTCCGCCTTAGGTATGCCAAACGGGTAAAATTGGTGTGTTACTCTGTAACCGTTAATATAAAAATATATCATATTTTTTGGAGGTCACGGGTATGTTGCTTTGGATTATAAGGGCGTTTTTTTTTGTAATAATCGCAGCGGTTTTAGTTCTTAATTTGACTTCCTATGAGGTTTCCGGCGGACCGGTAGCCAATTTCTATGCGTTACTCTTGAGCGGGCTTGCGCTTGTTGTGGCAACCTTCCTCATTGACTTTGCAACCCCCAAAAAGTCACTGGCCGCCCTGGCCGGCGTCTTCTTCGGCTTGATTGTCGGCATTGTAATCAGCTGGGCGCTGGCACAGGTGCTCGACATGATTATCGATATCTATCATATAGAACTAAGCGTTACGGCGATAAAGACGTTAAAGTGGATGATTGGTATATGTATCTGTTTTCTTATAATCAGCATTGTCATACGAACCAAAGACGATGTGCGGTTTGTTATTCCTTACGTTGAGTTTACCAAGCAGACCAAAGGAGCAAGGCCTTTTGTGCTGGATACCTCGGCAATTATAGACGGGCGCATCGCCGACCTCTACAAGAGCAAGCTGTTCGACGCCCCGCTCATCGTGCCCCGATTTGTTCTCAATGAAATTCAGCTGGTATCCGATTCCGCAGACAAGCTCAAACGCAACCGCGGCAGGCGCGGACTCGACATACTAAAGGATATGCAGTCAGATAAGGCGATAGATATAACGATAGACGATACCGTCGTGGCGGAGATTGAAGAGCTCAAAGGTGTTGACCAGAAGCTGATTCCGTTCAGCAAAAACTGCGGCGGACGACTCGTAACAACGGACTACAACCTCAGCAAAGTGGCCGCCGTGAGAGACGTGGACGTCCTCAATATCAACGATTTGGCCAACTCCCTCAAGACGATAGCGCTCCCCGGCGAGAATATGAAGGTCCGCATCATTAAACCGGGCGAAGAGCCGACCCAGGGCATCGGATACCTCGACGACGGCACAATGGTGGTCGTGGAAGACGCCCGAAACAAAATAGGCAAAGACATCATCCTCGCCGTGACAAGCTCCCTGCAGACCTCCGCAGGCAAAATGATTTTCGGAAAATTCGAGGACTTCGCCGGTTAATAACAAAAAATTCCGTTTAATGTTCTTCCGCTTATTTAGCCCCCACCCCTGCGGTGGGGGTTTTCCTTAAAACACATTTTGCAAACACCGAAATTACGCCCAGCAGCCCCGCTACAAACAACAGCCACGAAAAATGTTCGGCGTAGTCGGGCGATTGCATATACCGGCCGGCGATACAGAATGAGATAATCACAATAACGCCGGCGATAGAAAAACCCGCCCAGTCCCAAAAACCTGCCTTCACGGGTCTGTTTTTGCTGTCACGATAAAGAATAATTCCTGCGAAAAACAGCATTGCAGCCGATACCAGCACTGGCGCAAGCACCGGCCCCGCCCAGGGAAACGGAATTAGAAAAAGAATGTCCCAGTCCAGAACCGAGCCGGGCCAGCCGATGAGAACCTTAAGCCAGACGTAATAGAAAATGTCCCATACGGCGAAGATTATTAAAAAGTAAGCGAGGCGCTGCCGCCGATTGTGGCCCGCTAATAAACAGGCGCTGAGTATAAGAACGATTGTAGCTGCCTCCCTGCCGACCTCGGTTAATAGTAAGTCGCGTGATTTGTCGGCAAGAAAATATGCCGCCAATGGGAAGCTGAAACCATCCGGGTGAAAAATTTCCCGCAGATACACCACCACCGCGGCCTCTACATATCCGAACGCAATCGCCAATATAACGACGATAACGCATCTCGCTATAATCGTTCCCGCCGACCTCGCCGAATCGCTCATATTCCGGTTTTCCGCCCTGCGGCCTCTTTTCCTGTCAAAACGAACTCTTGTATGACCCGATTTGCTCAACTTATACAAAAAAATCCGCTTTTTCGATATTTGATTTTTAATTTTACCCTGCGTTCTTTATAATCTCCTGCTGATAATAAGGAGATAAGGCGTATGAAGACCATAGTATGGATGTTATTGGCGGGTTTGGTTCTGCCGATGGCCGGCTGTTCCGGCAATGCCGCGCTGAACGGCAAATGGCTCGGCTCTGTTACGGAAAAAGGCAAATCCACACAGGTCTCGCTTGTTCTGCGAACTCAGGGCGACAACGTCGCGGGAACTTTTACCATACTTGAGGGCACAGGTGATACCGCGACAGGGACGTCTTTTACGATAGTTAATGCCAGGTGCTCCAACAGCAAGCTCGAATTCATCGTGCCCATTTCAGGCCGGCTCGACGCCGACGCCGTTTTCTTCGAATTGCTTGTCAAAAATCGTCGCCTCGAAGGTATCGGGCGTAAAATGCGACAGGGCAGCTCCAACCTGCCCGCCGTCTTCGTAAAACAGAAGTAGTAAAACTGCCCGGTTCGCTGTCCGTTGATTTCCTCCGCCCAATAAATTACAATCCCCCTATGGCTGCCAAATCCCTTACTACGCGCGACGCGCGACGAACGACGAACGACGGCTTAAAGCCCCGACTTATCGCATTTGAATTGACTCGGCGATGTCGCTATCATTGTAAGCACTGCCGCGCAAACGCCGGCCCCGAAGGCGTCTCCGAGCTGACCACCCAGCAGTGCAAAAAGATAATCTCCTCGATAGCGAGGTTTTCAAAGCCGGTTTTAATCATAACAGGCGGCGAGCCGATGGAAAGACCCGACCTGTATGAGATTATCAAATACGCCAAAGACAGGAAATTGCGCGTCGTAATGGCGACCTGCGGCTATATGTTGAATGACGAATCCATTAAAAAACTTAAAAAAGCCGGCGTCTCGGCCTTGTCCTTTTCGATTGACGGCGCTTCAGCCGAAACACACGATGGCTTCAGGCAAAGCCCGGGCGCGTTTGAGACCGCCCTCAAGGGCGCCGAACTTGCACGTAAGGCGAAAATGCCCTTCCAAATCAATACCACCCTGAGCAAGTTGAACGCCGGCGAAGTCATCGGTATCGCTGAGCTTGCAAAACGCCTCGACGCCATCTGCCTTAACGCCTTTATGCTCGTCCCGACCGGCCGGGCCGAAGAGCTTGAAGACGCCGTCCTCGACCCCATCCAGTATGAAGCCCTCTTGAACGAGCTGCTGCGAGTCAAACTTCGCAGCAACATCGATGTCCGTGTTACCTGCGGCCCTTCATTTTCGAGGATTTGTCAGCAGGCCAAAGCAAAGGGACTTACCGCGGAAAGCAAGGGTTGTATGGGTGGCCGCGGATTCGGATTTATCAGCTTCAAAGGCGACGTCCAGACCTGCGGATTTCTCGATATCTCCGCGGGAAACCTCGTCGAAAACGGTTTCAACTTCTCAAAAATCTGGCTCAAATCCCCGTTCCTCAACGAAATCAGGGATGTTTCTCTGCTGAAAGGCAAATGCGGCGATTGCGAATACGTCGGCTCCTGCGGCGGATGCAAGGCAAGGGCGATGGCAATTCACGGCGATTATTTGGCCGGAGACCCCGTCTGTGGCTATATGCCGAAAAAGAGGCGGCGATGAGCGGTGGATTGTCCGCATTCGAGAAACGTTTGTTAAATCTCCTCCAGACAGGCCTGCCGATAGTCGAAAGGCCATACATCAAAATAGGCAGGGCATTGGGCGTCGATGAGCAAACCGCGCTGAAGGCCACGCGCGAGCTTCTAAAAAAGGGAGTAATCCGGCGAATCGGGGCGGTCATTAACTGGCGGGCGGCCGGCAAGGCAAGTACCCTCGTTACTGCTTTTGTGCCGGAGAAAAAACTAAAAAAAGTCGTCGCAGCCGTCAATCATCTGGAAGGAGTATCGCATAATTATCTTCGAGAGCATCCTTTTAATCTCTGGTTTACACTGCGTGCGGATTCGCAAAGCGAGATTAGAACTACTTTAGCGAAATTGTCGAAGCGGTTTGCTTTGGATTTTCATAGCTTGCCTGTCCAGCGCACTTTCAAATTGGACGTTCGCTTCGACGCCCAAAGCGGTGGAAGACGGCTGTTGCCGGGATACCGAACGCTGAACGCTGAACGCTCGCCTCGGCGTAGCCGAAGCTTGCTCGCCGAAGGGGAGGCGAAGCCGGGCTGTTCGCTGAACGCTATCGATAAACAGATATTAGAGAGGTTACAAGGGGGAGTGAACGTAGTTGCGAAGCCGTTCGATTTTCTCGGTAAAGATGAGTTTGAGAATTACGATTGTTTATTGCATATCGCCGGGATGCTCGAAGAGGGAATAATTTACCGGATTGGTGCGGTAGTCAATCATCATAAATTAGGATTTGTCGCCAATGCGATGTTTGTCTGCAAGGTTAGTGGAGCAGCCGTTGTCGATATCGGGCAAAAATTGGCAAAACTCAAAATCGTCAGTCACTGTTACCAGCGCAAACCATTTGCCGGCTGGCCTTATAATCTCTACGCAATGATGCACGGACGCCGCCAAACCGATATACGGAGGGTGGTGGAAAAGTTTGTAAAGTCCCAGGGACTGGAAAAGTGGGAATTACTGGCGACAGAAGCGCGTTTACTTAACCACAAAAACCAGCGGGTTCTTTAATCACCGGCTGCGCAGATTAAAAACTTATTATCTGTTGCTATGCCTGCGTCCCGGTCTTTTTGGCCGCCAGAATATTATACAGCCACGCGAATATGGCCCCGCCGATGGCGCCATCCGCCAGCGCCCATACAAGCCCTATCACACTGCCTAAGGGACTTATGTTAAACCCGCGATACAAATGGCCCAGGATAGTCACCTCGCCGGTCGCCCCTTCGAACAGCATTATCCACCACGCTAAACAAAACACACCAAATCCCCACATCAGCCCGCACGCCAACGCAAACGCCTTCACATTCAGCTTCATTTTCGTGCCTCCTTAATAAGTCCCACTCTACATTTATAGTTAATTTATCGCCTGATGTTCACAAAATCCACGCTCTTCAGCGGAGCATAGTGAACATATAAGTCCCGATTTGGCTTTACTTTCACCAGTATATAAGCAAGAATAACCATTCGATTTGTGAATGCAATAGCCATATTTTAACAAGGAGCACAGGCTATGAAGGCAATGTCAACACTCCCGTTTCTGGCCGTAATTACTCTTACTCCGCCTCTCTGTTTAGCCCAGAACGATATTTCAGCCAGGATTACGCCGGCCGCAATAGACGCCAGAATAGCCCAAATCCGAATGGGCGATATCGAAATAAAAACCAAACCCGGCGCCGACGTTAATATCCGGCAGGTCCGGCACGAATTCTTGTTCGGCACGGCCATTACCAACCATCTTGCCGAAAACGACACCAATCCTATGTCGCCGGATGACAGGAAGATGTTTTTGAAAGTCCTTTCCGAGAATTTCAACTACGCCGTGCACGAAAAC
>JBDRMP010000125.1:0-45936 GCA_043811995.1 Planctomycetota bacterium
GTCTGTAATTTGATACAATTTCTTCTGCATGGCTACTCCTTTCAAAAAATATAATTGTTTATCTGGCCCAATTTTACACAAAATCAGGCCGGAGTAGCCATTGCTTTTTTCAACCTCCAACTATGGACGGGACAAGTTCCCCGAGATCCATATTATCCCAACTCATCCTTGTAATCTTCGTTCAAACAGACATCAATAAATTCACAAAATAACGATTTCCGGGCTCTAAGGGTTCCAATAATCTGTCAGTTGTAACAGATACTTTTGTAATTAGGTTATCATCCTCAAGAAGACAAAAAAAAGGATTCTCACCTTCTTCTGGCGCATTATCTTTGATTTCGTCCGATGTCTGAGGCATACGGAGGGCATCGAAAAGTGTTTTGAGGCGATTATCGATGTCGCCACCTTTTGTGATAATCAGACCAGGAGGTTCTGGCCTGAGAAAAATAACATTCAATTCCGCGACTAAATTCAATTTCAAACATACAAGGGGGATAAACCGAAAGCCATCTACCTTACGTATGATTGAAGTGAGGTTAGTTTGTGGATTACCATCTACTACGATATTGTTTAATAAGTTGTGGCTATCTTGCATATGACTGTAAAGCGGTTCCTGTTTCCACAATTCCGCTAATTGTTTATGAATCTCGCGTCGAATATACCACTTATCTTTCACCTCAGCTGATTTATCCGGCTTAAGTTGTCCTCTATATACCAAAGTAAATTCCATAATCGTACGCCTCTATTCTCATTTGGGACAAATCTTCCTGCCGGTGACCGCGCGGAGTAAATCCAACTTTGCTTCTTTGCCGGTAAACAGTTTGAATTGCTTTGCGGCCTGTGAGATGAACATATCGAGGCCGGAGATTGTGCGGCAGCCGATTTGTTTGGCCTGTTTCAAAAGCAGGGTTTCTGCCGGATTATAAACTGTATCGAAAACAGCCATATCTTTTTTCAAAAACCTCTCGTCGACAGGCGTCGCGTTAGTATTTGGGTGCATACCGATACTTGTGCAGTTGATGACAAGTTTGGCTTTGAGTTTTCGCAGGCCATCGAGGCCGGCGTAATCGCACTTGAACTCGCGGGCGAGTTTTTTCGCTCTTTCGACGGTGCGGTTATAAATTTTCACTTTCGCTTTTGCCTCGGCAAGGCCGGCAACAATCGCGCGTGCCACCCCCCCCGCCCCGATTACGGCGACGGGCATTTTCTTTAAGCCGGCACGTTCGATACCAAGTGCGCTGGCGACTGAATCCAGTGCGGCTGCACAATCTGTATTGTAAGCCGACAACTTTGAGCCATCGATAACGATTGTATTGGCGGCGCCGATTTTTTCAGCAAGGGGGTCGATGACGCCCTGCTTTGATATCACGTAATTGAGTGCATTTTCCTTGTGAGGAATAGTTATGGAGAAGCCACGGAAATCCAGCCAGGGGCGTGAGAGGATGTTATCCAAAAAAGGACTAAATCCCGTCTGCCCCCCTGCCACTAACAAAGGCAGATACACCTTGTTCAAGCCGGCCTCGGCGAAGCAGGCATTATGAACATCGGGGCTTAACGAATGGACAACCGGCGAGCCGATGACACCATAAAGTTCGGTCTGGGCATTGATGGAATCCCAGCGAAAAATATTTTTCAGCTGGGCTACCGTCGGCTGGCCCGGGGCGGTTGCGATCTTTTCATTGATACTGGCAAAGGTGATAAAGCCGTTGAATTTTTTCGCCAGCACCCTCGTAATAAAGCCCGGCTCATCCATACAAAACGCAATCATGTCCTCTTTTCGGTCGTGCAGCAAATCGAGTATGTCGAAGCAGTCGTTAATATGATGTGCAGAATAAACCAGCTTCGGGATTACGCCGGTAGAAGCATTGACAATCTCCCAATAGAGCTTTTTGATATTTTTGAATTTTGTCTGGAAGTTGTGGGCCGACAGAATCAAACGGGTGTTTGCGCCGGCTGATAATGCAATTGAGATTTTGCCTCGAAACGCCACGGAGAGAAAATTGTCGTATTCGACGTCAATAAAATCCGCCCCTGCCCGAACCGCTGCGGCGAGAACGTCTGCCCGCAACTGGTTTGTGTGGCGCAAGGCGCCGCCCTGATGATAATCACGGCATGTAACGATTACAGGCAGCGACGGTGCAAGCTGCTTTGCCGCGTTAATAACCTGCAGGGCGATATCGGCGGACAGGTGCACAAGAAAATCCGTGCGCAGTTCGAGGATTTCCGCACCTACAGAAGAAGCGGCTTTTATCTGCTCCTCGGCCTCATTAAGGTTTTTGGCTGATATTGGAACCGCTAAACAGGTCATAATCCCGACACTCGTTACTCGATAATCTCTTTCGGCAAGTTCAGACGGGTAGCATAATAAAAGATGCGACAGGCAATTGCAAGCCGTTGGCAGGGAAACAAATGGAATCAGAGCCGGATAAAGCTTATCTGAATCGTTTTGCTATTTCGGAAAGCTGCTTCAGTTCGGCTACGGGCAGTCCCTTATGGTTCGATTCTTCGCTGGTTTCACAGACGACGCCGACAGGTTGATTGCGGCGAGCAATCGCTTCTTCAAGCCGGCCAAGGCGGGTCTTGAGAGTTTCGAGCTCTTCGGTATTCTGCTGAATCATCTTATTCATTCGGCTGAGGTGGGAAAGGTCGGACACAATCAGCAGTATGGCGCTGGGTTTCGCCGAGTCATCCTTGAGGACGGCCATTTTTAATTGTGCCGGGAAGGAAGTTCTATCCTTGCGGGACTGCTCAATCGTGGCGATATACCAGCCGAGCAGCTTGGTTTGTGCGACGAACCGATTGAAATCATCCATAGCCCTGCCTGCGTAGAGATGTTTTATGTTTCTCCCGATAAGCTCGTCCCTGTCCTTATAGCCGTGCATCGAGGCCCAGGCGCCGTTGACAAACTGCAGGGTCCCGTCAATCTCCATGACTGCGACGCCCTCCTCGCTGCGGTCAGCCACGCTTTGCCGATAATCGGCGCGGTGTTTTAGACGCGCGGTTTTAGAAAATATCTGTTTTAATCCCAATTTATCGAGAAGCTCCATATTGAAACCCTTTCGACGTGTTATTATCTCGCAATTTAAGGCGTATGTCCGCCAAACCCCCGTACTTCGTGTATGATATGATTTTAGCACTATCGCCCGGTAAATTCAAGCAAAGGATGACCACAAAAGACAAATCGAAGACATCAATACAACCTAACGCCTGGTATGCAGATTATTATAGGCCCCTGCCGAAAATATTTTTACCCCCCGCTTTCATTTGTTTAGTTCCCTGCCTGTCCCTGTATAAAGTTGACACGATTGGAGGGATGGTTGTTTCAGCGGTTAAAACTCGAAGACTGCGGCGGATTTCTCCTGTTGTGTCTGGGTATATGCCGTGGCGGTCTTTGATGAGATATTTCAGAAATCCTGAACTTCGGCTTCGCCCTGTACTGCCGGGGCTGTCCCTGTGCAGGCGGTTTCTCCCGGGCGGATTGTTTCGCCTGTTTTTCCAGCAATAGCGCTCTCGCACAGACCTGACGTGTGCCCTCATTTTCGTGTTTAAGCCCTTCTTCCAGCAACACAAAAGCCGGTTTCCTCATCCGGCCACGCATCTTGCGCAGGCCATAAGCGGCTGCGCCTTTTGCGGCCCTCGGGGCGTTGCTGAACAGCGCCTCTTTGAGAATTTCGAAGCCGTCATCCTGCATCCAGGACAGATTAAACGCAGCGTGCCTGGCGGCGGAAGGATTATCGCAATACACCTTCTCTCTCAGTCGCCCAAGCAGTTCTATGGCCTCCTGGTCTTTTTCCCGCCCGCTCGGTACACGTTTTCTTATCTTCATAAGCCCATCCCTTACTGATTCGATAAATTATACATGAGTTTCTTGAAATAAACAAGCTTTATCAAGGGGCTTTTGTAGAAGAAAAAACCCTCTTAAGAGTAAGCAGACCGCATCGCTTCCATAAAAACACTTTACAATCGCCCGATTTGGTGAAAAATAAGCATTGTTTTATAATGTGTAATCCTAAGGAGAATGGACTATGAAGAAATTTTTGCCGATTGTCATATTGGCTGCGGTGGCTGCTGCGTTCATCTTGATAGGACTTGTCAGCAAGGGTAAGGGAAAAGGAAATCTCCAGATAGCCGTAATACCTAAGGGGACGACACACGTCTTCTGGCAATCGATTCATCGCGGTGCGCTGAAGGCGGGTCAGGAGTCGGGGGCGGAGATTTTCTGGAACGGGCCCGACCGTGAGGGTGACAGGGAAAAGCAGATTCAAATCGTGGAGGATTTCATTACGCGAAAGGTATCAGGCATCGTGCTGGCGCCCAACGACAGCAAGGCGATTGTGCCCGTTGTAGAGAAGGTGGCGGCAAGCGGAATACCTTGTGTGATTATCGACTCGTCGATAGAGACAGACAAATACGTATCATTCGTTGCGACGGACAATTACCAGGGTGGAGTTATTGCAGCGAAGCGAATGGGCGAGATTTTAGGCGGCTCCGGAAAGGTGATTTTGATTAAATATGCGCCCGGGTCGGCATCGACAACAAATCGAGAAAATGGTTTCAGCGAAACTATTGAAAAAGAGTTCCCCGGCATAAAAATCGTCGATTCCAAATACGGGCTGGATACGGTGGAAACCTCGCTTCAGGCAACAGAGGATTTACTGACCAAGAACACGGAAGTTGACGGGCTTTTCGCGTGCAACGAATCGACGGCAGTCGGGGCGCTCAGGGCGCTGCAAAGCTCGGGACGGGTCGGAAAAATAAAAATGGTCGGCTTCGATGCAGGGGTTTTGCTGATTGAGGCATTAAGAAACGGCGATATCGATTCGCTGGTTGTGCAGAATCCCTATAAGATGGGTTATGAGGGCGTAAAAACATTGGTTGAAAGCTTGCAAGGCAAGGAAGTGCCAAGGCGAATCGATACCGGGGTGAAACTGATTACTAAGGAAAATATCGACACGCCGGAGATTCAGGCATTATTGAAATGACGAATATAGCCAGGCAAGGGAGTAATGCCCACCCAATCCTTGTGATGCGGGACATATCGAAACGATTCGGGCCCGTTCAGGCGCTTGAGGATGTGAATCTGACTGTTCGCCGGGGAACTGTTCACGCGCTGGTCGGAGAAAACGGCGCAGGTAAATCAACGTTAATGAAAATCCTCGCGGGGGTCCATCAGCCCGACACAGGGACTATCGAGATAAACGGGCAGATACGCCGCTTTGAGAAACCTCAGCATGCAATTGAGGCGGGCGTATCGATGATTTATCAGGATTTGGATTTGGCGGAGCATTTGACGGTTGCGGAAAATGTTTTTCTCGGCAACGAGCCGCGTAAAAGGTTTAGCTTCATCCTCGATTCAAACAGGATGGTCAAATCAACGGTGGATTTGGCGAATGGATTTGGATTCGAAATTAAACCTACGGCTGTAGTGAGCGGTTTATCGACAGGCGATTGCCAGATTGCTGAGATATTAAAGGCGCTTGCGAGAAAGGCCTCGATAATCGTTATGGATGAGCCCACAAGCTCGCTGTCTGAGAACGAGACAAACCGGCTTTTCGAAATAATCAGGCGGCTGAGGAATAACGCTATATCAATAATATACATTTCGCACCGGCTTGAAGAAATCATCGGTCTCGCAGACGATATTACAGTCCTGCGAGATGGCCGAGTCGTTCACTGCGGCCAAATGGGCAACCTCGATACTCAAACAATTGTGAAATATATGGTCGGTCGTGAACTGACTGATTTTTACCCGAAGCGCAAAAAAACAATCGGAGAAATCTCGGCTGAAGTAAAAAACCTGTCATCCCGCAAGATTCGGGACATCAGTTTCAACGTTCGGGCGGGCGAGATTGTCGGGATGGCAGGATTGGTCGGGACAGGCAGAACCGAAGTTGCCAGGGCAATATTCGGCGTTGATAAAAAGACCAGCGGAACAATCCTGCTCGATGGTCAGGAGGTCGAGATAAATTCGCCTGCCGATTCGATAGCGAACGGCATAGCATTTTTAACCGAGGACAGGAAGCGAACCGGACTTTGCCCGGCTCTTGCCTGCTCGTGGAATATAACGTTAGCTGCGCTCGGGCTAATAGGGATGCGCAGAATAATCAGGCCGGCGAAAGAAACGGCAATGGCTGACAAGCTCGGAAAACAATTAGCAATTAAGTGGACCTCGCCCGACGTGCAGGCCGATACGCTGTCGGGCGGCAACCAGCAGAAATTATTAATCGCACGCTGGCTGCTGGCGGAGGCAAAATTCCTCATCATCGATGAGCCGACGCGAGGTATCGACGTCGGGGCCAAATATGAGGTTTACACGTTGCTCAATAACCTCGCCGAGCAGGGCAAGGCGATTTTGTTTATCTCATCGGAATTGCCGGAGCTGCTTGGCGTAACAGACAGGATTTTAGTAATGCGGCGGGGGCGGCTCGTGGGCAATTTGAAAACCAGCGAAACCACGCAGGAGAAAGTTATGCATTTGGCGGCAGTGGAGACAAGTTAAATATGGGCAAGTTTGTCAGACAATTATTGCCGTTCGGTAGTTTGATGTTGATTGTCTGTATCTTGGCGGCGCTGCGACCGGACACGTTTTTGACTATGGATAATTTCCTCAACGTTCTTCGTCGCTCGAGCGTGTATGGAATTATCGCGATTGGAATGACTTTCGTGATTGTATCGGGTGGCATCGATCTTTCGGTCGGCTCAATGCTGGCCGTGTGCGGTATGATTGGGGCGATGATAATGGAGGCAACTGGCGGAGCCAACCCTCAGGGATGGGCGCTTGTCGCAGGGACAATAGCGAGTATCGCAGCGGGAACAGCTTGCGGCATGTGTAACGGTATTTTGATAACACAGTTTCGCCTCCAGCCATTCATCGTAACACTTGGCACAATGAGCTTTTTCAGAGGGGTTGCGCTGGTTATGAAGGATGGTCAGCCGATAAACGTCGCCGATTACAAATATCTCGGCGAAGGCGTAGTGCTCGGAGTGCCCATCTCGGTGGTGATTTTCGCAGTCGCCATTGCCGCAGCGATGTTTGTTTTGAGATACACGCCGCTGGGACGATACACATACGCGATAGGGTCAAACCGTGAGGCGGCGTTTCACGCGGGCGTCAGAGTGGAACGAAACCTGGTCTGGATATATACGATAGTTGGGCTTCTGGCGGGAATAGCGGCTATGATTCAGGTAAGCAGGACAGTATCGGCTCAGCCGACGGCAGGACTGGGCGCGGAATTAGATGTTATCGCTGCAGTGGTGATTGGCGGGGCAAGCTTGTCGGGCGGCCGGGGAACAATAACGGGAACAATTATAGGAACGCTGTTGATAAGTTTTTTGCGAAACGGCTGCACTTTATTAGGCATATCGACAAATGCACAGTTGATTGTCATCGGCATTATTATCGTCGTTGCTGTTGCGGTTGACCAGTTGGCTCAGGCGAAGACAAAAAAGGCCGTAAGTTAAAATAGGCCGGATATATAAGGAGATAAAAAATGGCAAAGGCAATGAAACTGGCGGATGCAAAGGGACAACCGAAGATTCCGGTGATTGGTGTTTTCGCGACAAGCGACCCGAGAATAGATGAGGCAAGTCGGACGCGCTGCCGAAATATCGTAAAAATGACCGCCGATACTATAAGCGGCAAGGTCGTGCTGCCGGATAAACAAATCGTGCCGGTTGTATATTCAACGGTGCTTATTGATGGTGAAAAGCAGGCAGACATCGTCGCGGAGCAGTTCCGCAAAGCGGGCGTCGATATTCTTGTTCTTGTGCCCGATACCTGGGCGTTCCCGCAATTGACCACAATATCGCTTTTACAGCAGTTCCCTGCCAATACGCCGATAAATATCACCTGCGGCAACAGCGGCCCAAAGCCGGGAGTCGTTTACGCACACGCATTGAATGGCGCGATTAGCCAATATGGCCGCTTATGCACGCTGAACGTCGGCAACTGGCCCGACACAGGGGCAAATCCGAAAATGAGTGAGCAAACCGCAAAGTGGCTCATCGACTGGTGCTATGCCGCTGTAACCACTGTTGGTTTGCGGGGAAGACGGGTTGTAATCTTCGGACACGATTCGATGGGGATGGAAACCGCTCTTGCGCACGTAATCCCGACGCGGAATACCTTCGGAATTGAAATCACCAGATTAGATATGAAGCTCTTGGCGGATATGCTGCGAAAAGAGGCATACGATAAAAAAGAATTAAAGGCGCTGAGGAGATGGATAAATCGATACGTCGGCGACCGGCTTCAACTGCGAAACGATGCGGATAGCGACCGATTCAATATGAGCTTGGCGATGTATCTGATTGTGCGCGATATTATGGCAGACCTCAACGCGGTCGGCGGCGGGTTTATGAGCCAATTAGAATGGGGTAGCGACCTGCGAGGGATACCGCTGCCCGTAGCCGACGTTATGGAATCGCTGTTCAACAGCACCTTCGACCACAAAGGCCGCAAGGCCCCCCTGCCTTATGCCACCGAGGCGGATGTGCAGGGACTCTTGACTATGCTGTTTATGACTTACCTGTCGGGCGGCAATCCGCCTTTATTTATGGACTTCCGCAAGGTCTGGGAGGCGTGGGAAATCAAGGACTTAGCGGCCAAAATCGGCCTGAAGAAACTGGATAAAAATGCGGACTGGTTCAACAAAGGCCTTGTCGATGGCGACAATTCAGGCAGCGCTGCCTTCGATTGGGCGGCCAGGCCGGGAACAAGTGTAAAAGAGATTATGGCAGGTATCAGTATGCCATTGGTGGATGAGTTTTATTTCCCCGGCGGAAGCAATTCCATAACGTTTATGACGCCTGCGGGTATAGAAGGTATCGCCGGACGACTGGCCTTCAGCGGTATATCGGGATTATTCAGTTTGATTTGGGACCAGGCAAAAACAACGGAGGTGCCTGCGGAGCTTGGAAAGGCAATGTGCAATTTGACGACGCCGACCTGGCCGCATACTTTTGTCGTGCCGAAGTTCGCCAGTATGCTCGAATACAAGCAGTATGCCCCTGCCAATCATTTCCATATGACCTGGAACCTGTCCGTGGCTCGATTGCAGTACTGGATGGATTTGACAGGCGTTTCGAGCGTTATCCCCTGGTCCGCCAGGCCGAAGTTTATCGAAGGCCTCGACCGCCCCCAGCCATTAGTGACCTTGTTAAATAGCGAATAAAAAATCGCAGAGTATGTAGAGACCGCAGAGGTTTCATATTGCCGCGAATAAGCACCCTGCTTTGCTCAGAAAGCTACGCAGGGCAGACAAAAAGATTCATCCATTCCCGCAGCCGGCGCCGCGAGCAGGCCAATTTTCTTGAAAAAAGGTCAGTGTTTTGGTATAAGTAAGAAAATAGATGATGTTACCTTTACGGAGGAGCAAAAATAAATACATCGAAGAAAAAACTGGCCCGAATCGCAGTTATTGCCCTTATTTTCATAGTTTTTCTGACTATCTGGCCCACTTTAGCACAGGCATATCCCTACCAGGACGCCAACCTTCCCGTTGAGACAAGGGTTGAGGACATCCTGGCCCGGATGACTCTCGATGAAAAAATCGGGCAAATGACCCAAGGCCCGTCCGATATTTCCCCCGCGTCTATCACGACTTATTTTCTGGGCTCCATCTTGAGCGGCGGGCACCAGGGCCCCGGTGGGAATAACAGTGCGACGGAATGGGCAGATTTATATGACAGTCTCCAGGCGAGGGCTTTGGCTACCCGCCTGGGTATTCCCATTATCTATGGTATTGATGCCGTTCACGGCCACAACAAGGTCCGTGACGCGGTTGTATTTCCTCACAACATCGGCCTTGGCGCCGCCAATGACCCGAATTTAATGGAAAGGGTCGGCGCAGTCACCGCCAAAGAAGTAGCTGCTACAGGAATCGACTGGACCTTTGGACCCTGTGTGGCAGTTGCGCGTGACGAACGATGGGGCAGGACTTATGAGTCATTTGCCGAAGACCCGCAAGTTCACGACAATATCGTCGCCGCTTACGTCCGCGGATTGCAGGGGATGGATGCGAATATGCAGGGCGAAAAGATTGTCGCCTGCGCCAAGCACTACATCGGCGACGGCGGGACTTCCGGAGGCGTAAACGCCGGTAATACAATATGCGATGAGATATTTCTAAGGGCCATTCACCTGCCTCCCTATCAGAGGGCTTTGGAAGCGGGCGTGGGAACGTTTATGACTTCTTACAGCAGTTGGAACGGGGATGACTGTGTTACCCACACCTGGCTTATCACGGACCTGCTCAAAAACGAGCTTGGCTTCGATGGTTTCGTCATTTCCGACTGGGAGGATATCGGAAGCAGTTCAAGCAGTATAACAAATGCGATAAACGCCGGCGTTGATATGTCGATGGCGCCTTCGAGCTGGAGTTCGTTTATCAGCACCCTTAGAAACCAGGTCAATGATAATTATGTCCCTATGTCGAGAATTGACGATGCCGTAAGAAGAATACTCAGAATCAAGTTCAGGGCGGGCCTGTTTGAACATCCCTACACCGACAGAACCCTTTTATCTTCATTCGGTTCTCCTGAACACAGGGCAGTTGCCCGGGAAGCGGTGAGGAAGTCCCTCGTATTGCTGAAAAACGCCAACGGCGTCCTGCCGATTGCCAAAAATGCTGATGTATTCGTCGCCGGAAGCAGCGCAGACAGCTTGATAAGACAATGCGGCGGCTGGACGATACATTGGCAGGGAATGGACTTTGACAATGAGACGACTGGCACCACTATTCTCGAAGGCATTCAGGGGCTTTCCACCGGCAGTGTTACTTTCAATGCGAACGGCAGCGGCGCGGCCGGACATGACGTCGCCATAGTAGTAGTTGGCGAGGCGCCTTACGCAGAGGGGGCCGGAGATGACGATGATTTGCACCTGTCATCGACGGACATCAGCACCATTAATACCGTGCGGGATTCCGGCGTCCCATACGTTATTGTCCTTATTTCCGGCCGGCCAATGATTATAACCGACGAGATTGCAGACGCGGACGGCTTTGTGGCGGCCTGGCTGCCGGGGACCGAAGGACAGGGTATAGCTGACGTTCTCTTCGACGACTACGGCTTTACCGGACAACTTTCCTTCTCCTGGCCGAGGGATATGGGCCAGATTCCAATCAACGTCGGCGATGCCAGCTATGATCCCCTTTTCGAGTACGGTTATCCATATTGGGCATATTTAGAGGCATTCTGTTATTCCTGGTTAAAAGTGCCGGGCGAGCCGGGATACGATTCACGGGCAAACCTTTACAACGACCCGTCGGGTATCGTAGATTTCCACGATTATGCAATCTTCGTCGAAGAATGAAATCGACTTTCCGCACCCTTCTGAGCTAACGAGGACTTAAACGGCCGCTTAAGGGGGGCATCCCGATAGATAACCGCTTTCCAGATATTGAAACCGTCGTCTTTTGCGACCAAGGTCTCGTAATCGCAAATTCACATATCGCACCTCGAACCATAGATTTTTGATTTTCAACTTTTGCGGTTCGGACGTATCATATTGATATGCTCGAAAAGGGACTTGTGCAGATTTATACGGGGGACGGCAAAGGCAAAACGACCGCGGCCTTCGGCTTGGCGCTGCGCGCAATCGGACAGGGTAATAAGGTCCTCATCTACCAATTCCTCAAACCGGATTCACTGGAAATCGGAGAGCGATTCGCTCTGCAGATAAGCGGGTTGAAGATAAGGGTCGAGGCACTGGACGTCCCCTGGGATATGGCAAAATCGCCCAAAGACCCGAAAGCCGTGGAAACAGTCCGGGCAGCCATTCACGAAGTGCTCGAACGTCTCACGGAAACAGCAGAGAAACGATTTTACGACATTTTGATACTCGATGAGATTGTCTATTGCGTTTCACAGGGTCTTGCTAATCTGAAAGACATAAAAAATCTCATCGAAAAACGCGACAGCCGGGTCGAGATTGTCCTTACAGGCCGGGGCGCAACACCCGAACTGATTGCTATGGCCGATTTGGTAACCGAAATGAAGAATATCAAGCACCCGTTCGATAAAGGCATCTCCGCCCGCCGAGGAATAGAGTGTTAGCCGGTCCTGAAGGCGAGGCCGCCGCGTTTGATTTTTCGACCGATTCTGCTATAATACAAGGCGGAGCCAAGGGCGATGAATATGACCGGCACGGGCACACATGAAATTCTGTTGATAGGTAACGTATCTTCTGCGATTTCCGACGTTCAATCGCCGGACAAGCTGCCTATTCAGGTCTGCACCGGTATTCCGGAGGGGATGGAGGCAGCCGTAAAAAAATCATTCGCTGCGATTCTGGTCGTAATGGCAGATGCGTCAGCCGGCCTGCGAGATGGTCTTGCAACCCTGCGAAAAAACACCAGCGCAAAAATTCTTCTGCTTGCGAGGATGTATGAAGAGCCACGTGCAAGGGAGATGGTAGGCAACGGCACCGGGCTGGCCGATGATTATCTTATATGCCCGATACGAATTCAAAAATTATGCGAAGCCATCCACCGCAGCCCCGGAACTGCCGGGGATACAGCAACTACCGCCGCGGATACAACCATACAGAAAAAAATACACCAGCTCGAAAAACTCGCCACGGAAGATGATTTGACGGGACTTAAAAACAGAAGATATATCAGGGAGTTTGCCAGGCAAATCATCGAACGGTCCAAAAAAGACAACGGCCGAGTAACGGTCCTCATCTTTGACATAGACAATTTCAAACATTACAACGACGTTTACGGCCACGCCGCAGGCGACGAGGTGCTCAAACAGGCGGCACTTTTAATCCGTCGATGCTGCCGAAGACATGACGTTGTCGCAAGATTGGGCGGCGACGAGTTTGCGGTCGTCTTCTGGGACGACCCCCGGTGCAGCCCCCCGCCTGAGGGCAGCGAAAGGCGTTCATTCACCGCAGACCATCCCGGAGAAGTGATATTGATAGCCAGGCGATTCCAAAAAGAACTCGAAAAAACCAACTTGCGATTGCCGGGCGCTAATGGCACGGGGGTCCTGACAATAAGCGGCGGCCTGGCCGGTCTGGATAAAAACAGCTCGACAATCGACAACCTCTTCGCAAAAGCCGACCATGCGCTTTTAGACGCCAAACGAAACGGGAAAAACAGGATATATCTCGTGGGACATCCTGAAAACGACATCGATAAAATAGAGTGAGTGGCACGGCCATCTTGGCCGTGTTTTTCACGGGCTGGAAGCCCGTGCCACGATGGACACTCAAGGCCCGATTACTTTGGTCTCGGTCGGACCGAGCAGCTTGTATCGAATGCCTCGCCAGCGAATCGTCCTGCCGAAAACCGAGGACAGGATAAGAACCAGCATAAGCGGCGACCACAGCCAGAATAACGCTATATCAACAATGGCCGCCATCTTCAGTTTTGGCCAGTCCTCCGCGAGCAGTTTTCGAATCATCCCCTGCCTCAATATCGCCCTTGAAAATTGCCCGGCAAAAAACAGCACAGGCACGGCACTAAAAAGACAAACATGCGGATTATTCCTTGACGCAGCATAGATTGCCAAAGCCGCCCCGCCCCAGAGTCCAAAAACCGAATAAACGCTGCTAAACAGTCCGAAACACCACGTCTGCGGTGCAGCCACCTTCGTAATGACAAACTGCCGCCTGCCAAACTCGAATAGCTTCGCCCAGCTCGTCGATTCATAAGTGGCAACAAGACAGCCAGGCGCGAATTCAACCTTCTTGTGGGCGTCCTTTACGGCACAACTGAGAGACAAATCGTCGCTGACGGCCTTTTGCCATATCGTCTCTATACCCAGCTCTCTGAACGTCTGCACCTTAATCGCCATCGACCCGCCCCAGGCGTGATTGAAGGGCGTGTTGCCCAGCAACTGTGCAATTTTGGCGTTTATCGCTACCAGCGCCAGCGTGGCAAAGTTGTTCTTCTTCGGCACGAACCAGCGATATCCGCTGGTAGCTCCGTTTTGTTCCTTCCGAAGCCGGTGCACCAGTTGATGAAGCCAGTCGGGCCGAACACAAATGTCCGAATCGGCAAACGCCAGCACTTCTACATCGTCAGGGATTTGGTGATACGCATAAAGCTGGTTATGAATCTTCTGGCTGCACGTCTGGCCGGTTCCGGCAACGAGCACACGAACCTCTTTAGCTTTTGTTGCACCGGCGAGCCGGCCCTTCAGTTCGCACAGCACACCATAGGCGGGGTCACGATGGTCTCCCACGACGAATAATAGCACATAATCTTTATAGTCCAGTTTGTAAAAAGACGATATGTTCTGCTCGAAGTTCGTATCGAGGTCTCTGCAGGGGATAATCAGAGCTACACGTGGCGAATAAGAAAATTGTTTCTTTTTGTGCTTGGCCAGCGCATACAAATAGTTCCTCAAAGGCAGTATTGAGAACACCGCTTGTGAAATTATCAGCATCCAGCCGACATACACGTACCAGTCCATATCACTGAATTATCGTTCATTCACGCCCCCCCTGTCAATTGCTACTCTGCATAGCGGTCCAATGCCGATTTTTCTTGCAGGAAACCATCCCTAAGTGTAAATTAGTGGCCGTTACGAAATACGAGTGACGAATCACGAGCGACGAAACAGGGTCGGTGCCCGAGTGGCTAAAGGGGACGGGCTGTAAACCCGTTGGTGTAAACCTACGTAGGTTCGAATCCTACCCGGCCCATTGCAACCCTTCTAAAACCGCTTTTTGGCCTGCCGCTATGTAATCAATAGACCGACAAAATATTGACTAAGCATGCGGATTTAGTTATAATGGTCTCATAAATCAATCACCTTTCATATCAGATTGGAAATGAGGCATAGTAACTCTTGCCAAGCGTCAAAAACCTCTGCCACACCCCTCAGAGGGCGATTTTGCTGTTAGAATTCAAGCAAGATTTAGTGGGTGCGTTATGAGTTTCTCGGTGAAACACAAGATTTTAGTCCAGTTGGCTGGGGCCGCCGCTATTTTGCTCACTGCTGCCAACATCGCAACAGCTATGAATTACACGCAGTTGACGAGAATGTCACAGACGTGGCTGCTCGGTCCGGGAGATGCGGGATATGATGGAGCATGCGATTATAACCTTGATAATAAAGTGAATTTCAAAGATTTCGCCATTCTTAATTATATCTGGAATGCGAACGGAGACGTTTATTTCGTTTCAGAAAGCTCCGGCAATGACACAAATCCGGGCACATCTGGCCAGCCCTTTAAGACCATACAAAAAGCCGCGACCGTCATGGGTGCAGGCGATGCGTGTTTTATTCGTGAAGGTGTTTATCGTGAAACGGTCTCACCTTTCAGTTCCGGCACCACAGAAAAACCAATCGTTTTCGTTTCTTATCCAAACGAACATCCGGTCGTCAGCGGCGCGGACATCTTAACCGGTCCCTGGTCTCTTTACAGCGGCTCGATTTACAAAACTTCTATCTCAACACCTTCGCAAGACCCTCCGTTTAATCAGCTCTTCGTTGACAACCAGATGTACAACGAGGCGCGATGGCCGAATACCGGCGTGAACCAATTAGTTAATATGAACCGGGCATACGCTGATGCCGGAACGGATGCAAATATTCTCGTAGATAACGAACTACCCCCGGGCGACTGGAACGGTGCAACGGTGCATATCGTCCCCGGTGATGAATGGATAAGTTTTACCAAATCAATTGATAATTATACCCCGGGTGTCGGCTTAACTTTTAGCAACAGCTCCTAGGCTGACAACATGCCCTATTATATACCCGAAGCGGGCGACCCTTACTGGCTGTTCGGCGCCCTTGACGGCCTGGACATCGCTACAGAATGGTGTTTGAAACAAACCGGACCACAAAGTTATGACCTGTACATCTGGTGCGACGGGAATGATTCACCTGCCAATCATCTCGTCGAAGTAAAAAAGCGAAACCACGCCTTTGTTTTATCGGGTAAAAGCCATATTCAGGTCAAAGGCCTGCGAATCTTCGCGGCAGCGGTGTTAATGTATCTTTCCCACAATTGTCTCATAGAGAACTGCGATATCAAATACGTTGACCATTTCACCCAATGCAATGGTTATAACACCTCCCATAATCCTAATAAACATCAGAACAGAATGAGCGGCTCGAATAATGAGTGGAAAAATTGCAGTATTGTTTACTCTGCCGGCAACGGAATCCACGACAGCGGGCAAAGCAACAAGGTGACCAACTGTATCATTCACGACGTGGATTATATGGCTACGTACGCCGGCAATATCTACGTTCATCCTGATGCAAACGGCGGCTTGTACACACGGAACACCCTGTATAACAGCGGCCGGTTTGTTTTCTGGCACGATGGCAATGATTTCATTTGCAGCTATAACGATATGCATCACTCCTCCTGGCTGACAAGGGACTGCGGCATAACTTACAGCTGGGGCAGCGACGGTGGTGGAGCCGTCATTTCCTATAACTATGTCCACGATACGCTGGCGCTGAGCTATCCCAAAGGCATCTATATCGATAATGGCTGCTCTAATGTCACAATTCACCATAATCTTGTCTGGAACATTCCCGAAACAGGGATAAATATGAGCTGCCCAATCGACAACGTGCATTCCTTCAACAATACAATACTTGCGAGCTGCGGCCAAGCTTTTGGTTGGTGGGGAACGCCTGCCGACCAAAGCACATGCAGTGTGATTAACAATCTGTATAAATGTGACCTTGGCAATTTCGCACCGATACCGCCTGAGGCGCATCATAACGGCAATTATGAGATTAACACTGACGGCACGTTAACCGGCGATTCCGGCGCTATCGACGCCGGATACATGATTCCCGGCATTACAGACGATTACGTCGGAGACGCTCCTGACATCGGCTGTTATGAATATGGCGTCGAACCGTGGATAGCCGGCGCCGACTGGCAAGAGCCGGTTTGGTAATCGATAGCCCGAAAAACCATTGACCCGGTGTTCAAATTTTGGTAAACTGTTACCATAATCCTTAAACTTCACATCCAGAAGGAGAGTGGTGATGTCTTTTCTAAAAAACGACGGCAAGCCCAAAATTTGTCCCAAAACAGGTAAAATCATCCAATCCTACCGTAAATTTCGCTGGCCCTGGTGGTTATTGCCATTCACCGGATTAGCGGCCCTTATATGGTTTTTAGTGCGGGTGATACCCAAGCCATCGCGGGCGACATATCCCTGCCAGCGGGTGGTATTTCCGCTGGCATCGGGCTTTGTTGTCTGGATTTTAGGTCTGGCCGGCTCTGCCGCTGCATTTCATAAAGCAAAACGCTCTCTTGCACGGGCACGCTATGTCTTGGCGATAATCTGTATCACCGCCAGCATCGGCTTTATCTGGATGGCTTTAAGCAGCTCCGACCAAAAAATAAGTTATGGCCACGAGCCGCGAGTCGCCAATAATTACCTCGGCAACGGCATCGGCGTTCATCCGGGCCGGGTCGCCTGGATTCACGACACCGATGCTACGAACTGGACAGGCTCAGACGGCAACACCCTGCCGCCATACTGGCATTCCAACACCTGCACAAATCAACAGGTTGTCAATGAGATGCTCTCAAAGGCCCTTCGCTCATTGACAGGAAGAAGCACCGATTACGCCGCATGGGACTCGATATTCAGAAACTTCAATCAGCGAATGGGCAGGGGAAACGTTGGCTACACGCCCGGTGAAAAAATCGCCATAAAAACCAACTTCACGCTGATGCATTCCAACCCTCCCAGCGGGGAAAAAGCGACCAGTTATCTTGACCAGATAGACGAATCGCCTCAATTAACCATAGCCCTTCTTAAGCAGCTTACCGACGTCGCGGGCGTCAATCCCGCTGATATAAGCATTGGCGACCCGGGTAGAGTTATGCCCAACCACTGGTATAATATCGTGGGGCCGAATTGCCCTGGTGTCGTTTACCTGACAAAGCCGGGCATAGTTCTGACCGGCAGAACTAATGTCGCATACGACACAACCGCTCCTTTCTACTGGAGCGACCCCATTACCTCCCGCGTGACAGGTAAAACTCAGGACTATATCCCGACGCATTTCGCCCAGGCAACCTATTTCATAAATTTCCCCGTCCTCAAAAGTCACGACAGGGGCGGCATTACCGTTTGCGGCAAGAACCTCTACGGCTCTTTAATCAGGAATCCAGATACCAGCGGCTATTATGATATGCACACCACGCTGCCAAGTACTAATTCGGGAATGGGCAAGTATCGCGCCCTCGTTGACCTGATGGGCCATCCCCGGCTCGGCGGCAAAACGCTGCTGGCCTTGATTGACGGCCTATACGCCGGCCAAAACTGGGACTCAAGGCCTATCAGATGGAATATGGCGCCATTCAACACCGACTGGCCCTCCAGTATCATTCTTTCGATGGACCAGGTCGCAGCCGACTCCGTTGGCGATGATTTCCTTTACACCGAGTGGACTACCTTGCCGCGGATGAGCGGCGCGGATGACTATCTGCACGAGGCGGCCTCAATTCCCTCCCCGCCATCGGGCGCTAACTATGACCCAAACCACAATGGCGGCCTGACCGAAGGGCTGGGCGTTCACGAGCACTGGAACAACGCAACCGATAAAAAATACACCAGAAACCTCGGCACAGGCAACGGCATCGAGCTTACAACCGACGAACCCGGATGGGCGGACCTCACCGGTGACTGGTGCATTGACCTCAGAGATTTTGCCATATTTGCAAACGCCTGGGGCAGCACAACCGGCGGCCCGAATTGGGACCCCGATTGTGATATCTCAGCGCCGGCTGACGGCGTTATAGATGAAAAAGATTTGCTTATCCTCAGCGACAACTGGCTGGCCACACTGACTTCCGAACTGGTTTTGCCGGGAGCGACTATTCAGCAGGTTTACGCTGAACCAAACGTTTTCTATGAAGGTGCAACCTGGGACACCAACAGTAATAAACTTTTCTTTACCAGAAGGCCCAGTTCCGGCACATATCAAATTTTACGGCTCGAATCGCTGAACAATGTGACCGTCTGGCAGAGTCCCTCTCCTCAAACCAACGGCATGCTTCTCTCATTAGACGGCCGATTGCTTACCGCCGATGAAAGCACAAAGCAGATTCGCAGTCACCGCATAGGCGCATCAGGCCCCGAAGATACTGTTGTTCTCTGCACGGCTCCGGACAAGCCCAACGACGCGAGCTTACCAACGGCAACATTTATTTCACCTGCCCTACCTGGGGCTCAACCACTTATCAGGGCGTATATCTACTTGAACCGGACGGCACTGCAACCCGTGTAAATAACGGCCTGAATCAACCCAACGGTATTATTACCTCCCTCGATGAAACCAAGCTATATGTTGCCGAAAGCAGCAGCAGTAATCCCACTAACAAGCGATGGTGGGTTTTCCCCATCAATCCAGATGGGACACTCGGCACCGGCTCCGTTTTCTTCAAGCCGACAAGTCCCCCTCGCACCAACGACCCGGACGGTATAACCATCGACGAGCGAGGCAACCTGTATTTCTGCGGCCTGGGCGGCGTATGGATTGTCTCACCAACCGGCGAAGAGCTTGATATGATACCTGTGGCCACTTATAATTGCTCGAACATAACCTTCGGTGGGCCTGACAATAAAACGCTTTATATCACCTGCCAGGATAAGGTATACTCGCTTGCAATGATGGTTCGCGGCGGCGAATAAAGCATTTTGTTAAAACCTGAAACAAGCCGGCCGGCGACATAATCGACGGCCGGCTCTTTTTATGCGCTTGCATTAAATCGATACAACTACTACACTAATTCTCTGACTCGGAGAGGTGACCGAGTGGCTGAAGGTAACGGTTTGCTAAACCGTCGTACGGGTAACACCGTACCCCGGGTTCGAATCCCGGCCTCTCCGTTTTGGCTTTTGTAAGTTGTTCATAAACATAAGGGTATCTCTAAAAATTAACGAAGTTCAGTGCAATTTGTTGCACATTTGATATATTTAGCTCATTGACAATTAAATTACGGTTTTTCATATCATTGGCAAAGGATTGAACATGATGCAGACAGGACTTTTCGACTGGCAAAGGCGTTTTGAACAACTCGAAGAAGGCGACCCGTTTGTTAAACTCAACGAAATAGTGGATTGGCAGCAATTCCGTCCGGCTCTTGAAGCCATTCGAGACAAACAACGAAAGTCCAATGCCGGCAGAAAGCCTTTTGATGTAATCCTCATGTTCAAAATAATGATATTGCAGTCGCTTTACAATCTCTCTGATGATCAGATTGAATTTCAAGTCAGAGACCGTCTGTCCTTTATGCGTTTTCTGAGATTGTCTATCAGCAATATTGTTCCCGATGCCAAGACCATCTGGCTGTTCAGAGAGCAGCTTACCGAAGCCAAGCTTGTCGAAAAACTTTTTGAGCGGTTCGATGAGTTTCTGCGTAAAAACGGCTTTTCCGCTCAAAAAGGCCAAATAGTTGATGCAAGCATAGTATCCGCTCCCAAACAGCGTAACAGCAGAGAAGAGAACAAAGCCGTCAAGGACGGCAATGTTCCTGGCAACTGGAGCGACAACAAGAAACGCCAGAAAGATACAGACGCTCGCTGGGTAAAGAAGAACGGCAAAAATCAATTTGGCTATAAGAACCATATTGACATAGATGTCGAGCATAAGATTATTCGCAACTATGAGGTTACGCCCGCCTCTGTTCATGACAGTAATATTTTCGAGCAGCTTCTTGATGAAAATAATAGTAGTCGTGATGTATGGGCAGACTCTGCTTACGGCTCTGCTGAAAAACGAGAAGCTCTTTACGGGCAGGGTTTTCGTGGCCATATTCAGCGAAAGGGCTGTCGTTATAAGAAACTGACCCAGCGTCAGATACAGGGCAATTATAATCGAGCAAAAATTCGCAGCCGAGTTGAACATATATTTGGAGTTCAGACTATGCGACCAGGTAATCTGCTCATACGAACAATTGGATTGGTGCGAGCTAAAGCCAAGATGGGTTTGCGAAATCTTGCGTATAATATAGACAGATATTGCCTGCTGGCACAGACTTAGCCGCCAGAGGTGCGGTAGTTGCACTGAAAAGCGCGGCATTGTCACTTGATGGCATTGGCTAATGCAGCCGCCATGATGGAAATAACCGTAATTTTGTGATAGTGGTTTCAAATTTTCGCTCGAAAACTGTTAACTGAAAATTTTAGCCCCTAAAATGCAATTTTTAGAGGTGCCCATAAGTATTATGAAGGCGTTATTTCATTGGGCAAGAAAGAATGATATTCTTGTGAACATCCCAAATATTGATGCTGTTTCAAGAGGCAAGATCGTTCATCATGAAAGATTCACTTTTGATACGGAACAGATAAATAAGTTGCTATCTTGCGCTGATGTAAAGATGCGCGCCATGATATGGCTTGGATTAAATTGCGGTTTTGGATGTACAGATTGTTCGGAGCTCAAGTGGACTGATTTGGATTTGTTTATAAATATGCGGATTATGCCCTTAGGTATTAGAATAATTCAAATGTGCCGGAAACTCTGATGTCTCTTGAACTGCTTCCTGCCTGTACCTCAAATACTCCGGGCTCGGCATACCATCGACTGTTGGCGATATCGTAGTAAGATAATGCACTTTTATCGAGAGTGAATAATACCTGCTTATGTTCACCCGGCTGCAAATAAATCTTTTTAAATGATTTTAGTTCTTTGGGAGGCCGCGGCACTGAGCCGGCAATATCGGCGATATAAAGCTGAACAACTTCGCTGCCTGCTGTTTGGCCGGTGTTTTGCACTTCCAGAGAAACATTGAAAGTGCCGTTTGCCGCCAGAGAATTTGTGTCGATAGAGAGATTGCTGTACGCAAAGGTTGTGTATGATAAACCGTAGCCAAATGGGAACAGCGGTTCGACATTTGCATAGTCGTGGTAGCGGTAGCCGACAAAAACGCCTTCGGTATAAACATTGCCCGGATAGTTTGAATAGCAGGGGCTGTCCTGCCACTGTTTGATAAATGTTACAGGCAATTTGCCCGACGGATTTTCTCTGCCGAAGAGTATGTTTGCGACCGCGTTGCCGCACTCCTGCCCGGGATACCACGCCTGCATTACAGCCGGCACGTTATCTATCCAGCTGCTTATACCCACTTGCGGACCACTGAAAATGACCACGATAGTGTTGGGATTCGCCGCCGCGACAGCTTGTATCAACTGTATCTGGCTGGTCGGCAGGTCCATTGCAGCTTTGTCGCTGCCTTCGCCTTCGAGATCGCTCGAAAGTCCGACAAAGAGAATGGCGACATCAGCCGCAGATGCTTTATTGATTGCTTCTGTGAGAAGGTCATTGAGATGGCAGGATAATTTTGCGACGGCTGAGCCGAGATTTTCATAGTATTCGATTATCAGGTCATTCTGCTGACCTGCGGTTAATTGAACACTTACTGAAGTATATCTTACAGCATGGTCTGTCCAGTCGTTGATGAGCAGTTGGCCGTTAAGGTAAATCCTGAACCCGTCGTCGGTGTTCATACCTATTTCATAAAGGCCGCTCGTTGGGACAACAAGTTTGCCGCTCCATCTTGCGCTGAAGTTATTAGCGTTTACTCCGGAGCCGGGAGAACCGCCTGCCCAGTCGAAGTTCACGGTTGCATCGACGCGAGTTAAGGCCGGCGTACCCAGCAGTGTCATATTATTGAAGTATTCCGCATTCAGGCCGTGGCCGCTCATATCCGGAACATACAAGTATAATGGGTCGATAGCCAGCGGGCTGGAGTTATTCAGAAGCGAACCGGCACAGTGGGTTATGGTGATATTAGGCCCTGCCATATTTTGCAATCCCTGCAGCGGCGATACGGAATAGTACGGGCTGACAAGCGAACTTCCGCCTCCGCCGGTTCTGGCTTCGTAAAGATTTGGGCCGATGGCTGCGATAGCAGCGTTTGAATTACTGTCTAAAGGCAATATAGGCCCTTCGTTTTTCAGCAATACTATTCCTGCCGTCCCAACGTTCAGGGCGAGTTGATTATGTTCCGGTATCATTTCATCTGTGCCGTCCCACGCTTCCGTGGTCATACCGCTTTTATATATTGCTCTCAGTACTCTGCGGACTTTATCGTTAATGGTATTTTCGCTTACATAGCCGTTGTTTACTGCCGCCAGCAGTTGTCCGTAGTCCCAGAATCCTCCTGAAGGCATCTCAACATCAAGTCCGTTATTTGCGGTTCCTATGATACTGTGAACGGCTCCCCAGTCTGAAACGACAAATCCTTTGAAACCCCATTCATCTTTTAGTATGGTTTGCTGAAGATAGCTGTTTTCGGTGCAGTGATATCCGTTGACTTTATTATATGCCGTCATAACAGACCATACCCCGGCTTCGACAACAGAAGCCTTGAACGCAGGCAGATATATCTCATGCAGAGCGCGCCGGTCCACCTGAATATCTATACTGCCGCGTTCATATTCCTGATTGTTGCAGGCGTAGTGTTTCGCACAGGCAACGGCTTTTTGCGACTGCACCCCTTTGATGTACGCGACAGCCATTCTGGAATTGAGAAACGGGTCTTCACCGAAAGTTTCGAAATTTCTTCCGCCATGCGGAACTCTGACTATATTCATACACGGAGCGAGGATAACATTTCTGCCCTTGTTGCGCAGTTCTTTGGCGATAGCCTGGCCGACTTGTTTGGCTAGATCGATATCCCAGCTTGCTGACAGTGCGATGTTTGCCGGAAATGCTGTTGCGTTTCCATATCTGACACCGACAGGCCCATCTGACATACGCAGGCTCGGAATTCCCAATCGACCGATGGCGGGCAGTTCCATTGCGGTTTCGCCGTGGACAAGTCCGGTTTTTTCTTCAAGCGTCATCTGGCCTATAAGAGACTCAATCTGCTCATCAATGACGGCACCCGATGTATCTTTATAGCACATGTCTGTTGAATTAACCTGCACTTCCCAGATTGAATTTCCCCATTGGGTTGCACGAGTGACACAGTATATTTTGATATAACGTGCATAAGTTGGTGTAAAAACAATATTGTCCACCGCGCCGTCTCCGCTGCTTGTGGAAAAGACGGTGGTCCATTGATTGGCGTCTTGTGAGAGCAAAATCTGGTATCCTGACGCATAAGCGGTTTCCCAATAAATTTTTATCCCCTGCAGTTGTCTTGTTTGGCCCATATCAATAAGCAGCCATTGGCCGTTCTGAAAGGCGCTGGACCATCGTGTCATAAAATTGCCGTCGATGGCTCTTAGAGGCCCTAAATCTGAATTCTCCTGGCTTGACGCAGTTGCGGTAAAATTACCGCATTCCCTGTAGAGCCACTCCTCTGCAAGCTTACTAAAATCCAGCATATCCACATTGCCATCGCCATCGGCATCGCCGTTGGTAAATTGCTGAACATTATCGAGCCAGTGTTCGCTCATTACTGCCAAGTCTTCAATGTTGACAATTTTGTTGTTTGTAAAGTCTGCCGGCATTTGTGCTGATGCGCAGCATACAATGCACAACACTATTGCAGACAACACAAATTTCAGACCTGGAAACTTCATATATTTAGCATGCCTTTGAAGGTTGTCCCTGAACCAGCGACGATAGCGTTGTTCGGGCTTGGCGCAGCTCTGGTTCGAAAGAAGCGGTGAGAGTATATTGGCAAACTATCACGTTTTATACGCTATTTGAGCCAGTTTTGAGCCATTTCTGCAAAATCAATAAAGGTATAGTCGTTAAGCCAGTTTGCAGCTAATATCTTTAAATCGTTCATATCAATGTGACAATCCCCACTAAAATCTCCAGCCAAATCACATCTAAACAATACATTTACAGGGATCTGCTTTTTGGATATGCCGGGACCGGAATAACTGACGATTAAACCCTGTCCTCCGCCATATTCAAAATAGGTAACGACAATCAGATGTTTTCCGGCGGCAAGACTGACAATGCCGCTTTTTTCCAGCATCCCATGCAGACCATCGTTATCAACCACAAGGCTGCCGTTGACATACAATTTGCTGCCGTCGTTGGAATTAGTATAGAATGTATAGTTGCCATCCGCCGGCACCTTTATGTAACCGGTGAAACGGAATGCAAAATAATCATCCCGCTGACGCAATCCAATGTCAAAGTTATTAGCTTTCCCTACCGCTATCGGAGTCAGCGAATCAAAACTCGGCAGCGAAGTCCACGTGCCCTCGTAGTATTCATAATTAAGCCCGTTATCAGCCCTCGTCGCCCAGCCGATACTCTCGAGCATAGGCGATATTTCTGGATTGGCCATGAATAAGTTCCAGCAGAGGCCTGTGCGATAATTCTCAATCATCGGAACAATTGTACCCTGGTCAATTGCCAAATAGTCGTTTGAAAGCCAGCTCTCTGTCGGATTAAAAGCGTCATAAAAACCAAGCGGGCCCCACAAACTGCTGCCATAGTTATAGTATAAATGCTTCATTGTAGCGATTGATTCAGCCGGCGTATAAGGCATAGAACTTATAGCGGCGGTCGGAGTAATAGTGCCGTTATCTGAAGCGCCTGGCGCGTGAGCAACGTAGCCCCAGGGGGGGGGGCTATAGCTTGCGGTAAGTCCCCATACCAAATCACTGTAGAGTGTAAAACCTTTGGGATTGGCAATGCAATAGGCGCGGTCGATTAGCGCGATGTTTCGGCTGTTTTCAAAATAATTGCAGTAATTGTCGTTTTTGTTGCGCGGGTCAAATCCAAGAAAAGAATAGTGCGTCCAGAACATCGGCGTCTCATACGCGCTGACCCATTGAGTATAACCATAGTACCTGCTGCCGTTTTTATAGCTGCCGCCGCCGCCAAAGCCGTCATAATAACAGGATGCCGGTATCGGATGCGTCGGCGAGGCAATGGCTAAAAGATACGCTATCATAGTCTCCGCACCGCCAAAACCAAAACTGCCCTCCCAGCCAGTTGTCGGCGACCAGAACCAATATAAATGCGTACCATCTGTCTCAGTAGCTCTGCGGTACCAATCCCACTCGACTTCTCCGTAAAGCTGAGTAGCCCTGCTGCGAATCTCGGTCTCTATGGGGTCATTGGAATCAAAATACTGTCGGGCAGTAAGCATGCCTTGAACCATATAAGATGTTTCAACAATATCGCCGCCTGTTATGCCGCCGAAAGGTATAGACGCGCCGGTTTCGCCGTTTATCCAGTGCGACCAAGCTCCGTGATAGCGGGTCGTTGTATCCTGAAGAAATCTAACTATTTTCAAGACACGTTCGGCAGCGGCTTGCCTTGTAACAAAACCGCGCTCAACACCAACCACAATAGACATTATTCCAAAGCCCGACCCGCCGCTGGTAACGGTCTCACGGTCATCTAATTTAAATCTTTCTCGAGCCATTCCGCTTACCGGATGGCCAAAATCCCAGAAGTACCTGAACGTCGCCTCCTGTATGGAAGTCAAAAGCTGCTCATCTGTCATTGCGTAAGGAGTGGCTGAAACAATAGCTGAAGCCGTGCCTTCTACCGAATTAATCACAGGCCTGACATAATAGTAGTACGCCAGGACATTAGTGCCCAAAAAATTGCTATAAACAGAGACGGTATGAACTAACCTATTTAATTTTGTATAAGGTCCCCCCACATATTGAGAACGATAAATATTATAACCATTTAAACCTGAAGCCGATACCGGCGTCCATCGCAAATCAATTCTGCAGTCGTGGCCCGCGGCAACAAGGCCTTCAATCAAGGTATCCGCCGCAGACAGCGGCAAGGCTATATTCAACGCCAACGCTAATACTGCAACAAACTTCACAAAAAAAGCTTTTTTCATTTTAATACTGCTTCCGTTATCTATACAGTGAAACGGGGTGTCCGACTGTTTGAGCCAGACACCCCAATCGCTAATTAGTATCAATCATCGTTATTCGATGATTTTTCAATTACGGACAATTCGGATTAGACACATCGTTGCATTCGAGCCAATTAGCAGCCATTTCTGCAAAATCAGCAAAGTTGACATAGCAGTCTTCATTTACATCGCCGGGCATATACGAAGGGCAGTTATCGGCCGTACTGAATTTCCACCTGGATTTGGGAGAGTCGGACCAGCCTTCTGTCGTTATCTCCGGACCTGAACCGTCCGGGTCATAGCAGTCAACACGCCAATAATAATCCTGATATGAGTCAAGCGAACTAATCGCAACAGAATTGGCATCCGCCTTGTCCAATATTTTGGTGTTGGTGGTTTCTTCCGGCGGCATATTCGGGTCTGTACCAAACCATACGTCGCAACGAATAGTATCGCCGACCTGACGAGGAGCAGGCCTGTCCCACGACAGCGCAGTTACTTCAAACGGAACAATATCGATCGCGCCATTTGCAGGTTCAGGGTTCGACGCACCGTAACGGTAAGTAACTGATACATCATCCCAGTTAATAGAGCCTATGTGAGCATCGGGGCCTATACTGCCTGCAGTCATGCCCATAAAAACCCTGCCGTAAGCAGCCTCAGGCAGCGTGGTCACGGGACCGGAAATAAACTTCCATATATCATAGGGATCGGGATTATATGGAAAAGTGAAGGGATCGGCATAAAAATACCCTATTACTGTGGTCTCCAGCCAGGAATTGTTCTCTTTGAACCACTCGACATGGAAAAAAGCGTCCCGGCCGTAAAAACCACCCTCATGGCTTGAGAGAGCAATGGCCCAGACGCTGAAATCGTACTCCCTATCCCCGACCACAGGAAAATCCTGGAATATACCGGTATCATCCAACCATTCTTTCACAGCTTTGGTGCCGCTTTTTATCGCATTAGCATCACTGTGATGCTCACCGTTTGTGCCGTAAGTCGCCCAGCCTGGAATCGGAGGACCACCAAACCTGCCTAAATCACCCTCTTCAAAGCCGGAGCTCAGCAAGTTACCGGCCAAGGCATTGCCGGCAGCAAAACCTACAACCAATATCACTAATAGGACAATCTTTTTCTTCATAATATATCCTTTCCTTAATATGACAAAACAGGGCGCTCGACTTTTTACACCCGAGCACTCCAATCGTAAATTCATAAAAATCGTCATCAAAATGATTTTTTAACTATTGACACTGCGGATTAGACCCATCGTTGCATTCGAGCCAATTAGCAACCATTTCTTCAACATCAGCAAAGTTGACATAGCAGTCTCCATTTATATCGCCGGGTATATACGAAAGGCAGTTACCGGCCGTATTGAAAGTCCACGTCTCGTCGCCTTCCGACTTTATCTCCGGACCTGGACTGTTCGGGTCATAGCAGTCAACACGCCAATAATAATCCTGCTGTGAGGCAAGCGAACTAATCGCAACAGAATTGGCATCCTGATAGTTGAGGATTTTTGTGTTTGTTCCGGGCATACAGGGGTCTGTGCCAAACCATACATCACAGCGAATAATATCGCCGCCCTGACGAGGAGCAGGCCTGGTCCACGACAGCGCAGTTACTTCAAACGGAACAAGATCGTTCGCGTCATCTTCAGGTTTAGGGTTCGACGCAGCGTAACGCCAAGTAACTGATACATCGTCCCAGTTAATAGAGCCGTCAATGTCAGGCGCGCCGTCGTGTCTATCCAGGTACAAAAGAACCTTGCAGGTAACAGCCAGAGACGGCGCGGTCCTGCTACCGGAAATAAACTTCCATGTATTATAGGGATCGCAGGGATCGCCTACAATCTTCGCACCATAAAAACGCCCTATTTCTTCGGCGAGAATCAGGGCATTGCCGTCGTCGTACCACTCGACCTGGAAAACCGCATCAGCGAAGCGAAGACCAAGATTATCGCCTAAGGCAGAAAGGGCCCAGACGTCGACTTTGTAAGCTTTTCCTACGATGGCATTAAAATCCTGGTATAAATAGGTATCATCCCACCATATTTTCACACCTTTGGTGCCGCTATGTACACAATTAACACCAAAATAATTAACATCACTATGATGCCAACCGTTTGTGCCGACAGTCGTCCAGTATGTCACATTCTGAGGATCAAACCTGCCTAAATTACCCTCTTCAAAGCTGGGGTTCAGCAAAGCATTGGCCAAGGCATTGCCGGCAGCAAAACCTATAACCAATATCACTAACAGGACAATCTTTTTCTTCATAATATATCCTTTCCTTAATACGGCAAGACAGGTCTTAGTTTTTATATTTATATCTTTAATATGACAAGACAGGGCACTCGGCTTTTTACAGCCGAGCGCCCCAACAACAGTCAATTCAAGAATCAATTACTTCCTGCGTCTGGCAAGGAATAAGCTGCCCAATCCTAACAGAGCCATTGTTGCCGGTTCGGGAACAGGAGAATAAGCCATATTCTCGAACGTTGCCTGCTCCCACAATGTAGTGTTCCCTACCTGTGGCTGAAAATAGCCGCCGACCTGGGCGGGAGTGAGCATTCCCCACGAGCCGTGACCCTCCGCGGGATTGCCCTCGTCGAAGGCTAACTCGCCGCTGCTGTAAGTTAACGAGGCCATAGTCAAAACATATTCTATGGTAGCCGGGTCTAACGAGCTAAGAGCGTTAGGGCGATAGACGACACCCATTCGAATCGTGTCTCCTAGGGTATAAGTGAGGTTATATCCAGAAGGGTTGGTAAAACTATAAAATGGTAATCGGCCTCCAAAGGCAGCAATCTCTCCGCTCTGGCCATTAACCATAAACTTGCCGTCACCATCCAATGACCACCAGGGTGCGACCATCAAGCCGGCTTCGGCGTTGCCTGTACCCGTAATAGTCACATCTGAGGCGAAGGCAAAGGCGTCGCCGTTAGCAAATGAAGCAGCAGTGCTTCCGCCGTCGGCAGATAAACGGAAATTGTGCAAATTGGCCCAACCAGTCCCTAGACTCCCACTCTGGTCATCTTTGATTGTTAACGACGACGCCCAGGAATTGGTGGTAGTGACTGTCGACGTAGGGTTGTCGTTCCAGATGCGCAACTTAATAACCGCGCTGTCTATGGCCGGTGACGCGATGGCAGTTCCACACAGAACCATGCCCAAGCTGACACATAACATAACATACATTAATCTCTTCATCTCTCTGACCTCCTAAAATAAAAAGTTTACGCGCATTTTTAACCCGGCTACACACATAGTCGGGCAATACGCAAAAATATGTCATAACGTTTTGACAACTTGATTCTACCAATCCTGCAAGTCCAAAAGAACACCATTTTGCGGATATTTTTAACCATTTTGCGACCTTTTGTTTTTTGCCACAAAGGACACCCGCCGCCGATAAAACAGCAGCCGTCATAAAAATCACACCTAAATATAACTGGTTGATAATTTCATAACATAAAAACCTGAACTTTGGATAAGAAACGAGGTTTTTGGCCAAATATCAAGGTTTTTCAGCTTTGCTATCATTAACTTTTGCTCAAAATGGCCGATTTTTGAATAAAACCGAGGTTTTTTACTTTGTTGCTACACTTGATGCTTACTTTCAATCGAATAAACAAGGTCTTAGCCAAAGTTCAGGTTCAAACCTATTTATTAAGGACACCTCTAAAAACTATAATTTCATGAAGGAAAATCTTATTTTTAAGCCAAAAACAAGGCTCGTTTGCCTTGCCAATGTAGTTTTTCGAGGTGGCCTTAATAGTTAACTCCCGGTATCAATGTGTCAACTCCAAAAGTCAATTTCATACTTTTATCCGAATAACCGGTATAACTAGAACCGCCGAGAAGTTCCTCCTGGTCATAAGCCCTCTCCTCGCTGACATGGCCATCGAGAAACAGCACATTACTGACACCCGTGTTCAGTTTTGAATCGTTAGCCCTGTGGAACGTCGCTATGCAATCGCCGTTGCCGTTTATCCTCGGGTAAAAATACATGTCATTAAGGGCATCATTAGATAAATTAAGGCCTGGAGGGTTGTCACTTCTGCGTATAATCCATATATTTTCCTCCGTGAAAAAAAGCACTCGTGATGGGTGTTTTACCTGATTTATTCCTATCATTTGGCCGAGAGCATTGGTAAGGTCACTGATGCCGCCGCTGGCGTTGTTGCAGCCGCCGGCGCTGAGATGTCCGTTCATACTGTAACTAAACGTCGGTTTTATAGGGATATTAGGCTGATGCCCCGGGTGATTCGCCCCCCTGGTTTTGGCGATGGCGGCAAAAGTCGGGCAGCAATGTACAGCCTTTGCCCGCAGATATGGCCACAAAGGCCCATCAGGAACAACTTCGGCATCGTGCCAACGGCACTGATAAGGATGCGCCGGTGTAAACGTCGTACAGCTGTAAATGCAGGTGAGCGGAAACGGAAACATATCGTTGTGTGTCTCAAGATACATCATTCCAGCAAGACCATAATTTTTAAGGTTGTTCTTACAGATAACCGATTGGGCCTGTTCGCGTGCCTTGCGCAGTGATGGGATTATAATCGCCATCAGCAAAGCAATTATCGCAATCACAACCAGCAATTCTACTAACGTGAAACCTTTATTCTTTCTCATAATTCTATTCCCTAAAAACATCTCAAATTTATCGTTCTTATTTCCGCCAATCGGCAGCCATTTGTGCAAAATCAACGAATGTATAACTGTTGAGCCAATTTGCGGCTAATATCATTAAATCGTCCATATCGACAACGCAGTCCTGCGAGTAATCGCCGGGAAGATTACATCTGAATAACAGATTTACCGGAATTTGTTTTTTGGAGATTTCCGGCCCGGCGAAGCTGACTGTCAAATCCTGCGAATCTATTTTTTCAAAATAGGTAACAACAATCAGATGTTTTCCGGCGGCAAGACTGACAATGCCGCTTCTTTCCAGCATCCCGTGCAGACCATCGTTATCAACCACAAGGCTGCCGTTGACATACAATTTGCTGCCGTCGTCGGAGTTAGTGTAGAAAGTATAATCGCCGGCGGTTTGTATATCGATATAGCCGGTGAAGCGGAGGGCGAAATAATCGTCCTGCTGCCGCAGGCCAATATCAAAATTGTGGGCAGTGCCTGTTGCGGTCGGTGTGAGGGAATCAAAATCAGGCAGCAAATTCCACGTTCCCTCGTAATACTCGTAATTGAGGCCGTTGTCGGTTCTTGTTGCCCAGCCGATGCTTTCGAGCATTGGCGCTATTTCCGGGTTGGCCATAAACAAATCCCAGCACAACTGAGTGCGGTAGTTTTCAATCATTACTATAATCGGACCTTGGTCAATGGCAATATAACCCGGAGCAAACCAGTTTTCTCCCAGATTAAACGCATCAACAAAACCAAACGGTCCCCATACGTTGCTGTCATAGGTATGGTAAAAATGTTTCAGTGTCGCGATTGATTCGGTCGGCGTATAAGGCATTGAACTTAGAGCGGCGGTTGGAGTAATAGTGCCGTTATCGGGACTGCCCGGCGCCTGTGCGCCATAGCCCCATGGATTCCAACTGGCGGTAAGTCCCCATACCAAATCGCTGTAGCCTGTAAAACCTTTTGGGTTGGCGATGCAATAGGCGTAGTCGATTAGCGCGATGTTTCGGCTGTTCTCGAAATAATTGCAGTAATTGTCGTTTTTGTCGCGAGGGTCAAATCCGAGATGGGTATAATGAGTGAAGAACATCGGTAATTCAAACCCGCCTACCCATTGCGTATAACCGAAGTATCTGCTGCCGTTTTTGTAGCTGCCGCCGGTCCAGCCGTTGTAGTAGCAGGAAGCGGGTATTGGGTGCGTCGGTGAGGCAATGGCCAGCAGATAGGTAATCATACACTCGTTGTAGCCATAGATAGCAAAATTCATAACCCAGCCGTAATTCGGCGACCAGTGCCAGTAAATGTTTTGGTTGGTTTCGTACCCCGGATCCGAACGACGCAGATACCAATACCAGTCTATCCCCTCCCAAAGGGCTGTGGCTTTGCTGCGAATCTGAGTTTCTACAGTATCATTAGAATCGAAGTATTGCCGAACGGTGAGCATTCCCTGCGCTAAATAAGAGGTTTCAACGATGTCTCCTCCGTCATCGTACGTACCAAATGGAATCGTTGCGCCGGTAGCCCCATTAACCCAATGCGACCAGGCTCCGTGATAACGGGGTGTTATTTCATCCAGAAAAGTCAGTATCTTCAGGACACGCTGTGCAGCATCCGCTCTGGCAACAAATCCACGCTCGGCACCGACACAAATAGCCATTAACCCCATACCCGAACCGCCAATAGCGCAGGTATTGTCGCCTTGACCGAAATTATAACCTTCTCTTGCCAATCCGCTTACCGGATGGCCAAAATCCCAGAAGAATCTGAAGGTTGCCTCTTCTATGGAGGTCAAAAGCTGGTCATCGGTCATTGCGTAAGAAGCGGCGGAAACAACATCAGATGGACTGGATTGAATGCCGCCGACGACGGAAACCACATAATAATATTTTGTCGAGCCGTTTGTACCGAGAAAGTCGCTGTAGACGGCAATATCATTGAGAGATGTATTTAGTTTTGTGAAAGGACCCACTGCGGAATCGGCACGATAGATATTATAGCCACCTACTCCTGTTACGGGGTTCCAGCGTAAATCTATTCTGCTGTCGTGGCCGGTCGCAATCAGGCCGTTGGGTTCGTTAGGTTCGCTTCCAACCAGCCTTATATTGTCAACGTACAACGTGCCGCTGTCGGCACCATAATTTTCAAAAACGAGAGCGGAGATGTGGTCCAACAATCCAGGGTCAAGTGAGCCTATATTCATCGCAATTGTGAACCATTTGTTATTTTCAGTCGGCACGATATCGCCGAGGCTCCAGTGTTCCGGCTGCCAATTATCACTCCAGAAACCGATAAGTCCGTTCGATTGAAACAGAGCTGAGTCGCTCGGTATATACACATCTACAAGCATCTGGTCAAAACCGGCAAAATTGTAGCTCAAACCGCTGTGGCGGATTTCAACTTTGCGGTCGGGTTGCCCTGTCCAGGCCAGTTTAAGCACATACGAGCCGTTAGTGGCGGATGGAACGTCGCCGACTCCGCCGAGGAGCTTTTGTATCGTCGAGATTTCTCCCGATGAAACAATAAGGCTTGTTTCAGCCGGTTCATAACTTACAACGGTAAGTTCCGAAGCCGATGCTGTCGCGGCAGCTGCCAGTGCGATAAGGAGCAGATATTTTATCTTCCGGCACATAAATTTTTCCTTCTGTATTCCAAGGGGCTGATTCCTTCGATGTCTTTGAAGTATCGAGCGATGTGGGCAACATCAGCGAAACCGAGTTTTGCGGCGATTTCCGAGATATTGTCCGATGTCTCAAGGAGTATTTTTGAAATCAATTTTACTTTTGTTAGTTTAATTTCCCGATGAATCGAGCAATTGGACGATTTTTTGAACCGTCTTTCAAGTTCTCTTCGCGAAACCGAAACGTGCTCGACGACATCGCTCACCTGAATTTGTTTGTCGGCGTTATTTTTTATAAAATCAATAGCCTTTGCGACCAGACTATCAGAAACAGCGGGCGTGTTCATCGCTTGTGCTTCCGGTATAAATTCCCGATAGCTTTCGACTGCCGGAATTACTTTAGGCAACTTATACATAGCTAACCTTCAAAAAATATTTTCCTTACTGTTTTACTACAGCATGAGTCAGCAATTTTTAACGTTTGCCGGTTTCTCATCATCCTAACAACGACACTATTATATACTACGGATTGTCCTGAGCTTTTGTTTGCCCTTCAAGCAACGCTTTAACCTCATAAGCACGGTCTTCAGTGAGAGGGTATCTGGTTAGGATAACTATACTTATTAAGCACAGCAGCGCAGGCAAGCCTATCTCCGAGAATCTGAGCCGAAAGAGGGTTGAATCTGACTGCTGGGCAAAATCCGCATTATATCCTGTCATTTTTAGAAGATATCCGCTAATGACACACGCTATAGAGACCGCTACCTTCCACCACCATCCGTAGACCGCGTAATAACTACCCTCTCTTCTTTTTCCTGTTATAAGCTCATCCTCATCACAGATATCAGCGTTCATAGCATTTACAAGCGTGAAACATATCACCATTCCCCAAGATAATAAAATGGTAGGTAATATCACCAGCCAAGGATATGTCTGGTTATAACATACGATTTTTAAAAGTTGTCCAACTGTAATAATTGCAAAGGAGAATATAACAGTATTTGTTTTGCCCAGACGGGAAGATATCCATGTCATGGGGAATATACCAATAATACCGGTCACCGCCCAGATTGTTCCCATCCATCCCAACAATCCAGACGCAGCAGCTTTATCACCGGAATACACATAATAGATTACTATGAAATTGCTAAAGCCCATAACGAACTGGAAGCCGGTTATTACCAGCACGAAAACAACTACCAGCATCATAAATGTGCGATTCTTACAGGTGATTTTAAAACTTTCCCAAAATTTCACTCTCTTTTGTTTTTTAGCCTGTTTCAACTTATGCTCTTTACATGTAACGGCGCATATGATTGCTGAAACAATCAGAATCAGCCCCAATCCTGCACATACCCACTTCATGCCTTCAATTGCATCTTTAAAAACAGACCTGTGTGCGAAATAATACAGCCAAGGCGATGCAACGGCACCTACATTTCCAATGAAACTGGCATATGCAAATATCCGCGTTCTTTCATGGTAATCGTTAGTCATTTCAAGACCCAACGCGCCATGAGGCACGGCATAAATAGTAACCGCGGTATAAAAAATCAATGACGTCACTAAGAAATAAGCGAATATCGCATCTTTACTCCAGTCTCGGGGCACCATGAACAGTATCGCAAATGTAATACCAACCAGAATACCTCCTATCAGGATATATGGAATTCGCCGGCCAAATCTGGAGCGAGTATTATCGGAAAGATTTCCAACCAAAGGGTCTGTGATCGCATCCCATAATCTCGGTATCGCCACTGCAAACCCGAGAAGAATCGGGCTGATTTTCAATAAATCAATGTAAAAAAGGCCCGTTAGCTGCATCAAAGAATTAACCGCTACGATTGTGACTATGGCACCGATTCCATAGCCAGCCTTTTGGATAAAAGGAAGTCTGTCTTCTTTAGCGGTAATGTGATGCTGTTTTAAATCCATTTTTACTTTCACATATAAATTTTTATAACGTTATTATTTCTGTCGAGTCTTTGTTTTAGCACAGAATCGGCCACAGATGCTCCGCCGGGGCGATAGGGATTTTGTTCTCTGTCAAAGCCGCATTGTTTTCCATTAATTTCGATTCTGCTTACGCTGTTTTGATTTTTGCCTGCGTGATAGACAAGTTTTATATCTTTGCCGAGCAGATTTATATTGACAGCGAGACCGTCGAATTTTGCCGGCATAACAGGGTCGAAAATGGTTTGTCCGCAGCTTTGGCGAATGCCGAGCAGATAACGAATAATGAAGCTGACGAACATTCCCGGCCCGCTGGAATAAACTCTCCAGCCGCCTTTGACCGGAATTTTGCCTGCGATTAAGTCGTCGTAGCGATTGCTCGCGTCGCTGCGGTTGACGAAATCGGCATCGGAACTGCTGTAATAACAATTCGACTGGCGAATGTCGGCCTGCGGAACAATTTTTTGAATATCAATCGGGACAATCTGCGACAGAGCGTTTACAAATTCATCGGCAAACCCCAGGCGAGCCAGAGCCTCGGCATAGCGCAGATGTGCGTGGGAATACATAAGGCCGACTTCTCGTCCGAAGAAAGCTGCGCTCTCTGCGCGTCTGAAAATTTTCTGAATTCCGCCGTGGTATTTAACGGGTCTATCCATCAGTCTTATGCCATCGATGCCTTTCAGGTGTTTTTGTATCAGTTCGATGTGCGTTTTTGCCTGCTGAGGCGTAAATATGCCGCTTAAAATCCCCTGTACCATTGGAAGCAGGCGGTAGTGAATGCCTGTTGTGTCGTCGCAGGGGTGCAGGAGCAAATCGAATTCATTTTCGCTGCCTCTAAGGCCGAAGCCTGCCACAACGCCGTCTTTGATTAAGAAGCTGTTGAAGTCGAATCGTATTTCTCTGGAGAGTTTTTCAAGCTGCTCGGCGGTTTCGATATGATTTGCGGCACGACACATTGCGGCCAATCGAGTGAAAGTTTCATAGCTAAGAGCGACAGTCCAGGAGCTTATGAGCCGATTTTTGAGGGATTTGTCGGCTGGCTGCATAGCATCGTCCCAGTCTCCGTCGCTGTAATTTACAAGTTTTGTATTGCCGGCGAAACGAACGGCGGTGATGTGTTCAATCGCGCGCATAACGTGCGACAGAACGCCTGCCGGCTCTGACTGCGGAGAAATCTTTTGATGGCGGTATGGCAGCATATCATTGAGAAAATCATAATCGCCTGAACATTCGATATATTCGCACAGAGCGATTATAGGCCAGAAAACGACATCGCCGTTGGATTCGCCCGCCCTGACACCGGCGTAGCGGTCAAACATCCACCACTGTGGCCAGTTGCCATCGGGATTCTGATTTGAGAAGACCGCGGCAAGAATTTTTCTCACCTGGGCATAATCGCCGAGGGCAAGCAGCATTTCAATCGGGCCCTGGCATACATCGCGAGTACCCCAAGCTGCCCCGCCGTACTGCTCCAGACCGTGCGGTGAGAGATAATGAATTCGGGCATTGTGAGCGAACCAGGGCAGGATTTCGGCTATTTGGCGTATCTGCGATGAATCGCGGACAGAAGACAAATCAAAGTTTACGAAATTGTTTTTCAGTTCTGAAAATTTTACGGTCTTTGTTTTATTTGGTGAAATAAGTCTGCCTTCGATATTCATTGTGAACTTATCGGTATCGCTGAGTTTGATTACGATAAAGTCAAGCCCCCTGCTTTTGCCGTCGGCGAAGAGCATTTCGTCGGCACCGATTTGTTCAATGCACTGCGGTCCGTCAAAATTTATAACGTAGTGACCGGTCGGATACATAGATTGCAGTTTGCTTTTTGCGCCGGGCAGAAGTTTTAATGAGCCATTCAGCTCGGTCTGCCAGTTATGCTCTGCGGCAAGTTCGCAGGAGATGAGCCATTGCGGCTTTGTGCCTTTCAGTACATTCAGTCCAAGACGAATTTGCGGGCTGTCGGCATCGGCTCTGCAAATAATTTCAAAAAGCAACTGCCGGTGTTTGTATATCCAGCGGCAGTGATTGAGCGACATTTCAAAGGCTGATGGCAGAGCCAACTGATAATACTGCTCAGCCTGTTTTATAAAAATGCGAAGGCCTGTATGTCTGGCAACGTTTAAAGCGTTTGTGTTTACGGTTAAGAGGCGATTGAAATTGACATTTCCCTGTGCCAGGTGGGACAGGAAAGCTCCGAACATAAAGCAGGAGGCGGCCATTATTGTTTCGTCGCCGGGCAGATTGCCGCCGGTTTTGATTATGTGGCCGCAGGGACGATATGTTAGCAGTTCCTTGCGTGGCAGGACAACGTGGCGATTATCGCCGTAGAAAAACGACAGCAACCTGTCATCGTGAAATTCACTGTTCCGTTTCTGGCTGCCAAACAAAATATCCAACTCATCATCAGCGATATCTTCTGACGCAAAGGGTAAGGCCTGCGAAAAAGTGTTCTCGGCCTGTTCGGAATAAATGCAGTCGTCAGCCCAGGCAGTTACGACAAGGTCTTTTAATTCCTCTATGGCCGGAGCGATAATTTTTAAGTCGGCCTGCGTTGTGGCTGATGGGTGATTTGCGTGATATATGCCGAAGAAACCGTAATCGCTGGTTTGGCAGGGTTTTAGAATAAAAGGCTCGCACTGCAATGCGACAACGCCGAACTCACCCTGTTTAAGCCCGGCCAGTTTGTCAGAGAACAACGCCTGCGGCACAGAGGTTTGCCTGTAAGAAGGCCCGAAAAATTGTAAGCCATCGGTTGAAAAGCTTTTTGCTTTTGAAAGCGATCCCATCGCAAGCCAGGGGAAATTGCCTTTGCCGTGTTCGTTTTGCCTGCAGCAGACGACATAGCCGAGCTTGTCGTCCCAAAGCGGGGTGTAGTCAATATACTGGCTTATGTAATAATCGTTTTTCTCGTTTCCATCGGCGCAGAACAGGCCGATGTCCTGAACATAGAGCAAATCAAATTCGGCAGGCTTGCCGGCGGTGTTGGTTAGCTGCACAGACCAGAGCCATTTGCTCTGACGCGGGCAAAGCAGCAGTCTGCACCTGAACAGCACACCTTCAAATTCGCCTTTTGTTTCGTAAGTGTTTTCGTCAATGAAATGCCCTGCCGGGGAAGATGGGCCAATCATCGCGACGGCGGAAAATGAGCCTGACCTTTTTCTTAGATATAAATTGCAGCAACTATTGCCGAGCGGAGAAGCATTTATGAGGTTTATCTGTGTCTTGCCGCAGGTGATATTTTCTATCACGCCGTTGTCAAAAACAGAAAAGCTCAAACCGGCAGAATTCGTCGCTCTGAAAACGTTTTTACCATCAATCAAAATGTTATCTTTTACTTCCATTTGTCTTGTATTTTAAAAATTTCCCTTGAAACCGGCTCGTTTAAGCCCTGCAGTGATGTCTTGGTTTTTCATCATCAGATTCCATATAAGGCCGGTTCGCGCATTTTCAATCATCAGGAGCATTGGTCCCTGCGCGATGCCGATTATATGGTCTGATATCCACTTGCGGTCGATGTTAAATCCGTCCCAAAAGCCATAACCGCCTTCGTTTACGCCCTGCCAGACGGGTTTGTTGTCGATTTTTAAATTGCGCATATAACGCAGCGCTGCAATCGCATCGTTCGGCACAAACGGCACAGACATACCTGCTCCATAAGGGTGGAGCGTGCCATATTCACCCTGATTATCGCTTGCTCCGTGAGGCGGATGGCCGAGAACAACGTACTGGTCATCGGGGGCAGAGCCTGCGGTAATGCCCCAGAGATTTTGGCCGTAAATTGCGAATTTGCTGCTGTTATCTCTGCACCAATCGCGATTGGCAATCACCGCTCTGCGGGTGTTTTCAAACCAGTCAATGCCGAGCGAATCTTTGCCTGTTTTTTTAAAGTCATAAAAACAGTGCGCGAACATATAAGTGAAAAGCGTGCCGGGATATGTGTAAATATATGGTTTGCCGGCTTTGTATGTGCCAATCGGCCTGTTGAAGTTTGTCATTGTTTGGGGTTTGAGTCTGTATTTTTCAATCGGGCAAGCCTGACCGAGAAGCGAAATTAAAATTGTCTCATCGGTGTACCAGTCCCAGGTTTGTTTGTCGAAACTGCCCGCCCCTGCCATATTGTTCGGGTCGTCTGCCTGCCAGGCCATATAAACCTGGCCGTTTTGGGGATTAACAAACGATGCCCAGTTGACTCTGCCGGAAATTTCCTCGACTAATTGTTTTACTTCGCCGCCGAAATATTCGCCGGCGACAATTGCTCCTGCAATCATAAGAGCAGTATCAACAGATGATGCGATACCTTCATAACCTAATTCGGTAGTGCTGCCGGTTTTTAAGTCAATAAAATGACAAAACATTCCATTGTGTTGTGCGTTTGAATTTTGAAGAGTTTTTAATGCGATGATTGCGCGTTTTTTGGCAGCTTCAAATGAAACATATCCCCTTTCAACGCCTATCGGCAGAGCCGCAAGACCGAAGCCCAAAGAAGCAACACTGCAAACATCTTTGCCAGACTTGTCTCTTACCAGGCCAGAGTGTGAATCGGCCTGCTGCCAGAAAAATTGAAATGAGGCGAAAGTAATTTCGTCGAGCAGAGCTTCGTCGGCGGCGGAAAACTCCGCCCGACCGACTGAAACGGCTGTAAACAGAAGCAGCAAACACCCTATACAGCTAATGCTCTTCACTCTTTTCTCCTATAAATTGTGAATTTTTTAGTTCTTCTTCAATTCGCAACCGCAGGACTGGCGAACGATAAGTTCGGCTTTTAATACAATTTTGACCGGTTCGTTTACTTTGCCGGTGAGACGATTGAGAATTGTTCGCACTGCCATTCTGCCAATCTCTTTGGTAGGTATTCTCATTGTGGTGATTTTCAGTCTTCGCTGGCTTGCTATCGGGGAATCGTCAAAACCTATAACACCGGCCTGTCTGGGCACTTCGATGCCGCTATCCATCAGAAAATCCATTACGCCGCCGGCAATATCGTCATTGGCGGCCACAACGCCATATCTCTTTTGCGGCTCAATCAGCGGAAGTATATTTTTCCCCGCCAGACGATAGCCCTCATCATAACTGTAATTTCTGCAGAAGAACTGTCTTTGCTCGGCTTCGAGGCCTGTTCCTTTGAGAGCATCGGAAAAGCCCAACGCCCTGGCTGTAGTATCAACGTTGTTTTCAGAACCGCCGAGGAAAAATACATCATCAACGTTATGGGTATCTATGAAATGCCTTGTTGCTTCAAAAGCTCCAAGCCTGTTATCCACAAGTATATTATCAAGCCGCCAGGAGTGAACATCCTGGTCGAGGACTACCAAAGGACTGTTAATATAGCCGATGCCTTCGAGGACATCGCTGTATAATTCAGAAATCATTAAAATCACGCCATCGGTTCGTCCCTGCGAACACAAACGGGTAACAGCCTCGATTTTTTCCTCCGGGCCCTTTGCCTTGAGAACCATAATATGAATGCCGTTGGCCTGTGCTTCCCTGTGTGCTCCTTCCATCAGCATCGCAAAATACTGACCTTCAAAATCCGGCACAATCAGGCCTATGGTGTCTGTTCGTTTTCTGCTTAAAGCCTGCGCCCTGCTGTTTGGCTGGAAATTCAATCGGCGGATCGCTAATTCGACCTTTCGCCGGGTTTCCGGTGCGACACGCCCCAGGTCATTTGCAACACGGGAAACTGTCGAAATAGAAACGCCCGCAACCTCGGCGACGTCGTGAATTGTTATACTTGCTGTTTCTTTTTCCATCATTACTAACCCTGAAAACAACTTTAATCACCATAAAAACCTTTTTACAACTTTTAAACTTCGATGTCAAGATATTTTTTATTAAAACCAAAATCATATTTAAAAAACGCATAATTAAAATGTTTTTTTGTATCAGTATTGTTAATATTATTCACAAAAAACCTTTTTTTGTGGCAATAAACGCATGTTTTTTGATAATTTGCGTAAAAAAACCGAAATTTGGATATATTTGAAACATTTTTTTCTTGACTTAAATTATAAAAACCTGCAGAATAGCGATGTAAAAACGTTTTTATAAAATATAACTAATATCCGGCGGATATCGGTTTAGACTGAAAAGCTTTATGATGAAAAGATTTATTTGCATACTGGCAATAACAGTATTTATAGGACGTGCAATTGCTCAAAACCCATTGCCGACCGTCACTATTTCGGCCAGTTCCCAGCAAAGGGAGCTTACGGCAGCAATGGCGATAGAGGGTAAGATGGATACCCGCTGGTCGAGCGATACCAACGACGAGAAGTGGCTGGCAAAATTGGAAAAGGATTTGCGGGCTTCGCTGCTGGCTTCGATAGAAAAAGTTCGCAGCCGGGATAAACTGAAAACGCTGCCCGCCGATGCGCTGAAGGCAAGTTTTGATAAATACCTTGAAGACAGCCGATATCGCGCATCGCAACCAATCGGCAAACGAAGCACATATACGCCCTACGAAGCGAGAAATATCGGGGCTTTGATTCGTCTTGGCAGAATTAAAGACGCACAAATGCTGCTGGAGTTTTTTGTTTCTGACGGCATAAGACCGAGCAACTGGAATCATCTGGCGGAGGTTGTTCACGGCGATTTGCGAACGCCAAGTTATATCGGCGATATGCCGCATACCTGGGTCGGAGCGGAACTAATCAACTCCATTTGCGATGTGCTTGTGTATGAAGACCGCGGCAGATTGGTTCTCGCGGCGGGCGTGCCTGATAGCTGGCTTGCACAAAGCGCGAGTGTTCGCAATCTGCAAACCTGGTGGGGAGCGATAAGTTATGACCTCAAACGTCAGAACGATGGGCAGGTTGTTCTCGAACTGAGATGCTCTAAACAGCCGACAAACGGCTTTGTTGTGCCAACCGGCGTAAAACTGATAATCAAAAATAATTCGGAGATAACAAATTGACACCCTCGGCATTAAAGGCAATACCGCAGACAAGGGAACTAACATTCAATAATCAGTCGTTTGAACTTGATGAAAAAAGTTTTTTTCTGTTGAGCGGCGAGATACACTACTTTCGCGTTGATGCGGAACTCTGGCAGAAACATTTGGAACTTATCAAACAGGCAGGACTGAACACCGTTTCATCTTATGTGCCGTGGTCGCTGCACGAACAAATTGAGGGCCAGCCGGATTTCACGGGCAAATACGCAGCCAATTTGAATCTTGAAAGATTTATTGAGCTGTGTAAAGAAAAGAATCTTAATTTAATTTTGAAGCCGGGGCCATATATTATGGCAGAGCTTTCGATGCACGGGATACCGCGATGGTTTTTCAAAAATTACCCGGATGCAATGGCCTGCGATTCAAACGGCAAACCGTATCCGGTCGGTTATACCTGCCTTTGCCACCCGGATTATCAGCGAAAAACAATGCAATGGTATGATGCGGTTATGGCGGTGATTGCGAAGAACCAGCTTTCAAACGGCGGCCCGATTGCAATGATTCAGGTCTGCAATGAGGTCGGCCTGTTCCAGTGGCTCAACGGCTGCGGCGATTACAGCAGCTGTTCGATTAAGGCGTATCGCGACTATCTGAAGAAAACTTATAAAACAATTTCCGCGTTAAATGAACGCTGCAGCACAAATTATCGCGATTTCCAGGAAGTTGTCCCACCTGCCGGTGAGGTAAAAACAAAGGCTGAGCATCTCGCGTACAGGGACTGGGAAAATTTTCATCGTGATTTTTATGCTGAATATATCGGAATGCTCGTCAGGGAAATAAGACTTCGCGAAGTTACAGTTCCGATGTTTCATAATGTGCCTGGGTGGGTGTTCGGCAGAGCTAAAACAATGCCTGTCTGTCTGTCAATGTATCATAAATTGTCGCGGCTGTATCCCGATATTCTTCTCGGTGTTGACCATATACCGGAAAACCCATCGTATAGGAATTTTCACGATGACAGAATTATCAACGCGATGACAAAATCCATACAGGGCAATCGCGGGCCGAGTTATGTGGCGGAATTACAGGCAGGAACACGAGAAGCAAATGTTCGGGTGTATCCGAATGAAATGGAACTATTCTATAAGGCTTGTCTGGCGAACGGCGCAGTCGGTATGAATTATTATATGTTCAGCGAAGGCGAAAATCCGCCCGGCTGGGGCATTTACGATTCAGCGTTTTATCTGCAAACGCCGATTGATGTTCAGGGCAGAATCGGCGAAAGTTATCCTGTGATACAGCGAATCAGCGGCATTGTTAAAACACACGGCCAGAGGCTATGCCAGTGCAGCACAAACGCAAAGCAGGCATTGGCGTTTTATCCGCCATATTATTATCGCGAGTTCCTCAATCCGCTGTTCACAGGCGAAAATCTCGATGACGGCTCGTGTGTCGGGCGAAAGCTCGACTGGCGAATGGTTACAGATGAGCTGCTTTTTGATGGCGTGGGCAAACTGCTGGCGATGGATAATCAGGAATATGATTTTGCAGATATTACGGCGGCAGAGGCAAATCAGCTCGGCGGATATAAACAGATTTGGGCGGCTCTTACGGAACAGATGGATGCGGAAAGCCAGAAAAAACTATTGGAATATATCCGCAACGGCGGTCATTTAATATGTTTTCCGACTTTGCCGAAATTTGACCTCAATGCCCTGCCCTGCACGATTTTAGCTGATGGTCTGGGCGTGAAAACAGAACAGATAATTGAAAATTCCGACGGCACAATTTATTGGACAGACACAAACCAGCCTATACACGCCATAGGTTATATTGAAACATTTAACGCAAAATCCGCTGATATTATCGCACAGACGCAAAACAGAAAGCCCTGCGGAATTAAAGTAAGCTGCGGCAAAGGCTCGGCGGCGATTCTCGGCACGGGATTTATTTATCAATCGGCGGCTCACAAATATGCGTGGCAGAAATTAGGTCTTGCTGATAATTTCAGGGGGCAATTTGTGTGCGATAACCCGCTTGTTATAACGCGCACACGCCTGCACAAAAACGGCGGCGGATACTTTTTTATGCTGAATTACCATAATCAGGCAATTCAAACAAAAACAAACTTCGGCGGACAATTTCTCCTCCCGCCATTCAGTGGGCTTGTGCTGGCGTTTGATATGCCGGTGTCGAAGGATTTTACGATTATAAACACAACTTCCGAGATTGTAAACATTGAAACGACTGACTGCGGAATAAACATAGAAGTCAGCGGCAATGAGAATACGCCTGGACAGATTTGTCTGGACACTACGAGAACAATAAAAAACGTTTTGCTAAATGATAAATCGATACCATTTGAACAATCTTCACGAAAAGTAAAAATATATTACGCCCATAGTAAGGCAGCAGACCCAATCACAATAAAAATATTCTGACGAATCGGAGAAACTTTAAAAAAGGAATCGATATAATGCCTGTCAATCGTGTATTACTGTGCATTTCTTTCCTGGTGTTTTTTACAGTTTTGCCTACCGGCGAAGTAAATGCTCAGGAGCAGATACTCGATGACTTTGAAACGCCTGGGGGCTGGAAGATAATTGTTTCCGACGGTGTTACGCTCAATATCGTGTGGTATATAAAAACTCATCCGAAGCATACAACCTTACTACAACCGGAGGACGCGTTATATGCCAATCTCATAAAAATGCCCATTTTGTAAGTGTTGCCATATCAAAGACTTAAAAAATTCTCAAAAAACGCAAACATTTTATATATCCGAAGGTACTTCACGTCCTGATTTTAGGCTAATAATCCAGGTTAGAATTAAGCTACTTTACTGCCACACTCAGAGCAGTAACTTGGGTTTCCCAGTAGCCGTTTATCACAAACCGGGCAACTTCAAGTTATAGCAAATCTGCTCTTGCTAGTGCCGTTTCCAAAAAGGTTCTATGACTTTTGAGCTTTCTTGTTTCTGTAACGTACATAGCGACTCAAGGCAAGATTCTGTTGTTTGTGATTTTCGTAATCGCCGTTGCGAAAGACAAACTCCTTCACCGGCGTAAAT
>JBDRMP010000126.1:0-3565 GCA_043811995.1 Planctomycetota bacterium
GATGCGAGTATGTCCACCGCTGTTCCGAGAATGGGTGATAGCCTGTATAAGTCGGCTTGATTGGCAAATATGGTCGGGTCGGGCATGGTGTTTTGTGCCGCGTCCGCTGTCTCTGCCAGCCAGTCAGGGAGTTTCTTGTCCACCTCGCTTTTCACGGCTTCTTGCAACTTTGTAACAAATTGCTTTTCGCTTACAAATCCAAAACGGTTGAATATTCTTTCGGTGATTGTCATGTTATTTTCCTTAAGCGAAGTCTACAAGATCAGATGCGTTGCCGCCGCGACTCAGTTCGGTATCAGCCCAAACTTTAGCGTCAAGTCGGTTCGGGCTTTTGTCACCCTGTACCCACAGACATAATTCATCCTCCAAGTCTGGAAAAGTTCCGACCATGTGATCTGTCCCGCGTTCGGTTAATGCGGATATTGGTTCTGCCCGTACCGCCTTGCCTCGCGTAGCAGACACCAATTTAACGTTGATGATCGGGTCTGTGTCTTTGATAACCTTTTCAACCATCTCACCGCCGTAATTCTTTTCAGCGACCATCACATCAGCTTTTACCTTGTAATATGTTTTGCAGGCTTCCCGCGCCCACATATCGGGGCTGCCCTGGATGCTGTTATCTTCGATTGTATAATGATGCCTGTTCACATCAATACCTGCCGCTATTATACCGCAAGCGTCGCCCGTTGACGAACCAGATGGGTCAACTCCAACAATGACTCTTGTTAATTCAGGCGTTTTGAACACCCTGTTATCCTCGATACCCAATACCCATTGAGTGCCTATCTGTGTCTTTTGCCTGTGCCATAATGCGCCCGGCGCTTCGTCCATATCCTCGGCGTAGATTTCCTGCCTGATTGCCGTTGCACTCATGTCATCAGTAATGTCTGCCAGTGCTTCGCTGGATATATACGGGTTATCATGAGATGTAAACGAGAAAATCTCCCACCTGCCTTTTGGATCGTTTGCGTGTTGTTTTGCAAATTTTCTGATCCAACCCTTGTCCTTGGCCTTACTTGTGCTTCGTGAGTGCAAAGAGGGTGGGGTGTAGATAAAAAGTGAATCGCCGTTATTGTCCAAAAGCATTGGCGCTCCAACCGTTCCCCATGTATCCTCTGCCATAAGTTGGATTTCATCCAGTGCCAGGCGGTCTGCGTAATCTCCCCTCAGAGTGTCTGCATTCCAACAAGTTTTTGCTCGAATGCGATTCTCTGTCCCGGGCTTTTCAATAGTGTGCATGGTTTTGTCCATCTTGAATATCCCCTTTTCAATTGGCTCTGCCAGCGCCCGCGTCACCTCAAACCAAAACTTCTGCAATTGGTCAGATGTCGGCACGCCGTACAGGACACGCTTACCATCCAGAAAATTCTCCACAGCCCAATCTGCCGCGAATACCGTCTTACCGCCGCGCCGGCCCGCTCGAACAATCTTGCGCTTTGCCGTACTCGCCTTAATTAGCGCCTGCATCGGATGCAATACCCGCAAACGTACAGTCAATTCAAGTGGCATCTGTTTTCTTTGCCTCTTCCCTGATGACTCTCAATATTACATCGCCGCTGTTATTTACGTCTACCTCATCCTTGACCTTGCCGAATGCATATTCCAAGAACGTCTTACGATCCGCTGGAGCGCGGCTGGACGACATGAGCCTAAGCAACGCCTCGATGCGCGTCAGCTTCTCGCTGTCACTCAACGGCTCTGCAGCTATCGCCTGCGCCAGCTTGCGCAGCTGTGCGAACGTCTTGGGCTTGCCGCCCCTATGAATGCGCTTATCCTTCGCGCCTGTAACAGGATCGTCTGGCATAAAGGGTTTTAGGTTAGCCAATGACTTCTTATTTATTGTCATATATCACTATTGAATCACTACAACCGACTGTTTTCATAAGCGTTGACTTTTAGTTGCACGCCTTTTTTGAAATTAGGATTACCTAACTTTTTTGGTATTTTTACTGACATAAATAGTTTACCTATAATTTCATTATACTATAAGAACGGGGTAATTTGACATAGTAAATTGTACTTAAAGCAGAGTTCCCCGCCCTCGTCCTAAAAACTGATGTACAGATGTTTACGTGTATATGATGTATACAAATTATGTTATACTCTAGTTATCCTTTTATATACACGTAAACATTATATACATGTAAACATAGGTACACGTGGAAAAGGGACGAGACAAGCGAAAAATTTAGTAAAAACAGGAGACAAAATGTACATCAAAAAAGAAAGTAACTACAAGAAATACGAAGAATGCGCCAGGTGGGTTATGGAAATGCTAACCGAATACGATGGAGTAATATCTTTTCAAGAACTGAGGTTTTTAGGACTAGAAGAAAGATTTAGTAGACAAGATTTATATAACACACTTCCAGTTATTGGAAAAAAGATTGTTCGCGGCGGTAGCAAGAAAATGGCTATCTGGTACACAGTTGAAAAATACAAAGAACTCGGAGAACCTAAAGGAATAGATGATTTCTTAGATGAAAGAGGTTATGGTACGGTTGGTGAATATATAAAAGATAATGGATTTATATTGAAGAAAGATTAAATAAAAATAACCCATATTTCTATGGGTTGAAAAACGACTTACGTGAGCCGCTTTAGTTACGCAGACACCACACAAAACAATCACCTTCGTCTGCCCCACAAGACGGGCACTTTTTCAAAGTCGGCTCCACTTGTTGGGCGTTTTTTCTGTCTTTCGCGTCCAACTCATTTGCAATAACTCCAACAATATCACCACGCCTTCCAGCCGCTTGCAGTTTTTCTATGAGGAGCAATAGATTTTTGGCAATCAACAAGTTTTCTTCTCTATTCATCGTTTCCTCCGAAACGCCCAACGGTTGTTTTTACCCGCCCGAAACGGCGGGCTTGGATTCACTGTCAGATTTTGCCCCGCCCGTTTCAGGGTCAGGTGCAAAACTTTGTTCGACAGCTTCAAAGAGTTGCCCGAAACGCTCCAACAAACAGCTCGCACAAAACTTAGCAACAAATGGCCTTTGTCCAGCAAAGCCTTTTTTGTTTACATAAGCCGGTTGACCACAAATTTGACAGTTCATTTTCACCTCTAGCGGAGCGTCCGCCGAACTTTTGCGTTAGCGGCGTTTGCCCGTACCACCACAGGGCAAACACGGCGCATTTGTAAAATACGAACTTGGCTCAAGACCTGAGCCATTACACACAGGGCATTTGTCCGCCCGCACGCTTTGTTCGGCGGCTTGTATGGCTTTACGGATTTCTTCAAGTGAACACCACTCTGTTGTTTCTTCGCCACGCGATTTCAAAGTGCCAACCACCAGAACCTTTCCACTTCTCACGTTTATTTCTATAAATTCAGTAAACATTTTTTACTCCCGTGCCGCCGAACTTTTGCGTTAACGACAAATGCCCGATCCAAAACAGTTAGGGCATTTGCCACCTGTGTGCCTTGTTCTACGGCATCACTGCTACGCCAAATACACTCGACAATCTCACAAATTAATTCAGGCGAAAAATCAAAGTTGTCAAGCAAAACCTGTGTAACCATTTCTTTATTCAACCTTTTTACTTTTGGACCGCTAAGAAC
>JBDRMP010000127.1:0-11893 GCA_043811995.1 Planctomycetota bacterium
CGTCCGTATGCCTAAATGCACATCCGGCATCCATGGCCGGATGACCGGCAAATACCCCGCCGGGCAAACAATATGGACAAAAGGCAAGACATTTGTCGGCTATATAAAACCCGACGAGAACGGCAGTTATAAACTCGACAATCTTCCCGCAGGCCAATATATGCTTGGCGGCAATATGCTCATAGATTCCGCGGCATTGCTCGAGTTCGAACTGGCCGAAGACGAGCAAAAAATCCTCGATATAGATATCCCTGAAACCCCATCCTACCAAATGGGTTCATTACAGGTTTTGGTGCTCGATGAAAATGGCGTCCCGCTAACAGGAGCCAAAGCATGGCTCCAGAGCAGTTCCGGCACAATTGAACCAATCTCAAACATAGGAGGCGGATTCTACTTTTTTACAGAGCCGGGAACATATACCCTGCAGGCCGGCTTCCCCGGTTATAAAACGGCAGAACAGCAGGTCACAGTTGAAGATTGGGCTTTACTAAAAATAAAGCAACGTCCCAAACCTGTCCTGGTCCGGCTGGAAAAGTAGGCGACAACGGTATAGTAGCAATAAAGAAAATACTCGTCTTTTCCGCGCGGATAGCGGCAGTTATTGACAATCTGCCGCGATTGCTTATCCTGTGCCAGATATGTCAGCAAAGATAGCGGCGATAATTTGTGCGGCTGGGCCAGGAAAACGATTCGGCGGCAAACGAAGAAAACAATTCGTTGACGTCGCCGGAAGGGCCGCCTTTCTGAGAAGCGTCGAACTGTTCTCTAACCGCGAAAACGTCAAACAAATCCTTTTGGGCATCCCGCAGGAAGACGAGGAAATCGTAAATATCCGCTATGGAGCGAATCTAACACTCTTCAACGTCAAGGTTTTCATCGGCGGAGCTACTCGCTTCGAAACCGTCAACAAGGCGATTAGTATGCTCAAAGACGATATCGAGCTTGTGGCGATTCACGACGCCGCACGCTGCTGTGTTACTGCCAAATGGATTGATGATTGTTTAAAAACTGCTGAAAAAACCGGTGCGGCTATCCTGGCTTGTCCCGTTTCTGCAACGCTCAAAGAAGTCAAAGACAGTGTCATAGTAAAAACAATTGACAGGACGATGTTTTATGAAGCCCAGACGCCTCAGGTGTTTGAAGTAAAGCTGTTGAAACAGTCCCGCGACAAGGCCGACAAGACAAACACCGACAAAATCACCGATGATTCGCAGTTAGTCGAAGCCCTCGGCCATAAGGTCTCGATTGTCGAGACCGATTCCTCGAATATCAAGATTACCCATCCCGCCGACGTCGCAATAGCCGAGGCAATTCTCAAGACCCGCCCCTCCCCGAAAAAAGACGGCTACATCGGCCCATTCCACGAGGCACAGTGGTAATCGCTATGAAAACAAAAAAAATGAAAACCAAAATCTTACTGACGATAATCGCGGAGAATCAAAATGAAACTTGACCTGTCAAGTTTGCGCAAGGCCGTTGAATCCCTGGAAAGAACGCTGAAAGTCGCAAATAACAAGGATTTAATGGCTGGCTACGATGACGATACAAAAGATGCCATAAGGGCGGGCGTTATCCAGAACTTCGAGTTCACATACGAAATGTGCTGGAAATTTATGAAGAGACGGCTCGAAATCGTTCTTGGTTCGGTTTATGTGGATGGTATCAGCCGGCACGAGCTGTTTCGTCTCGCAGCGGAAAATCAGCTAATCCGCAACGTGGAGCAATGGATGGAATACCACGATGCCCGAAATGAAACTTCTCATACCTACGATGAAGAACGGACCGTTGAGATTTTTGAAGTGGCCGGCCCCTTCTCTATAGATGCACGCAAGTTTATGGAAAACCTGGAAAAGAAAAATGCTTGATGTTGAACCACATAACCTGGTTATTATCCGGCAAATCCTGCAAAAATTCGTCCCAGATTTTGAAATCCGCGCATTTGGCTCAAGGGTAAACGGGACAGTAAAACCTTATTCTGATCTCGACCTTGTGATTGTCGGAAAAGAAAAAATCAAACGAAGAACCAGGGCGCTTTTGCGAGAGGAGTTTGCGGAATCAAATCTGCCTTTTAGAGTTGACGTTCTGGACTATAACGCCATCTCCAAAGAGTTCCAGGCCGTCGTCGATAAAAAATACGAGGTCATTCAGCAAAAACCCGGCCAAAAAGACACCACCAACGAGGGTTGAAAAGGCAGTTCGCCACAAATCCCTCGGCTGATTGCTTGCCTGCAACTTACCGGGATGGTCAGATGGTCAGGTTATATCTTCGCCAACGCTCCCTTTAATCCGGCCCACCTTTTGCCAATCCTCGCAAACAACGCTTTTGATTCCTCACTCTCCGGCGGGAAGTTTAACCTCGCGAACTCGCCATAATACTTTTTGGCCGCTTCATCGTATGCCCTTGCTGCCTCGATTTCGTCGTCAAATCTGCCCAACCAAATCCTCTTTCTGTTATGTGCAATTGCACCCACCCATTTCCTTTTCCGCTTGTCAAAGCTTACTCCAAGAAATTGCGACGTGGTATTTTTCCGCTTTCGCCTGTTACAATTATTTTCCGCTTTTGTCGCGAAACGCAGGTTGCTCCTGCGATTATCTAACGAATTGCAATTCCTGTGGTCAACAAGTCGGCCTTTTGGGGGGGCCATTATTTCCTTGTGCATAGACAGCATTACTGTCTCCTTCGGACCGACAAATTTGAATCGAAATGCGTACAAACCACATCCCCTTCCGTAAACAATCCATCTGAAACGCCGCAGACGATAGAAATCCGGCTGGTCTAAAATCGTCCATATCCCTTCGCCCAAGTAAATTTTGCGAAACGCCTCCCCATACTTACATTTCCGCCAAACCATCACAGGCCATACGAAAAAACTCTCCAGCCATTCCAATAGATTAACCTTCATAATCCTCTCCTCTCGTAGCTTTGCGAAGACCCTCGAAGCGTAGCGTAGATCCCCGCATGCCTTTGGCGGGGACCCAAACCACTTCCGCCGAGCTCCCGGCTCGGCAACCCGGTATTATACCATATCCTCCACCAAAGTTCAATAAATATAGAACTTTTATAGAAATTTTCTGTATTGCCCTAACTGCTTGTTATTATGGAGGTTATGGTCGTCTGTATACCCGACAAGACGCTGAAATATTGTGAAAAAAGCAAAAAATTGCCCCTCCGTCGGCAAGCGCTCTTTGAAAATCAACCAACCCCCCTGCTTACCGCTTGCAGGAGCAGGCGGATGAATCTTGCCCTTGTAAAAAATAGGTGACTGTCCCTAGCAGTACGTTCAATATCTATTGTTTAGTGACAAGCAATCGAATAATAAGGCCTGTCATATACAGAAATGCTTCTGCCTCTTCTTTCGATGCGGTATATCTATCTTCCGATGCGTGCCGAAAATCATGTGCGTATTTTATATAAGCGCCCAAAATAGATTTCCATCCGTCAGATAATCCAACATGTGCAAGCAAAGCATCCTTGTTGTTATCCAGTGTTTTATCGTTTCCAAGAATGGTTCTCGTAACGCCCTCAACAACTAAATAACAATTTTTTATTACATCCCCAAGGTGCTTTCCTTCCAAAAAGCATTCTATGGCACGTTTATAATCTTTTCGTTCCTTTGGATATTTATCCAACCAAACCAAAGGTTCTTCTATAAGTGGCTTATCCAGTTCTTCAGCTCCACTTGGATAAAACAAACCATCTTTCCACCGAATCCCCAAGTCGCAAGCAGAATATTCAATCGCCGAAGAAATACATTCATCTATTCTTTTATGTATGTCTGTTATTTCATATTTATGCTGTTTGTAAATTCCATATAGAATACAAAGAACACGTAATGTTTCCGTAAAATTATTTTGAGTTAGAATTCTTATCTCTGGTTCAACTCTTTCATAAGAGCTAAAACTCCTATAGTGTTTTTTAGAAAGATCGTTGGCGTTTTTGCCAAGCTCAAAGCATAGTATATTAAAAATTTCATTATAATAATGCCTTACATTTCTATCTGAATCAATGTATTCAAATACTGTTTGATTTATTCTGTTAACAAATTTTTGTCTCTCCTCTTCAATATTCATCTGTATCCCAAATAACTTATTGAAACGTTTTGCTATACTCATATTTCACCTTTTTCAAATTTTTGCAAATCCGAAATCCGGGGACACCATACTTATTTCCTTATTATTTATAAAGGCGTTTGTAAAAATTAGTTGAATGTCCCTATTTTTCCCAATTCAATATTTATATATATTTTTGTATCCAAGCAACTCTAGCTGAACTTGAGTAGGAATATGCCTGAAACATCTATGTGCAAGATTCAGAAGACTACGAGATCTTAATTTCTTTTCTAGACGCTCGTATAAAGGCCAAAGATATATTACATCGCTTGCGGCATACTCTATTTGTGGGCGTCTTAATTTCACATCCACCCATTGGGATAATCGTTGTTCTTTTTCGATTGTGATTCCTAAATAATCATCCAAAAGAGCTTTGAGGGTACTTTTCCCCCTTTGCTCTCTATCAAGAAGCTTAGCTGCTATCTTAGTACATACAATATTCTTAGGAAAAATATTCCATCTATGTACAATAAAACGCAGATCAAACATAGCATGATGAAAAACTTTTGTTATATAAGGATCGGATAGCAAAGAAAGCAAAGTGTCTGGTTTTTTAGACCCAATACGTATAACTATAACGCTTTTGTTAGGAACATGAACTTGACAGGTACCGATTTTATCTTTAGACCAGTCTAATCCTGATGTTTCTATGTCACAGGCCAGCCGTTTTGCTTTGTGTGCTAATTGTGCAAAGCTTTTAGGAATGTCGTCTTTTACGATATTTACTTTTAAGCCCGATATTTTATAACTCGACATATATTTTTCCTTTATAAAATACGTCTTGCCATAGGTGTAGCAGTGTCGATCATTACGTCAAACTCTTGTTTGATAAATTCGTAAAGTGAACCTCCCTTTTTACAAACTATAGTAGGCACAGAGCCTCTTTCTTTTTTATGCTTATAAAGTGCAAGTATCCCGATTGAGTCAAAACAGTAAAAAGAAAAAACCGGACTTTCGGGTAAATACCATATTTTTATGGCCGCTCCATGCTCATCATTTTTATGATTAATGTCTCTAAAGAAGTTAAAAGCTTCTTCAATACGTTGTTTAACTTCATCAGTGGTTAAATTAAATCGGCGAGCCAACTCACTAAGAAGCTGTTGGCTATCTGGATCTGGAAGAACTACTCGGAAACAAACGTCTTTGTTTTCTGCTGCCTGCCTTAAATCAGCCTCGTGCGTACTTCTCCAAGTGCGACCGTAAGCAAAAAAAATGTCAATTTTGTTGGAGTTTTGAATCAATGATTTCCAATCAATATCTTCGTGAAAAGAATCGGTGATTTTTTCTATTCCCCAAAGATTTATATCCCTAGATATCCCAGATTTCTCGAGTATTTCATGCAGAAAATCTCTTTTAAGAAACAAATCCCAAATTAAAGAAACGGATGCAATAACAAACAAACTTCCACCTAAGAATTCCAAAATAGTTCCTATAATATCAATAAGTCTTTCTCCGGGAGGTTTTCGTAAGGCGACACCTAAAAAAATTATAAAAATGCTTAAACAGACTAAAATAATAGATACAATCAAAGTCCGATAGGTAACCAACTTTGTAGTTGAGTTGTTATTCATATACTTTCTCTCTATCAAGGGTAATAATTAGTGACAGCCATCTATTTTTCTTTATTTATACAGGCGTTTGCCGTTAGGCGATGTTGACGGGCCCTCAGTTTGCAAATCCAAAGAGGCATACCTCGAGGACTTCGCTTCGCTACGCAAAGGTGCGAATCTCCTTCTCGTAGCGCAGCGAAGACCCCCGCAGCTTATTTTCAAAGAAAATAGCGGGGACGGCCTTACGGAACCATTATATTGTTAAATGGTGATAGAAAACAAGCTTTTTTTGACGTCTTGCGTCATCCCCGAGTGGTTTCTCCTTTGGGTTATAAACAGGGGACCCAACCAGCAACCAGCATCGAGCATCAAGCATCCAGCATCCAGCATCCAGTATCCAGTATCGAGCATCCAGCATCGAGCATCCAGCATCGAGTATCGAGCATCGAGAATCCGCTTTTTTCTTCCTTTGTTCTTTTCAAAGTGATAAAATCACCGCGGATACTTGTCCGCCACAGGCGGAAGGGCGGTAAGTCCGCCATAAGGATGGCGGGTAATATTCAGGGATGAAATATGGTCGAAACGAGCGCGGGAGTATGGAAACCGGCAACAAGGACCGGTAGAGGGCGAGAAGTGGTTACAAACGGCTTTAACGGACTGGCGGAAAAACGATTCCATTTTATAGGGGTAGGTGGTATCGGTATGAGCGGGTTAGCCGCCCTGCTTGTCAAACATAAGGCAATCGTTACCGGCTCGGACCAAACCGACAGCGTGGTAATCGAACGGCTGCGCCAAGCGGGGGCCGAGGTAAAAATCGGCCATAAGGAGCATAACCTCAATCCGGCAGCCGACGCCGTTGTGATATCGGCTGCGATAAGGGAGGAAAACCCCGAATTGATGCTGGCCCGGCGAGAGGGCATAAAGGTCTATAAATACGCCGATGCGCTGGGCCGCGTGTTCAATTTTTACTCAGGCATAGCCGTATCCGGCACCCACGGAAAAAGCACAACAAGCGCCTGGCTGGCTTATGTTCTAAGACAAGCCGGCCTCGACCCGACCTTCATCGTTGGAGCAGACATCCCGCAACTGGGCGGCAACTCCGGCATAGGCGAAGGCCCGTGGTTCGTGGCCGAGGCCTGCGAATACGACCGCAGCTTCCTGAATCTCAAGCCCCGGATTGGCTGTATTTTGAATATCGAACAGGACCATCTGGACTACTACCAAAACGAGACGGAAATTGTCGAGGCGTTTTATGATTTTGCTCTGGGTGTAAAAACAGGCGGCGTCCTGATTGCCAATGGTGAAGATGCCAACGTCGCCAAGGTAATTCAATTATTGCCCCCAAGGGTGCGAGGTGAGACCTTTGGTTTTGATAAAAGGTGTAATTATCACGCCCATAACGTCGAAGAAAATAACGGGCTTTACGCGTTTGACGTTTATCATAATGAGGAGCTGCTCGGTCAAACTAAAACAAGCATTCCCGGCAGGCACAACGTCGCCAACGCCCTTGCGGTCATAGCGGCAGCGTCAAACGCGGGCGTCGCACCGGATATGGTCCTGCGATTATTGCCCGGCTTTACCGGCGTTGACCGCCGCTTAATGCTCAAGGCACAGATTAACGGGATAACCATTCTCGACGACTACGCCCATCATCCGACCGAGATAAGGGCGTCCTTAAAGGCGATAAGGGAGCATTATAAGCCCAAGCGATTGTGGTGTGTTTTTCAGCCGCATCAATACAGCCGGACAAGATTTTTATTAGATGACTTTGCCGAAAGCTTCAAACTTGCCGATATAACTATAGTGCCGGAGATATACTTCGTGCGGGATTCGCTTGAGTCAAAAAAAGAGGTCAATGCGCAGGTGCTGGCGGACAGGATTCGGGCGAAAGGGAGCGAAGCGATGTTTATTGACGGCTTCGGTGCAATCTGCGATTATTTAGCCAAACAGGTACGCAAAGGAGAAGTAGTTGTAACAATGGGCGCGGGCGACGTCTGGAAGGTGGCGGATGGATATTTTCGCAGGATTAGAGAAAATTGTTGAAAAGAAGCACCCCCTGGCAAAAGAGACGTGGTATGGGCTGGGCGGGCCGGCGGACTATTTTATTCGGCCGCAGGCGGTCGAGCAGCTCCGGCAGGTTGTAAAGCGGTGCAACGAGAACGAGGTGCCGATTTACGTGCTGGGATACGGCTCGAACCTGCTTGTAATCGACGAGGGCGTCCGTGGGGCGGTAATACAGCTACGGACTGAAAATTTCTCCCGGATGAAATTCGACGACGGTCAGGTTGCGGCAGGCGCGGGCGTGGAGCTTAGCCGGCTTCTGCTGATGTGCGCCAAAAAAGGGCTTTCAGGGCTTGAGCCATTGACCGGCATACCCGGCTCGGTGGGAGGCGCGGTGCGAATGAATTCCGGGGGCAACTTTGGAGATATAGGCGCCGTAGTCGAGACCGTTACGCTGATGGATAAAGACGGCAAGGTCTTCGAAAAAAGCAAGCCCGAACTGCAGTTTGACTACCGCAAGACGAACGTTACGGCTAAATTCATTATCGAAGCGAAATTGAACATGACCCCCGGCGACCCGGACCAGATTACGCGAACGATTAAGGAAATATGGGTTTTCAAGAAGAACAACCAGCCATTGAACACGATTAACTCGGGCTGCATATTCAAAAACCTCCGCGGGATGTCGTCAGGCGCTATGATAGACCGCGCCGGACTCAAGGGCCTCCGGATTGGGGGAGCGGTCGTAAGCGAAAAGCACGCCAATTTCATTATAGCGCAGAAGGGATGCACCAGCAAAGACGTCCTGCGGCTGATTGAGCTGCTCAGAGAAAAGGTCAGCAAACAATTCAACGTCGAGCTGGAGCTTGAAATAGAAATCTGGAAATAAACCACAGATTTCACAGATTTCACAGAAAAAGAAATCAAAATCAGTATAATCTGTCTAATCCGTGGTAAAAAAACAATGAACAGGTTCTTCAAGACACCTGCGAAGCCCGGTCAGATAAAAATCGCTGTTTTGATGGGGGGAGTAAGCCGGGAGCGTGACATAAGCATCGAGAGCGGCAGGTGCGTTGCGGAGGCACTGAAACAGGCCGGGGTAAACGTCGTTGTCGCGGACGTGAAACCCGACGAATTAAGCGTTCTCGACGACAAAGCAATTGATGTTTTCTTCATCGCGCTTCACGGCACGTTCGGCGAGGACGGCGTCCTGCAGGCAATTTTAGAATCGAAAGGCCTGATTTACACAGGCAGCGGCACGCAGGCCAGCCAACTGGCATTCGACAAGTGGGCGAGCAAAAAACGGTTCGCAGAGGCGGGCATTGCGACGCCTGAGTCAATCCTGTTCGAGTCCGGCGAGAAAAGTCCCGATATCGAGCAGCGAATTCGTAAACTGGGAGAAAAATACGTTGTAAAGCCGTTATGCGAGGGCAGCACTTTCGGTATTTCAATCGTGGACAACCCAAAATCAGCTATCGAGACGGCTGAGAAATGTGCGCAGGAGTTCGGCGACTGTATGATAGAGCGTTTCATCAAAGGCAGAGAGCTGACCGTCGGGGTTCTGGCAAAAGAGGCGCTGCCGATTATCGAGATACGTCCGCGGGCCGGCTTTTATGATTATCACGCAAAATATATCGACGACGGGACTGAATATCTCTTCGATACAATAGATAATCCTGACCTCACGGCTGAAATACAAAAAACGGCGATGGACTGTTTTAGTGCACTCGGATGCCGGGGAGCTGCCCGGGTCGATTTAATCCTCGACGATGAGGACAGACCATACGTCCTCGAAATCAACACGATACCGGGGATGACAAGCCATTCGCTTTTACCCAAGGCGGCGGCAAAGGCCGGTATTCCTATGAGCCGGCTGTGTATGAGGATGGTGGAGCAGGCCCTGGCTGAAGCCGACAGCCGCAGGGCGGAAATCAGGGGGCATTAGAAGTGGCTGCAAGAAGACGAAGACAGGGTATGAGTATGTTATTCGGGCCGGGACCTGCCAAAAGGACAAGGATTAAACACAGGACAAGCATACTCGGCCTGCTGAAAACGATGCTCTTCCTGTGCCTGCTTGCCGCGGTGCTGGCCGGCTTTGCATTTCTCGACAGATTCTTAAAAAAACAGAACGCCACCATCTCAGAGAGCAGGACTATTGAGCTGGTCAGTGACATTCCGGAATGGGTCAGCGAAGAGATTAAGAACAGGGTTTATGCTGCTGCCACGGCCGAGGCGGGCAACGGCGGCGGCAACGAGAATACCGCCGCAACGGTCCAGCGAAATATTGTTCGGATGGTGCCGTGGCTTGCGGACGTGAAGGTGCAGACAACTCACAACAGCATTCGAATCACCGGACGATGGCGCAAGCCGATTGCAGTGGTAACAACCGGCAAAAAGAAATTTCTTCTCGATACCGATTTGGTAGTCCTCGACTACATACCTGTCGGTAATTCACCTATTGTAACCGTGTCGGGTCTTGAATTCAGCAGCAAGCCGGCCGTGCCGGGCGAGGTCTGGCAGGGAGACGACCTTGCGGCGGCGTTGGCGGTTCTTGGCCGGCTCGAACGTATGGATGCCGCGGTGGCGCCAGACAAGCCCCTTATGCGCGAAATCGACCGCATTGACGTCAGTAATTTCAACGGCCGCAAAAACAAACGCGAGCCGCACATAGTGCTTTACAGCAAAGACAATACCCAGATTATATGGGGGGCGGAAATCGGCGCCTGGCAGCGGCATCTCGAAAGCCCCGACGACGACAAATTAGCCAAACTTTACACTTACTATCAGCAATACGGAACGCTTTCAGGCGTGAAATATATCAATCTGCGGGACCCCCGCCAGACGATTTATCTGCCGGTGGATAAGTACTAACCACCAAGACACTAAGACACGAAGAATTTTAGCCACAGATTACACAGATTACACTGATTTTTCAGACGCAGATTACGCAGATTTAGTCAGCCGGGGAGGCGTATTCGCAGCGGTCATTTCTCGATACTCGTATCTGTGAATGCCCACTACTCATCCGCCGCCCCTTAGGGGCATTGCCAAAGGCAATTTGCCGGCTGACACAAATTGAAATAAGATTAACACCAGCACTCGTTGTCAAGAACAGGCAGACAAATTAAGTTTCTCCTTCTCCTGAATTGGTTGTCAATTATGCTGATTGATTGTATGCTGTACTTTGCCCGATGAAAGGCGGGTAAGAATGGCCAACGAACAGGAACGAGTATATAAGACAATAGAACTATTCACCCGAACTGTAGAAATGCTCAAAGACTTTTACTGGTACTTGCCGGGCACGAGTCTAGGTTCTCTGCATGGATTTTGTGGAGATCTCTTCACGTTGCTAATTGATGCTCAGGCGTGCGATATAGATCTGAATATTAATGAATCAATGTTAAAGGATTTTGAGAAGTTAAAGTCAGATGGTTCTCCCTTATTGTTTTTTGGCCTGATGATGGATGGGTCAGACATGATGGAGAGCCTTAAGAAAAAATTCTGCAAATATTACCTGTCCGAAAATGGCGACATACTACCATTGGATGAATGGGATTCAAAGAATAGCTGCTTTGGGACAAGCTTGTGCCAGTCTTTGATTAAGACCAATTACAATAATAACATCAAGGCAAAAGACAATCCGGAATCACATAAGTTATTTGGTGCTATAAGATGTTTACTTGTTTTCTTTGAGTCTAAACTTAATGGCATTTACTGGAAGTGCCGAGATGAATTTCTAATCGCCGATACAAATACATACCCAAGCACAAAACTGATACTCGCAAAAGATATACTCGAATATTTTCGTAATAACCTTCTTTGTGAGGCTTCAGCAGAAGGACCATACTTGCCCACAGGGAAATTCGCAGATAGTCCGGAGTTGTGGCAGCGTTACGACGGACAGGTCAGTATAGACCTCGGCGTTGACACCGGAACACTCAAGGTTCGCCTTGACCCTACGGGGGATAGTGGAGTTGTCGAGTGTGAATTCACACCCTATCAAGGAAAAGTGACCAACTGGGAAATAGATTGCCAGTCACAGTTTGTGCTGTCTATATTCCAACGAAAATTTAGATATGAATATCTCATATTTGAACTTGTCCCGTCCATAGTTGGAGGTTGAAAAAAGCAATGGCTACTCCGGCCTGATTTTGTGTAAAATTGGGCCAGATAAACAATTATATTTTTTGAAAGGAGTAGCCATGCAGAAGAAATTGTATCAAATTACAGAC
>JBDRMP010000128.1:0-11524 GCA_043811995.1 Planctomycetota bacterium
AAGCGCAGCTTCGAGGCCCTTTTCACCGTCGGAGGCGGTTATGACCTTATAGCCCTTGAACTCGAAGTTGTCCTTCAAGCCGCGGAGCATCGTGGGGTCGTCTTCGACTATCAAAATCGTTTCCATTCTCTACACCGGCCCGCCTCGACTCGCCAGATATGAGTCGGGCGAGGCGGGCTCAAATTTGTATCCAATATCAACCACAGTGTGGATAAAGACCGGCTTGTTCGAAGCCGGCTCAATTTTTCCGCGGATGGCCTTTATGAAGCCGTCGATGTCTTTCACGCTGACGAAACGAGCGTTGCCAAAGGCGCTGCTGAGTATCTCATCGCGAGTCAGAACCGAGCTTTGCCTTTTCACAAGCAGATGCAGCACCTTGAATTCCTTCGGGCTTAAAGGCACTTCAACATCATTACGAGAGAGTTTCTCTTTCGCGACGTCCAGCTTAAAATCGCCGAACTGATAAACGTCCGGCTCGGGCTGCTGCGTCCTCCTAAGGAGCGCCTCGGCCCGCGCAAGAAGCTGCTTTATACTAAACGGCTTTGTAACGTAATCGTCCGCACCGAGGTTTAGGCCCATAACAATATCCTGCTCCTGGTCCTTGGCGGTGAGCATAATTATCGGCGTATTGATGTTTTTATTACGGATTTGGCTGCAAATCTCGAAGCCGTTGATTTTGGGCAGCATTATATCGAGGATAATCAGGTCCGACCCTCTTTCCAGCGCCGCCGCCAGACCCCGCTCGCCGTCAACGGCCGTCTTGACCCTGTAGCCCTTCATTGTGAAATTGTCCTCAAGGGCACGCACCATTGTGGGATTGTCTTCAATTATAAGAACCGTCTTCATATCATAATCCTTTAATCAGCGCTCCTCGCGGAAAGGGGAATCCTTACTGTGAATGTGCTTCCTTTTCCGGGTTTGCTGTCAACCGATATTTTGCCTTTGTGGGCATCGACGATAAATTTAACTATACTGAGGCCAAGTCCGCAACCCTCAGCTTTTCGGGCAAGGGAGCTATCGACCTGATAGAAGCTGTCGAAAATCCTTCGTATATGTCTGCGGGCAAAACCAATCCCGTTATCCGAAACCGCAAAACAGACATTATCATTTTCAGCAAATACCCTCAATGCGATTTGCTTCAGGTCGCCGGTGTATTTGCAGGCGTTGTCGAGAAGGTTGACAAGAACGGTGACTATCGCATCGTGGTCGGCTGATATTTCGGGCAGATTCTCCGCGATATCAACCGCAAACTGACAATTGTGCGACGCATATTTTGTCCTGACCGCCTCTGCTGCATCGTTTGCTATCGCGGCGGGGTTCGCCGGCGTCATTTCGAAGGCCTTTTTGTTTCGCTCCATCCGCGAGAAAGTCAGGAAGTTATCTATCATCCTGCTAAGCCGTTCGTTCTCCTTTGCGGTGAGGCGGAGGTATTCCTCGGACTGGGCCTCGTCCTTGACGTTGCCTTCAAGCAGTGTATCAACGAGGACACGCATCGAGGCCAGCGGCGTTTTTAATTCGTGCGAGACGGTGGCGAGGAAGTCGTTTTTCATTTTGTTGAGCCGGATTTGCCTGCCGACGGCGCGCGTTGCGAACCCGCCGGCGGCGAGGATTAGCAGTATCACAAGGGCGCCGGTCCAGATATAAACGGCGATTTGCCTTCTGGCCGCCTTTTCAAAGACCTCGCCTCCCTTAAAATACAATTCCACTTTCCAGCCCGGGAAACACTGGGCCACAGGCGCGGTTGCAAATGGCTTGTCCTGCGGCTGCGCAACGCCCGCAACCAATCGGCCCGAAGCATCGACTATCTGATAAGCCGAGTCGGAACCGGCGAACGTGTTGCTGTAACCGGCAAGCGCCGATTCGATACCCTTTTCATCGAGCAGACCAACCAACGTCGCGGATTGCGTCCTGTGGCGAATGCCATATACCGGCTGTTGGCCGAGGTCAATGCGAAAGAAACTGTCGAAATGCGCGGGCAGCAGCCGGAGATTCTCCGCCACAGAAATGGAGAATTCCTCGGCATTGACAAGCTTTTCGAGCTTGTATTTTTCAACGGCATCCGTACCAGCAGGCAGATTAGTATCACTAATCGCCTGCAGGAGTTTTTTTGCGATAAACAGGTTCTGGTTGGCGGGCAGCAAAGCGCGGTCGCCGGCGGGATTGTAGAGGTCAGCCATTAATTCCTTAACGGTTCGATGGAAAATTTCGGAAATGTTTTTCGGCTGGTCAGATTGTTTTAGCAGGGATAGAAGCAACAGACGGGCGTTTTCAATGTCGAGCCGTAGAGCGGGGTCGGCATCTTTTGGAATCGCGGTAAAGGCGGCTTTCTGGCAATGCTCAACCGCATCGTTTAGCCGGTCGAGCCGGGACAGACACCGGGAATTGCCCATAATTGCCGCGATTGCCACGTGCGGGTCATCGTCTAATGATAACCTGTCGTAAGCTATTGCCGCTTCGGCGTATTGCCGGGCGGTGAATTCAAGCTGCCAGGCGTCGGCCAAGGGGTTATCCGGCCTGACCCCGCCGACAACAACGCTGACCGACGCCGGATATACAATATCACCATCGGCATCCATCACGACCACGCCCTGAAAATCTTTTTCCAGAACAAACTGTGTTAAAATCGAATAAGGATTCGAGGTCGGCTGAATTTCGTCGAGGGTTTTTATTCTGTCGGCGCAGAGGGTCTCGGTTTCAGCGGCGGCATCGAGGAGCTTGTCCTGATAGAGCGAGGCAAGCTTTTCCCGAACGACCAGCCGTTCGTTGGCGACCACCCTGCTCATAAACCAGAGCAAGCTTACAGTGGGCAGCACCACCGCCGCCGCCAGCAGCAGCACTACCCACTGTAACTGATTACGCCCGGTGATAAAGCCGTTGCCAAACTTCAAGTTTCGTCCTTTTACCGACCTGCGGTAATAGCAGTAATTTCACTTTCTGAAAGTGCATAGTTATAAACTCGGACGTCGTCGATAAGGCCGTTCCAGCAGCGTCCGGTCATCTCGATATTTTCTCCGATACAGACGGGGAAGTCGTTGGTCCCGATGGGGTCTGACCTCTGCCTTGAAACGTCAAGTTTGCCGTCCACGTAGGTGCTCATCTTTTGGCCGTCATAGACGCATACGACGTTATGCCACTGGCCCGAACCTACAACGGCCTTTCCGTTCAGATAGTCGTTTTGGGCGACGCCGAAGTGAAACGCATTGTTAGCTAACTCTGTTGACATCCGCCAGGCGGAGTCGCCTTTGGTAACAATGCCGGTCCATTCCTGCGGGATGGATTTGATATTGACCCAGGCGGAGATTGTAATCTGGCCAACGACATCGAAAGCGGATTCGTTGTCGATTTTGACGAAATCGCCTTTGCCGCCTAATTCTATCGCTCCTGCGATTTTTCCACCTTGAGGCCGCCAGACGGGATTACCCTGCAGCGAGCCGTTATTGCCGTTACCAGAGCTGTCGGCGGCGATAGTGCCTTCGGTTTCGTCGAGCTTCCACCAGCCGAGCATACCGGCCAGCTCAGCGTTGCCGAACAGTTGCGGGTTCTGCCAAGTGTTGTCCTGCTTATCGCGCCAGGTAATCTTGGTATCGCGGTCGCCGCCGTCGTCGTCATCGTTGACGTGAACGTCCAAACCGATTTTGGCCCCGACGGAGGGTTTTGTTCCGAGCGTTGACCAGGGGAACCTGATTTCCATCCGGTAGCCGGCGTCGGCCTGAGCAATCGCAAACTGGACGCCCTCGGTGCGATTGTGTCTGGTTTCCTGAACTGCCGGAGCGGTTTTGGCCCATTTGAAGCCGTACTGGTAATCATTTTCGCCGTATTCGGAGGACTTGCTGTTATCGGCGTCGATAAAGATCTCCACGCTATCATCCTGCCAGTACTCCTCGGAATCGCTCTTTAATACATCGTCGGCGACATCGACGAGCAGATAGAGATTGTTTGCGTCCCACATTATTTTGTAGCCGGCTGAGATGTCGTTCGACGAAGAAGGCGGCGAATACACTACATTGGCAAGTTTGTTCTTTTCAGCGACGGCCCAGACGTCATCTTCGTTGCCGTCAATAACCGGCGAGGCGGGCGTTTGTTTTACGGTAGCCGGGGCCTGTCTTTTCGCCTCTTCGGCTGCGGCCTGCTTTTTGGCCTTTTCGACGGTCTGGACGATTTGAGTAACGGGACCAAAAAGCTGATTGAGAGGGGGTAATCCCGTAAGTTTTGAATTGACGGTCAAGCTGTTTAGCTGCTCGTCGGTGCGAAGCTCGACGGTCGTCCTGTCGCAAGCCAGAGCAAGCTGGTTGAGATTATTCTGCAGAGTGTCACGGTCGGCCTCACCAAAAGATTCGATTACCGCGGGCGCGGCGAGCCGAATGGCGCCGCCTGCGTTAACCAGAATCAGCTTGCTTGCGGAAGGCGGCAGCTTGCTTACCGCCCCAGCCAAAGGCCCGGCGGAGCAGACGTTGTTGCCGTCTTTAATGGCGGCGACGGCAGCCCGTGCAACCTCCGGATTAAGCGAAAGGATGGTGGCGTTACCCGCCTGTTCGATGTAGCAGTCAACTGGATTGTTTTTAACCATTCCAATCCGGTATCGGCCGGGGAACAGATTATTGGCGTCCGCTGGCTGGCCGGCGAGCATCGTATTGGCGGCCCCGAATATCCTCGCGATAATCTGTCGCGTCTGCTGAGGATTATGACTCGTGACCACCAGTCCCATATAAGCCGGAAAGAAAGGAGTCGGCTGTCTGGGCGGCACGGCAAATACGGTAACCTGCTCGACGTTGGCGAAAATCTCCCGTCCGATGTCGAGACCGGTGATATTTTTAATCTGCGAGCGCACAGTAGCGGCCTGCATATTGCTGTCGGACAAGGCAAAACTGGCGAGGGCGACCGCATCGGAGGGCACGGCCTGCAAGGCGGACTTGTTTATATTGGGAGTCCGAATCAAATCATACGCGAGGCATTGGTGGCCGTCTTTGAACACGATTTCGATAGTGTCAAAAAGACCATCCTGCTCAATCGAGCTGGACATGGTTAGATAATCGATATTGGAAAAATCGAAAAGGGCGTTGGCCCATGTAATTTGCTGTGGAATACCGCCCTGAGGAAATTGTTTCAGGAGGCCGGAGTAAACCTCATCGACATTCGCCCAGATGGTCATCGCGTTGTTTTGTCTTTGTTTTTTGCTCAACCTGGCAAACGTGGGATTGCTCGAAGCCAGAGTCGGCTCGGAAGCAAGCCCCTTATATTGCTTTACACACCACTGGAGCTGGCTGGCCGGCTGCGCTATCAGAATTACCCTGTCATCGTATGCCGCTCCGGCGGCATTTTGGATATTGATGGACTGCATGCCCTCAATCGCCTCACCCGGTGTTCCCGCCATATTTAACCCAGCCATAATAAGGCCTCTCAGGGCATCGCTTTTGCCGGGATAAAGCACCGCAATCATAGGCGGATTGTTCTGGGCGATACCGGTAACGCCAATCGCACAGCCGCGAATCTTTTTGAACTCGGCCATCATACTCGGATTGAGCAAGGCAGCCACAATATCCGCGGGCGACTTCTGGCCCGGGGCCGCGCCAAGCGCCCCGCCGCCTATGGCGGCAAGCGGGTTCTCGTATGGCGTGCCCTTAAGCATATTGAGTACGGTCTCAACCTGTTTGCCGGGGCTGCCAAGCTCCACGTAAACAAGCGTGTCCGCCGGCATAAAAGCGGCAGGGTCGAAATCCATCAGGTCATCGAGAACCGGCTTCGCCTTTTCCACAATTTCGGTCTGGTCGGCATACTCGTTGACGAGCTTTTCGAGGATCGTTCTTGCGGCCTGCTCGTCTCTGGTTTTGAGATAGCACATACCCTGCCTGTAAAGGGCCTGGGCGACGTGGTTTCGCGGAGCGAAACTGTCGTTGATGACCTTTTGGTAGTTTTCGATGGCCGCGTCAATGTTGCCCTCGACCTCTTCGGCGTAAAGACCCTGCTGCAGAAGCTCGCTCGTCGAGGCGGCCGAAGCGACGCCGCAGACAAGCAGAATCGCCGCCGTCACAAAACTGATTGTGACATTCTTAAGTGTTCCCATAAGTCACTCCTTTCAATAATACGGTATCAAAAAAAACTCTTCTTCGACACCAATAATTTACAGGAGGATTGTTACCGTTTTGCTACGGTTTGGTCTTTTTTGGGATATTTTTGCCGCCACAGAAACCTAAAAACTGTGCTAAACGCCGAAAATATCGCGTTCGACCGGGCCGAGGTAGAATCGGCCGTCGTTGCGCATAAAATGAGCGACGGCCTCGAGCTGGCTTTCGATGAAGGGCTTGTCGTTGCCGATGATTGAGATTCCGAGGGTGGCGATTTGCTTGCTGTCGTTGTGGTCAACTTCTGAAATGGATACGTTGAACCGGCTTTGCAGCCGGCCAATGACGCTTTTCACGATGCTGCGCTTTTGCTTAAGCGAGCCGATACCCTGCAGATGCATATTGGCCGTCATCACGCCGATTATCATAATTGCGATATAATCTACCTTCCCCCGTATGCCCCGGCAATGAAAAATTACCCCGATAAACAACATCTGGCCGACCATCTCCAGCGGATTGTGCCGTCACGGACGGGCAGTATCACCTGCTGGCGGCAAAACTGCGGGAAAAGACGCTTCTGCCAGGATTGCCGCCACCTGAACGAATCCCCGCCGACCTCGCCAATATCAAACGCCTCGTCGATACCAAACTCGCGAACTAACTTCGTCTTGCTCAAGAAACAGGATTTTGTGGCTGACCCTGTTTGAGGGCCTTGATTGCGCCGAAGCCCACAATCATCACAAGCAGAACAAGCGCTCGGAAGATAACACCTATTATTAAAACAAATCGGGGAAAGTTTGGAGGAAAAAAGATTGTGAGAACCATATCAAGAACAAGTATTCCTGCAGCAATGGTCAGCGCAATCAATGACCTTCGCATTACGAAAAAGCCAAGCAGAAGAAAGAGGCAACCTACACTAATGGACAACAAGCCCGCGGGCGGCAGATTTCCCAGGTTAGTACGAAGCAGAATTCCAGACAAACCAAGAGCAAGATTCGCCACTCCGAAGAAAAATATTATCTTATAAACATAACTCAATTGTTGGGCCGGGTCATAAGACAGCAAAGGTCGACCGTTTCTAAACAGCCGAAGACAGGGAAATTTGAATTTAACCTTGAGGATAGAGCCGTCTTCAAGGATAAATTCCTGACCTGCCTTGAGCTCCTCGAAGCCGGCTACCGTCCCGATAACGTTTCCGTCCAGACGAATCGTAAAGTCCTTCCAGTTTCCCTTATAGGAAACCTCAAGCCGTTTTGGCCCGCCTTTTTCCAATGCGTACTTTATTTTCGGCATATTGCTGTCCTCTTACAGAATTTCATCTTGCCGTATTTTATCACGCTGTCAATATCGGCAATAGCAAATTCCTATCTTTTTCTCTACTCATAACCTCTTTCGATTTTCAACGAAACAATAAGAAAGTCCTATTGCCACTATTACCATTTTGTAAAACCCATAGCTGCCTCGGAGTCCTCTTTCAAAGACAATCCTACATAGGTCATAATGCGTCCTATGCCAATTCTGGAATGTTCCTTGTGGATGTTATTAAACGTTCGTTTTACTTCTTTTCCGAAGTTGCTGGCGTTTAAGGGGTGGTAGCCGTTTTGAACGCACCAGGCGGTGTAAGATTGATACACCTCGCCGCAGGGGATACCGTCAAACTCGAATCCTTCAACGTAATTTTCCTCGAGGAACACGCGAGCCGGATTTGTGTCTCTGCGGTATTCGTTAATGGCAATCTTACACCGCTTCGGCTCGACGAATCTGCAGTCCGCCATCAGCTTACGCAATCCCTCGTATGCCCAGTTGAATATCCCGGGCAATTCCTGCGCCATCTCGTTAGTCAATTCCGGGTTCTGCTCTTCAACGGGTATCGTCTTGTCGAAAGGCACAAACAACAGCCGTCGCCATATCCCGTTGCTCTTGTCCGTAAAGTTTGGCAACTGGTTTGTGCTAATCATCACCTTGGCCGTCGGGTGCGCGTTTATCGGCTCGCGGTATTTCCGCTCGAATGTCATTCTGTCGTCGGTCGCGAATTCAAGATTGCCGCTGTATATGACCCCACATCGGCCCACAGCAGCGAGTTCAGGTTCTTCAAGGATGTGGCAACTCTTATGTCAATTAAAGTTATGCAATTCTCAAGCGTCGATGAAGCCATTGCCTGGCTGAAATCGGAAAATTAATGCCTTAACCCTGCAAAACCCGATTTTCCGGCAAAAAGAAGGAAAAGCACGCGTTAATCCCTTTTTTTTGATTTTATGAATTTTTTCGTATAGTTTGGATAGACGCACATTGCACCCTCGCAGCCGCTTCCTTTAAACAGGGACTATTCATCATTGGTAAATTTATCCAACGTTTGGGTGTATCTTTGAGGGAGGATGAAGCGAATGAAGACATACAGGCAGACCAAAACGAGAAGGGCTTTTACGATTGTCGAGGGTATGATTGCGATGGTAATTCTCGTCGTCGCAGTCATCGGGACCTCGGCGTACCGGTATTACGCCGCCCTTGACGCCCGCAAAGCCAATTTACACACAACAGCCGTCCGGATGGCATCATTACTTTGCGAGGGCTGGTCCGGCGAAGACGGCGAAGCGTCGTTCAACCCCGTCACGACGTTTAGCCCTGACTTGAATATAAGCGCCGGTTCCGGACCGAACGCCCCGTCCGGCTTTACCGCATTAGGCAGCTACAGAATCATCATCGACGGCTCTTACTATTTCGCGACGCTGTCCTGGAAGGACGTCGGCTCAGACCTTAAGGCCCTTAACGTCATCGTCAAGTGGGACCTTTCCGGTCGCGGAACAAACGTCCTTGCGGATGCCAACAAGTCCTATCAACTGACGACCTACGTCAACAAATCGACTTAATATCCGGCCAAGCAAAGCCGGACCGAATTTTAGGCGGAATAAAAATGAATAAAAACAGACGTAATCGCGGAATATCGGCCATCGAAATGACAACTGCGGTCGCAATCGCATCAATTGCGATATTGAGCGTATCAGGAGTGCTTGCAGACAGCCAGCGCGGCTGGAACGTAATGTATGGCCGCGTTTACTCAGATGTGTTTACCAATGGTCACATGGTAAAGAGGATGTTTGACTCTATCGTCCGAAAATCGAGCAACGATGAACTGCAGATAGACCCGGACGGGGACTGGGTTGAGGTCTGTTACTACCAGGACGATTCTTCAACGGAGCTGGACCAATACACGCGGTTCTTTTATCAGGATAATGCTCTTCACGTTGAGCACGGCCGGCTGGACCCGAGGGAAACAACAAGCATCAATACCGTCTGCTCAAACGTCACAAGTTGTGTTTTTAAGCGAAGCGGACGCTCCGTGCATATGATGCTGACGCTCAACAACGGCTCGCAGACGCTGACCGTAGGGTCATCGGCGAAAACGCACAATTAACTACGAAGTGTTTTGACGCACAAAGGCACACGCGGTTTCAGTAAGCCCAGTCGGGAACTTCTCCCACAGTTGATTCTGACCATCGCTTAGTGACATAGCTACCGGGGCCACTCAAAGCAATGTTTGTTGCCCGCTGCAGGTTAACGTCATAGTAATAACCAGTGATGCTCAAGAAAACCGCTTTATCTGCCATAACCGCCCCGTATATATTTCCTTCGGCGTGCACTTTAAGATTAGCATTTGGAGCATATATAACACCAACAAAGTCATTTTTCGCATTGATGTCCCAGCTTTTCGAGCCCTTAGATGTTCCATATATCTGGATGTGGGTGGGGTCTTTGACGGTCCCCGCGTACGAGATGCTTGCGCTGGTGCCGGAAGAGACATTGCCGCCGACATAAATAATCAACGTCGAACCCTCTTTGACGACGATTTCAGCGTTATTGCTTAAACTCATAGACTCTTTGACGCCCAAGGTGACTGTGCCGCCATCGACGATGAGTTTGCCCGGCTTGTTCTCCGCAGTATCTATATTTATAGTGCTATACACGCCGCTGTCGGCAGGCGTGATTGTGATTGTTCCGCCTTTTACAGATATGTTCTTGCCTTTATTAGGCAGGGACGCCGGTATCGCCGGCTCCACGCCCTCCGGCTCCTCTGTGAGGGCGTAGGTCTTGCCGTTTAAGGTTCCAGCGACTTTAATAGCCGAAGACGGGTCGCCGCCGACTCCGCAGAACAGGTCGCCGTTGACAACGGTGCCGACCCTGATATTGACTGAACTGGACGCCGTGTTTAGCGTCCCACTCTCAAATCGCAAATCAGTAGCAGAAGGGTCTTTTGAATCATAGGCCGACATAGTCATACTGGGCAGCACGTCAAAGCTGTCTTTGACCAGAAGACCGTAGTCAAAGTATGGTTTTCTTTTTCTGTAGAGGGCGGCCACAATGGTCCTTCGGAAATCGCCGCGTGCGCCGACTTGAGACGGCGACGTATTCGCCGTCGGCGTTTTTTGTGATTCTGTAGGAAAACGCGCCTTCCGCGGCGGGCAGGGTTTCTCCAATCGACACAGGCAGGTCGTCGTCGTCGAGCGTGCCCGCGGCAAGCTGTGCGTTCATTGCGCTAATCGCCTTCTCCAGTCCGGCGTCGGCGCAGATTCTGCTTGCCGTATCCTGCGACACGCGCACGGCAAGCACACGCACCTGCTGGCCCATATACATCAATCCCATACCGGCTATCATCAGCAGCGTAACTATAAACATCACCAGCACCAGAGCGGCGCCTTTTCTGTTATTTGTCACCGATTTCTTTTTTGTGTTCATTTGGGTGTCCTCTAAAATAAACTGTCAGCGTCGCCTCCCTTCGGGCACACGCATATATGTTTGACACATAAGCAGTGTATCGACAAAGGGGTTTCGGGACTTAAACAACGCTGCATTGATGGAAAATGGCTTAAATATTCCAATGATTATCGGGTCTGCAGGCCGGATACGTCGCCCTCGCTTCCGGAAAAACTGACAGGACAAACGTTCAACTCAAATCATAAAAGTAACGCAGAGCAAATTCTCCATTTTTTTTATTAATCCTTGACGGCAGTCGGTCTCGGCTTTTATATTGAGAAAAACGAGGCCGGAAAAGGTTCTCAACAGGTGATACAGCTAATGGAATGGAAGATTGACTATCTCGAAAAAGACGGCATCGTGTCGGTAAAAACGTCCGGTCCAGCCAACTGGGACCAGACCAGGAAAATGTGCGAAGAAGCCCTTGCACTTGGACGCAGCAACGGCTCGCACAGGTTCCTCGTTGACCATCAGCAGATTGAGCACGGCCTGACCATACTGCAGGTCGACGATTTGCCCGGGATGTTCAAACAGATTGGCGTTACCGCCGAAGACAAGATAGCCATCTTATTCAACCCTGCACCGAAAATGAGCGAGGCATTCGCATTCTTCAGGGACACATCATTCCTCGCCTCGCTTCAGGTGCGGCTCTTCACCGAAACCGGCGAGGCAATTGCCTGGCTCAAATCCGACGGGCTGAACAAACCGTAAAATTG
>JBDRMP010000129.1:0-9714 GCA_043811995.1 Planctomycetota bacterium
CGAGGGGCGATGAGCCGGTGGGCAGGCCGAGGACGAATGGTTTCGATTCGGCTGGAGCGAATTCATTTATTCTTTTGGCGACGTAGTTTGCGGCCCATTTCGAGACAAGCTCGTAGCCGGGCTGAATTATGACTCTCATAACTTCCTCCTAATGGTATTGGGTTTTGGGTTAGCGTTAACGAATTTTTTGCATTCGGCGAATGATCTCGTCGCCGAGCCGCGTTTTATCCTCGATGTGTTTTTTTATGTCCTTCACGACGCTGTTTTCCTCGAAGGTCCCGCGGACAGCGGCGAAGTCCGCCGCGCGGTCAGCGAGATTGCCATCGATTCCGTAGCCGATTTGAGCGGCAGCAACGAATTCCTTATTGGTGTCGGCCTGGAGGGTATTATCAAGCTCGACGACGGCGGATTTCCATTTGTTAATCATCTCGATGACGTCGTCGGGGTCGATGGCGTCGATGGTTTTTCCGAGCCGCTGCTGGAGGACGTTTGCGGCCCAGGCCCATTCGTATTCCGGATATTTTTCGTGTTCCGAGACAAGTGCATCGGTAACCTGGTCGAGATTTTCCAGTTTTCCGGATTCGATGTCGTCGAGTATTTTTGCAACGACCTGTTCCGGGGCGAACATCCCCGCCAGGTCAATCCATTTGCCGGGGCCGACGTCGGTTTGGGGTTTGAGCGCCGAGCGGAGCTGCCGGGTGTCGGAGGGGTTTTCGTCCTGGAGTCGTTTTATGAGGCAGTTGCCTAAGAATTTGTCCGTTCCGATTTGATAGAATTTAATACCCCTGTCCAGGGCGTAGCTTTTTATTTTGACGCTATGGTAGGTGAAATAATCGCTTGTTTCGCCGCTGGTGGCCTTGAGGTTTCTAAGAATCTCGAGGCCGTTGAGCATTTTTTGAATGGTATATGGGCTGAGGAGTTTGAAGTTTATCAGGTCGAGTTTTTTGGGGTCTTTGCGTTTGTCTCGTTTTGGCCATTTTCTGGCGTCTCGGACGGTTCCGACGCTTCGGAGGTTGACGCCTGGGACGAGGATGCTTTCGTCCTCGTGCTCGATGAGGTATGAGAAGGGCAGGTCTGAAGTGTCGGAGTTTCGGTAGTGCCTGCCCATAACGACGGTGAAAGCGCCGACCTTTGCTGGCCAGAGCATATAGGAGTCGCTTGCGGTTTTGGAGCCGCGTTCGACGACGCCCTGATGGACGGGGCCAAGCTTATACATGTGGTTGCTCTGGTTGGTTCCGGAGCCGGCGTTGAGGAAGCTGAACAGGCCGGCGATAAGGAGGGTGGATTTGTGATGCGTGACGGTATATGGTCCTGCGAAGATGGAGCAGGCCTCGCCGTGGAAACCACCGCAGTTTGCGAAGAAGACGGAGTTTTCAGCTGAGTACTGTTTGGCAAGCTCGACACCCTGGCCTACGAAGCAGTTGGCGAGGATGGCGCCGTCGGTTACTTTCGAGCCGGAGCAGATAATAAAGTTATGGGCGAAAACGCCGGGTCCTATATAGATTGGGTCCTGTGGGCAACTGTTGATGGAGCCGTTTTCGAGGCGGCTTACGGCCTCGATGGTTGCGGCGGGGCCTACCTTGACGTTCTTGATGATTCTGGAGTTGATGATTTTCGCCCCCGTTCCCACAAGCCCCATAGAGGATTTGACAGAATCGGCATACTGGTCAATCATCGCCCGCAGTTTTTCAATGACCTTCGGTCGGTGCCTGAAAAGAGCGATTACATAGGCCAGTTGTGCTGATAACTGGTCGTAGATGGGGATTTCCCTTCCGCCGGCCTCGTTGATGACGGCGACGTCGGTGCCGTTGCCGAAGGTAGTTTGGCCATCGACAGCCAACTGGTCAACGTTTTCGATAATGACGTCGTCTTCAATCGAATAGTTAGCGATGTAGCTTTTAATCTGGTTGATATAGACGTTGTCTCCGATGTAGCAGTTGTGAATGGTGGCGTATGAGATACCGGTGGGTCTTGTAAGGCCGCCGCAGAATCGGACGTCCTTTTGGAACAGTCCCAGGCGGACGTCGCCTGAAAAGTGGGTGGTTTTGACCCGTTCAGGGTCAAATCCTTCGGCTGCCTGCACTTTTGACCAGTCGCAGGAGGTGCATCCCTGAGCGGTAAGTTTATTGATTTGGGCGGGGGTTAAAGGTCTCCATTTGGAAGCCATTTTCATATCTCCTGTTTTATTGGACTCTCTTGACGGCATCCGTGTCCATTGTGGGCGATTGACGAGCTGTTTTCTTCGCAGCGCCAACGGAGCCGTTGTGATTGTTTAACAGCCGAAGCGGGGCAGGTCAAGAGATTTTCTGCGACGTTGAGAGCGAGAATCTGTGAGTGGTTTTGCAGATTACAATAATTTAAGAAATCCGCGCATAAAAATTACAGCAAAAAGTTGGCCGGTGCCGATGAATTCTTATGTAACCAGGCGCAATTTTGCCGACTGGGTGTTCTTATTTTTTTATCGCAGGGAAGCAGATATGTCAAATCAGCCGAGGGTAGCGAGAGTTTTAGTGGTTTTGCTGGTATCGATGACGACTGGCGCGGTGGTTCTGATGGCTCTGGGGAATCACCCGCCTTCAGCGGGGCCGTTCTGTCTTTCGACATATTACCGTCTCGACACAGTACGGGAGGCGATTAGCACTCGCGTTGACCAGTCGGTGAGCCGGTGGGAATGCGTCGAGGTATATTACAGCGGGACCAAGGCGGGCAATATCGAGCAGTTAGCGTCGCTGTCGGGGCTGGCAAGTTCCGACGACATCAACTGCCACTTCGTTGTATGCAACGGATTAGGGGGCAGCGACGGGCAGATACAGGCAACTGAGAAATGGCAGGAGCAGTGGTCGGTCATACCGGACCATAGCTGGTATGGCAGCAGCCGGACCATCAGGATATGTCTTGTGGCTGACGGCAAAGGCGTTCGGTCGACCAACTCGCAGATAAAAAGGGCCGAGGCCCTCGTCGAAGCCCTGTCGATGAAATTCAACGTCCCGGCCGCACAAATCTTCTATCCCGCCAACTGGCGGTAGTTGGCCTTTGGCCAACAGAGCAGTTGAGCAGGTGAGAAGTTGAACAGTAGATAAAACGTAAATGCTCAACTGCGGTCAACTGTTCTACTGCTCAAAACTGCTGTTCGCGGCATTACTCATATCAGGATTCATAATCATAAATCTAAAGGCCAAGCAGCCAGTTTTCTACAAGGGCGTCAAGGTCATTCAAATCGACCCATTCGTCGCCGGGAACGACCCGAAGGCGCGTGGCAGGATGTCGCAACGGCAATTGAGACAGAATCAACGCTGGTTGAACAGCCGAAAGGAATTGAACTCGAATGTCGCGTTATAGCAATAAATAAATCCGGCGAAGGTTCGCCGAGCAATACGGTGATGGCGGTTTTGTAAAATCAACCACGGATTTCGCGGATTGACACGGATTTTTTTTAGACAGGGTAATTGATATTAAAAACTTCGTGAGCTTCGCGTCCTTCGTGGTAAGATTAATTTACATCGTGGCATTGCAAAGTTACAAAGCGACAGTGTCGCCTTACATCAAGGCATCGTAAGGTTACATTGTGATATTGCAGGCATACATCGTGGTATTGTAAGGTTACATTGAGGCATTGCGGCTTTACATCGTGGCATTGTAAGGTTACATTATGGCATTGTAAGGTTACATCGTGATGTTGCAGGCTTACATTAGGCAATTGTAAGGTTACATCGTGGCATTGTTGGCTTACAATGTGGCTTTGTAAACAGGCAAAAAGGCTGATAAGTCGTTGCTTTTAATGGAGTTAGGTAAAAAATGGCAAAGGCAAAATTATGAAAGTAAACACTAACGTTATCTTCTCAATTATTTGGGCTATTTTTTGTATTTTATTTTTAATAATGGGATATCAATCATACATGTCCGTCAATACAAAATTGCCTCGCTATTCTTTTGAACCTGCAGCAGGAAACTCTATCTCTTTAGGGAATGGTGCAAATATTGGGGATGCAATAAAAACTCTCAATGAAACTGTAGCCAAACTTGAAGAGTCAATCGTGAGCGAAGCAAAAACAATGACTGCAATAAATTTCATATCTGCCTTTTTGTGTCTTCTTGGACTGTATGCACAAAAAAAATCCCCCGCAGTGGGCGGGGAGAATAATGTTTTAAATTTTTAAAAGTTTTTGAAAGGAGTTTCAACTATGGCAAGATTTCCAAGAACAGAACCAGAAGTAATCGCATTATCGCAGGCAATGGTTTCAGGACTTACCGGCGACGTTTGCGATTTGGTAAGGGTTGTTAGGGTCGCCGGAGCCGCCGGAGTATTTGGCGTTTGCAATTGGATAGAGAGAGGCGATAATCAGAATCGCTAAAACCAAATGTTTCATCAACGTTTCCTCCTAAAGAGGCAAAGCCACAGAGTTTTTAGCCACAGAGCACACAGAGGACACAGAGGAAAAAATAAAAAACCGTGTAAATCCGTGTTAATCCGTGTCTAAAAAGAACAGTGTCAGTCCGTGTCTTTTTCATTTATGTTAGATGCCCTAAAATTCCTCGTTCCCAATACGGCAGTATTATATCAGAACAGGGGCAGCTTCACAATGAAAAAAAGAGGTTTGCTTCGGCGGGGCCCCCGACAACGACATTCGAGGGCGGGCAAGCCCCGCCCTACGACAGGAAATAAATAGTGCGGGGTGGCCACACCCAAACCGACCCCGCACGAAATTTAAGAGGGAGCCGCATTGCACGGCCCGCCGGTAATTTTAATCATAATTAGAAACGATTCAAGTACCAGGGCGACTGTAAAAAAAAGGGGCAGTGTGCCTAAGACGGGCACACCGCCTTTAACAGAAAGTTTGGTGAGTTCGGGAGGAGGTACGTTGAGTTTTTACCAGCCCCAGTCGGCGGGCGGGATGTTCTCTTGTCGTTTACCGCCGGCGGGCATATTCCAGTTCTGAGGCATATTAGCTCCGGGGCCTTGTCTCCATTGCCACATCGGCACGAACTGGCCTGGCTGCTGTCCCCAGCCGCGCATCTGACCTGGTCTTCCAGCCATTGCTCCCCGGCCGGCCATACCGTCTTGCCAACCAAATCCGCCAGGCTGTTGCCCTCCTCTGTGCATAGGTCTTTGCATACCGGGCTGCGGTCCCCATCCGGCTGAAGCGGCTGCACCTTGCCAACAACAGGGCCTCTGACAAGATTGAGCTCCGCGGGGCATTTGCTGCCAGCCGGGACCCCTACACGGGCCAGCCATTTGCCGGCCGCGCCCCCCGCCGACGCCGGCAAGCGCCCATCTGCGATGCACTCCCTGATGCCATTTGTTGAGCTTTGCTAATTTTTGCATTTTGTCTCTGCGGGTCTCCATCTTTTTGATAATCTCGCCCATTTTCTCCCTGTCGTCGGCCTTGTAGGCCACGATTAGCTGGTCGAGGAGGCCTTTTTGCTGCTCATCGACAGCTTTTGCCTGCTGCTTTGGCTTTTCCGGGGGTTGTTTCTTCTGTGCCTTTTCAGCGGCGAACAGGGCAATTGCCGCCAGTAAAACGCATCCTGCGACGCCTGCTATGATTTTTCTTGTCATTTTACGCTCCTTTCTGAACCGTTCACATTAACACGTAACCATAGTCACAGACGTTTGATGGCCGATTTTTATTGCGGGTTGGCTCCAAAGTTAATTTTCAGGCGGGGGATACGATGTTCCCTGGCTATCCCAATTGCCGGCAATAAACTCTTGACAAAACACCCGTATATAAATACATTACGCCCTCTGCGTTCCGCTCAAAGCTGTGCCGGACGCTCAATTGCGCAAAGAAACCCGCCACACGCCGTTAGGCGTCCCTTACTGGAGGCGGATAAACTTTTTTAATTTTAATATTAGTTGAAAAAAGGAGATTCGGAAATGGCAACAAAGGTTGCAATAAATGGTTTCGGCAGAATCGGCAGAGCCGTAACAAGAATACTTATGCAAAAAAAAGGCAATCTCGAACTGGTCGCTATCAATGACCTCTCGGATGCAAAGTCGCTGGCGCACCTGTTCAAATACGATACCGTCGAAGGCAAATGGCAGGGCACCGTCGAGGCGAAGGGCTCGGACCTCGTGATAAACGGCAAGACCGTAAAGGTCCTCGCGGTGAAAAACCCGGCGGAACTGCCGTGGAAGGATATGGGCGTCGATATCGTCGTCGAATCGACGGGTCTGTTCAGAAGTAATCAATCCGAAAAAGGCGGTTACGGCGACCACATCAAGGCAGGCGCCAAAAAAGTCGTCCTCACCGTCCCGGCAAAAGACGATATCGAGGCGACAATCGTGATGGGCGTCAACGACAACAAGCTCACAAAAGACACAAAGACCGTTTCCAACGCAAGCTGCACGACAAACTGTCTTGCGCCAATCGCCAAGGTTCTCAACGATACGTTCGGCATTGAAAACGGCGTTATGACAACCATACACGCATACACCAACGACCAGAAGGTAGCAGACCAGATTCACAAGGACCTGCGTCGGGCAAGGGCCGCTGCCGTCAATATGATTCCGACAAGCACGGGCGCCGCCAAGGCAATCGGCAAGGTCATACCGGAGCTTGACGGAAAATTAGACGGCTTCGCAATTCGCGTCCCCATACCGGTAGGCAGTATCGTTGACCTTGTCGTCAACGTCAAGAAGGACGTAAGTGTGGCCGACGTAAACGCCGCGATGAAAAAGGCAGCCGACGGCCCGATGAAAGGTATCCTCGTTTACTGCGACGAGCCGATTGTCAGCAGTGACATCGTCAACAATCCTGCTTCGAGCATCTTCGATTCACTGCTTACAATAGTAAAGGGCAAAACCGTTAAAGCGATAAGCTGGTATGACAACGAGTGGGGCTACTCGAACCGCACCGTCGATATAATGGAAAAAATGGCTAAGATGTAAAGTTAACAAAAGGACCTGTCTCTATTGGGGTGGGTCCTTTTCATATTTTACAAGGCGCCTTTTAAGCAGGTTTTAAACGATGGATAAAAAGCAGCTCGAACAGATACTTGTTCTCATCAAGCCGGACGCCCTTAAGAATTCCCTCACAGGATTTATCTTTTCTCAGTTGTCGGAATTTCATACTGGAGCACGTTTTGCCGCTGCCAAGGTTGTCAACGTCAACAGGTTTCTCGCAGAAGAACACTACGCTGAACACAAGGGAAAAGCTTTCTATGAGCCGCTGCTCAATTACATTACCGGCGTGATTCATTATCCTGAGCAGGATAAATGGAAGCGCAGGGTAATTGCGATTGTCTATCAGGGTCCCGGCATCCTGTCGACCATAAGGGCAATAGCAGGCCCGACTAACCCGCACCAGGCAAGAGACGGGAAACCCGGCTGTATCAGATCGCTCGGGACTGTGGTTCCGATCGAAGACGCAAATGGCAATATCATCGGCAATCGAATGGACAATTTGATACATACTTCAGCCACATACGCTGAAGCTGAACGGGAAATCAAGCTATGGTTTTCGCCCCAAGATTTCCCACCGCTTATGCGGGCTTATCCCACAGAGACATGTAATTCTCATTACTATTACAAGGATGGCCGGCTTTATGACACCTATGAACCGAACAGCTTGTTTTTACTGGCACCGGGTGATGAGGTTTGGAAAACCGACCTGGATATTCTCGAGAGCTACGCCCGGAACGAACCTTCACAAGGCAGATTAAATACCGTTGTGGCAAAATATCTCATCAACAGAAATCCGCAGTATTAATGGGGCGACGTTTTTAGAAGAGAACACAGGAGACCATTATGGCCAAGAAAACGATAGCCGACATAGACGTTAAAGGCAAAAAGGTATTTATGCGGGTGGACTTCAACGTCCCGCTCGATGAAGCAGGCAATATCACCAGTGACAAAAGAATCGTCGCGGCCCTGCCGAGTATCAAAAAGGTCCTCGAAGAAGGCGGCTCTCTTATTCTGGCCAGTCACCTCGGCAGACCCAAAGGCAAGGCCGACCCCAAGGCATCAATGAAGCCGGTTGCGAAACGGCTATCGGAGCTGCTCGGTAAAGACGTCGTTATGGCAGATGACTGCATCGGACCGGGTGTCCAGGCCAAAGCGAAGGCACTAAAGGCCGGGGACGTGCTGCTTCTCGAAAACGTCCGCTTCCACGCCGAAGAGGAAATAAAAGACAAAAAGGCAAAGGACGACCCTGCGATGCGCCAGGCAAAAGACGCCTTCGCAAAGCAGATGGCGGAACTGGCAGATGTTTACGTCAACGACGCATTCGGCACAGCACACAGAGATAACGCCTCGATGTACACTGTGCCCGCTATGATGAAAGGCAAGCCCCGCGTCATCGGTTTTCTGGTTGAAAAGGAGCTTAAGTTTTTGGGTGAAACCGTCGCCAATCCCGTCAGGCCATTCGTTGCCATCTTAGGCGGCGCGAAAGTTTCCGACAAAATCGGCGTCATCGAGAATCTCCTCACAAAGGTCAACAAGATTCTTATCGGCGGCGCTATGGCCTACACATTCTATAAAGCCAACGGTAAAAGCGTGGGCAACAGTATGTGCGAAGACGATTTCGTTGCGAAGGCCAAGGAATTACAGGAAAAAGCGAAGAATGTCGGGTGCGAACTCCTGCTGCCGGTGGATGACGTTGCAGCAAAGGAATTTAAGGCAGGCGCCGAGAACAAGGTTGTTACAGGTGATATCGAGGCCGGGTGGCAGGGTCTTGATATTGGACCAGCGACTCGAAAGTTGTTCGCCGAAAAGCTGACTGACGCAAAGACAATCGTCTGGAACGGTCCGATGGGCGTATTCGAGATGCCGCCTTTCGACGAGGGCACAAAAGCAGTCGCCGAGGCGGTGGCCGAGGCGACAAGTAAAGGCGCCCGCAGCATAATAGGCGGAGGCGACAGCGCAAGCGCCTTGGAAAAATTAGGTCTCGACAAAAAGGTCACCCATATCTCAACGGGCGGCGGGGCATCGCTTGAGTTCCTAGAAGGCAAAAAATTCGTCTGCCTCGAAATCTTAGACGAAAAATAGACTTATTTGATAGCTTGAATCAAGCGTTTCTTTATGCTTAACTATCGGCAACGCTGTGGCTTATTTCATCATCTGTAGTGGAAGGAAACAGAAAATGCATGAAGAAATTTTTTGGGTTTGGAATGGCTGGGAGCTATTTTTAATTGGCATTTTCGGTCTCTCGACGTTTCTTCGTATGCTTGTGGTAAAAAAGTTTGGGTCGGGAACTCCATTGAGAAATTTCTTTGGGATAATCAGTATAATTGCGCTAATACTTACTTTTGTATTGTCAGGGTGGATAGCAGGATTGCTTGTATTCCCACTCGGAATTATTTTGGGTGCAATATTAGCAAAAACATTTATAAAGGGCTCATTTCCATGAAATACCCTTTATTCATAATTGAGAGCATCCCAACCATATTAGTTAGCTGGTTCTTCGGTTTTGTTCCATGGGGAATTATTACGGTTTTGGTTACGGTTGTCGGAATGGTAATTTTTGCAGCGGTCTTTCCAAAAAAGAGTTATATTAAAATCAATATTAAAACTGCCATGGAAGGTCTATCCTATGGTCGTTTAGACGATGCCAAAGAGTTTATTCTAATTGCGATTAGAGAAGCGGAAAGCTCTCCTAAACTTGAGATATCAACACTTAAGGATATTTGTGATGCGTTAGACCGGATTTCAAGTGCATTTGAAAAAATGGGGAAACATAAAGAAGCACAATCTTTACAAGAACAATGTTCAAATAT
>JBDRMP010000130.1:0-3757 GCA_043811995.1 Planctomycetota bacterium
ACGGACGCATAGCTGGATGAACCGGTTCCGACGCATCTTGACGCGTTGGGAAAAGAAGCCTGAAAATTATTTGGCTTTGCTTCATCTTGTCTGTGCCGTAATTACGTTTCGTTGTTCCGGGTTATTCGGATAGGCTCTTAGAGATAATGAAGGAGTGGAGGTTTGACTTCGCACGGATACCGATGTCATACTGGAACTGGGCCGAGCCGGATGACTGGTATAAGATTGATGAAGATGTGCTTAAGGAAATCGACGAGGTTGTGAAGTTATGCAGGCAATACAAGATACACGTCAATCTTAACCTGCACCGGATACCGGGCTACTGCATAAACGGCAGGGACCGGGAGCCGATGGACCTTTACGAGGACACGCCGGAAAGAATGCAAAAGGCGCTCGATGCGGCGGTCTTTCACTGGAAGATGTTTGCAAAGCGATATAAGGGCATACCGAGCATGCAACTCAGCTTTGATTTGATTAATGAGCCGCCTACATTGAAAGACGAGACCCGGCACGTGGAGGTTGTTACGGCTTTAGTAAAGGGGATAAGGAAAGAGGACCCTGGCCGATTGATTGTTGCGGACGGCAAAAACGTGGGCAGGTTGCCTATTATGGGAATAGCGGACTTAGGCGTGGTTCAAAGCACACGCGGGTACGACCCGATGAGCGTCAGCCATTATACGGCGACGTGGGTGCCGGAAAACGAGTTTGAAACATTCAGCGAGCCGACCTGGCCTTTGAAAGGCGACAACGGAAAGATTTGGGACAAGGCGGCACTAAAAGCCAAACTGATTGATACGTGGATGCCGCTGGTTAAAAAAGGAGTCCCAGTGCACGTGGGGGAATGGGGCTGTTACAACAAGACCCCGCACGATGTTGCGATTGCGTGGATGAAAGATTTGCTTTCACTTTGGAAAAAAGCCGGGTGGGGATACGCGATGTGGAATTTGAGAGGGGCATTCGGCGTTTTAGACAGTGAACGCGAGGACGTGCAATACGAGGACTTCAAGGGTCACAAGCTCGACCGCCGGATGTTAGAGCTGATTAAGGAACAGGTATGAAAAAACAGGTTTTGGCGCTTATTTTTACAATTCTCTGGCTCGCCTATCCAGCCGAAGGACAAAAGGATAAACGCGCGAAGGGAAACATCGTAAAGAAAACTTATGAAGCCGAAGACGCAAATCGGCTCGACGGCATTTTGCTCTTACAGGACACATCTGCAAGCGGCGGCAAATTCCTCCGAATGGGAAAAACCGGCTCAGTGGTTTTTCAAGTCGAGGCGGACAGGGCCGGAAGATACACAATCAGCATCGGATACCGCTCACCCGGCAAAGATAATGCACAACGGATTCTGATTAACGGCAGGGAATATGCGCCGAAAATCGGATTTCTCGCAAGTTCGAAATGGACTGAGACCGAGAAAAACGCGGGCTTAATCGCCGGGACCAACACCATCGAGCTGCGGAAATCCTGGGGCTATATGGACATCGACTACATTACCGTGTCCAGCCCGATTTTTGAAAGGCCGGAAATCTCACCCGTTACGAACACATTTTATAAGAACCAAACAACCTCAGACCTGTTCATTAAATTAGATAAAAATAACAACAAGCTCGTTTCAATCACGCAGAATCAACAGCCAGTGCCTTTCGAGGAAGAGGCAGTTTCATACATGGAGGACGCGACGATAGTCAAAATACCGAGGGGGTATCTATCGACACTGGAAACCGGTAATACTGAATTGTTATTTAATTTCAGCAATATAGAACCTGTCAAATTCAACCTTGACATAAGAGACACAGAAAGAAAGACAGAGCTGACAATCATTTCCTTTGACGTGAGCCACGGAACGTCGGTTTTGATGCTTTTACCCACCGGCAAGACCCTCCTTATCGACACGGGCACCGAACAAATGTGCAGGCAGCGCGTGATTCCTTTTCTGGAACGACATCAAATTGTCCCGGACTACCTTTGGATTACACATTATCACGATGACCACTGTGGCGGGCTGGGCCTGCTTATGGAAAAATACAAAGGCCTGACTAAAAAGGATTACCGGGACTTCAATACAGACGACCAGTTCGAATTCGAAAAAATGAATGTCACTATCCTTAATTCATACCAGGACGGCGCCGATGAAAATGACGAGAACTTCAAGTCCCTCTCAATGAGAATGGAATACAAGGGATTCGTCTATACTCACGGAGGAGACATTTATGGCCAAAATCAGCGCCGAATCCTCCAACAATACGCTAAAAAGAAAACCCTGAATTTACTGAAAACCCACGTCTATCACGCCAACCACCATTTTCACGGGTCGGTCGACAAAGATTACCTCAAAATAATCGACCCGTACCTGTTTATTGTCTCGGGAGAAGAACATATTTACGGCAGAGGAGCTTATACGCAACAGGTGCAGCGGCACGTTCTGCCATATTTGAAAAACGAAAACAAGCGGCTCATTGAGGATTTGCTTTCATTCGAAGTCGGACACGTTGTCATCAGGGTAGAAGATGGCAATCACTGGAATTATGAAACTTACAAAGACCTCGATGCAGTGATACCATTTTTGAAAAATAAACAAAAGGCATCGCTCAAAGACGCGAATCAACCGGTCAAACCGAAGCCGTCAGCCGGCGTTGCCAAGAAGCCGGTGACACCGCAGCCATCGCCTGAGGCCGTGAAGCTTTTGGATTATCTTTACAGCATTTCGGGCAAGCAGACGCTTGTGGGCCAGCACGCAGAACCCCTCGTTGTCTCGACTCGATTTCCCACAGTGGAAAAATATACGGGACATTACCCGGCATTATGCGGATTTGATTTCGGATTCAGCGCACCGGGGACATGGGACGGGATTAACTTTCGCCAGAATATTGTGGATGAGGCCATACGGCGAAACAATGAAGGATTTATCATCACGATAATGTGGCACGCCGTGCGCCCCATTGAGGAGGAGCCGGTGACTTTCAGTGAATCGGTACAGGGAAAGCTTACTGACGAACAATGGCAGGATTTAATTACACCAGGAACCGCGATTAATGAACGCTGGAAATCACAGGTGGACGTAATTGCGTTCTTCCTTAAACAGCTTAAATACGCTGACGTGCCCGTGTTGTGGAGGCCTTATCACGAAATTAACGGCGAATGGTTCTGGTGGGGCAAAAGGCCCGGAGATAACGGCACTAAAAAGTTATATCGAATGCTTTTTGACCGGCTCACGAATTTTCATAAATTGAACAATCTGATATGGGTTTACAACTGCAACGAAATCAGGGAAAACGTGGCACCTTATGATATGGTCTATCCGGGAGACGACGTTGTAGATATTCTCGCCACGGATGTTTACAGAAACGGCTTTGACCCGAATGATTACAACCAGCTTCTTGCCGTGGCTGGCGATAAACCAATCGCCTTAGGCGAGGTGGGCGCTCTGCCTACGCCTGAAATACTTCGAGAACAGCCGAAGTGGATATGGTTTATGGCCTGGGGAACCCCCGGCTGGCGAACAAACCGGGAGGTATATACCCCTACCCATTGTCAAGACAAAAAACAGGCGTATTTAAGATGGATTCACCGCCGTTTGTTAAAGCAGTTGGGACGAAGGGAGCCCGAAGGGCGACCGGAGTACCAACTGCTACGCCGTATACCTCGGCTGGGGTGCGATAGCCCAATGACTGGTGAAACCGCCGATTATTATAAAACTCAAAATACCGGCCAAGACCGTATCTCGCCTCGGCCACCGTCTGATAGTCCCGCAAAT
>JBDRMP010000131.1:0-44977 GCA_043811995.1 Planctomycetota bacterium
AAGAATCCATTCATTAAACATTGGCTCTCCTTTCCAAATGTTTCTTTTGCCAAGAAAAACATCGGAAGGATGAGCCATTTTTTATTATCAAATTGTTTTCAAAGAGCTAAAATAAACCTAATTTTCTTGGAAACTGCAGTCAATCATATACCCAGAGTTTAATCTAATTTGAGGGGTGCCGTCAAGGTTGCCCGTGTCCCTTTGCCGCGTTTCGATTCGATTTCAAATTTACCGCCTATATGCGTCAGCCGTTCACGAACACTGAATAGCCCCAGTCCTTTGCGTTTAATTGCCCGTTCGTTTGTAGCCGCTACGTCATAACCTTTGCCGTCGTCCTCGACGATCACTTTAATATCGTTATTATCTCTGGAGATGGTGACCTTGACAAGCCCGGCGTTTGCGTGCTTGGCGATGTTTATCAATAGCTCCCTTATGGAGCGATACAGCAGAACTTTAACGTGGTCGGCCAACGGCTTGGGTTCGTCGCTGTTGTTAAAGGAATGTTCCAGCTTATGTTCTTTGCAGAACCGTTCCGTTAGCTCTCCGACGGCTATTTCAAAACCCAGCGTATAAAGCGTGGGGGGGCTTAGGTCAAAGGTCAGGGTCCTGGTCTGTGTGACCACCTCGCTTATGTTAATGCCGATACTTTCGAGCGACTCGGCGATTTTCGACGGAGCAGTTTTGCGGAGGATACCCAGCTCTCTTTTTGTAAAGGCCAGTATTGGACCGATTGAATCATGCATGGCCGTAGCGATTGCGTGTCGTTCCCGCTCTTCGGCCAGCACAAGCTCGGCGGTAAGCTGACGAAGCTGTTTCTGGTCGGCGACGATTCTCTCCTGTGCGAGCTTTCGTTCGGTGATGTCGCGGAAAACTATTAGCGCGGCGGGCTTGTTCTGGTAGATAAGCGGCGTGGCTGCCACTTCCACGTCGAGAAGCGTTCCGTCAACACGGAGGAATTTCTCCTCCCTAAGAGGCAGTGCCTTTTGTTTTCTGCGAAGATACTCTAATTGTCTGTGCGTGCGGCTTTTGTAGTCGGGATGGACAAAGTCAAGAATCAGCTTTCCGATAACTTCTTCCGGCTTTTTATAGCCGAGCAGGTTTGCACCTTCTGTATTAATAAACACAATTTTATCGTCTCTTTCCAGACCGATGCCGTCGGGAGAAAGTTCAACGAGCTGGCGGTAGCGCTGTTCGCTTTCCCGCATCTCCGTCTCTATGTCGAACCTGTGGACGGCCTCTCCTATCAGCATCGCCATATTCTCGAGGAACTCAACAATTTCCGTCGGCATTTTGTTTTCCTTCTTGTCGGCAAGGTGAATCGCACCGAGGATTTTGTCCCTGTAACGTATGGGGATAACAGCTAAGGATGCGAATCCGAATCGCATACAATTACCGCGATATCGCTTCCTCACTTTCTCCGGAAGGGATTTAATAAACTCAAGGGAGTTATTGCTTCGGAAAGAACCTTTTGGCGTTAATAGCGCCTCATCCTGCGGCTCAGGCGTTTGTGAAATGGCTCGGATACAGGCACAGGCGTCTGTTTTTAGGCAAAGCTTGTTCTCCAGCGCCAGAAATTCCTTGCTGTAGCCGACATAGGATTCGAAAGGAATGAATCCGTCGTTATCCGTCAGGCGGATTCCGACGCATTCACAACTGCTCCAGTCGTGAATTGCCTTGACGACCGAATCGAGATATTCCTTTCTCGAATTTTTTTGCGCAAACAGCTCAAGCAAGGCGTTGGTTATACGCGTCCTCGCGTCGGCCTTATTGTGTTCGGTGACGTCGCGTGCGGCAGCGAAGACGCCCTGTATCTCGCCCGTCTCGTTCTTATACACCGTGGCGTTATACAATACGTCGGTTGTGCGGCCTGTTATGTGCCTGATGGTAAGCGGATAGTCCTTTACCTGGCCCTTGGACAGCACCTTCTTGTAGCTCTGCCGCGCATTTTCCGGTTTGATGAAGTAATCCGAAAAGTCGGTGTTTATTAAGCTTTCCCTCGATAGGCCCGTCGCTGCCTCGGTGGCATTGTTGACGTCGGTGATTTTCCCGTCCTCGCTTATCATAACCACGGGGTCGAGGGATGCTTCGAGCAGACCTCGCATATACAGCGCCGACGAGCGAAGGGCCTCCTCGGCCTCGATTCGATGCTCCACCTGCTTTTGCAGTTCCGCCACCGCTTCATCCAGTTCGGTCGTTCGCTCCTTGACCCGTATCTCCAGCTCATCGTGTGCCTGACGCAGCTCATTCTCCATCCGCTTGCGCTCGGTGATGTCCTGTGTTATGCCGAATGCGCCTAAAAGCGCCCCATTGTCGTCGAATTCGAGATACGCCTTTTCACGGACCCACTTGATTTGATTTTCCACGACAATTCGGTGCTCAATATCGTATGGCTCGCCCGCCAGTCCCGCCTTCCATTTAGTATCGACGTATTCTCGGTCGTCCGGATGAACTGTTGCAAGAAACGTCTCGTATGTCATAGGTGTCCCCTTTGGAATCCCGAACATTCGGTGGTTCTCATCCGACCAGGTCAATTCATTTCGCCGAGTATCCAGACGCCAGCTTCCGATATTTCCCACGGTCTGAGCACGATTAAAGTCCATCTGACTATCGCGTAATGCAAGGGCTTGCTGCTCCGCCTTTGTGCGTGCGGCCCGCAGCATATCGCCTACATAACCGACAAAGACGCTTGTCAGAATCATGACGGTTGTCCGGGCAAGGAACGCAACGTTGATTTCTATTGAATATGGCTGCCCTATAAAGAAATAATCTGCTACTATTGCGCCGAGTATGCCCGTAAGTAGTGATGGTCCGAATCCGGCGAGTAAAGCCACGGCGACTGTTACGGGAAACAGCGTTATAAACGGTATGCCTGGACCAGTTAACGGGCGCAGTGCAAATCGCAGAAGAACTACCAGCGGCACTGCCAATATCGCGTAAACGTAACGTAAATAGCTTTTCTTATTCATTTTCGCAGAGTAAGCATCTTTTCGAATTTCAGCTGCGTCAATGCCGGATTTTCTCGTATTGCATTTAACAGGTCAGTTTTTTGCGAGGTGCAGTTATGACGGAATTTTGGCGTCTGTTTTGCGCGGTGATTATTTTTAGAAACGGTTTTTTCTTCGGCCTTCCTGGCAGACATTTATCTCGCTCCCAGCTAACCCGACTGAAAAGGCAACCTGTCTCATTCGCCCCTGACAGTAAGGCAAAGTGGAAATGTACATTATGCCAAATCCCCGCGTAAAATCAATAGATTTGCCCGCAAAACACGCTCAAATCATCAAGGCCGACGCCCTCCGAACAGCGCCGGCCTTGCGTTCTCCCCGTCCAAAAATTCCACGTAAAGCCGAGAAATCACTATTTGTGTGTGTTATTAAGGTATTTGAGATAAATATCTTTTGCCCAGCTTAACTGCGTGCCTGCGGCTTCGACCGCCGCAATCAGCAGTGCCTCGGTTATTTCTTCTTTTGAGACGCCCGCCTCGAGCGCGGCCTGTATATGTGACTCCGTGCAATGAGGACAACGAAATGCCGACGCCAAGACCAGCATCAGCAATTCTTTTGTCTTTTTATTAAGAACGCCTTCATTGTTACAGGCCTCGTAGAAATCCTGAAACGGCTTGCCTATCTCAGGCGAATTCAAAACATACCAAGGCGTTGCTTTTTCCTGCCTCATTTCTTGTTTTTCAAACGATGTCCCGACATCCAACTCTGTTTTTGACATTTTTTGGCCCCGCCTTACACTATAAGAATCCGTTCTTGGTCTCTTCTCCGAATCGTAACCAAAAACTATTTTACGTTGTGTAGATGCCTGTTAAAATAGGCAAAATCCTTAAGTTTCACTTCTTAATTACCTAATTTACCGGCAAAAGGGGGATGTAAACTGTAAAATCACAGCTTTTTTAGTGGAATAGCCCTGAATAGCTCTAAAAATCACTTTTTTAGGCCTCTACCGCCAATGTGTTCCTGTGCCGGGAACGCATTGAAGGACGCTCATTTAACCTGAGGCCTGCCACGGCGAAGCCCTTCGGCGAAGACGGGTCTCTTTCCCGGCGGATTCGTCCGTATATTTCCTTGCGATATACAGGCACCACCTTGGGGGCGATTATCCCGAGTCGAATCTTGTTGCGACTGATATCGACAACCACAATCTCCACGTTGTCGCCCACCATAATCGACTCGTCCTTGCCTCTGCTTAAGACCAGCATTTTTCAACTCCTTTAATTATGTTGATTAACTATTCCAGCCGCCCTTACCGTGAGCTTTATAATAGGCGTGGCAGTGAGACGTCTTGTATCACTGCCACGCCCTGCTTTGGAGGATGGTGATTTGAATGCTTTTTTCGTATTTTAGAGAGCCGTAACAAGGAGCAAAAAATCATCTTTTACTACTACGAGAATACGTTTGAGCTTTTTTTTTGTAAATTAGGAGATTGCTTAATTCGGTATTCGTTACTCCTTATCCCCTCGTAGCATAGCGAAGATCTCGCCTGTCCTTGACTCCAGCTTCGTAGGAACCGCAATCGGGGAACCATAGGTCTCTGGATTCGCAAACCCGGGACCCCTTCCTCATCCGCCTGCCTGCCCTCTGTGGCTAAAATTCTTCGTGTCTTTGTGTTTTCGTGGTAAAAAAAATTGGGATTTGTAATTTCCTTTCGATTCCTGTATCATACCCTCCCAAGGCGAAATATGGAGAACTACGTTTGTATCCACGGTCATTTTTATCAGCCGCCACGGGAAAACCCATGGCTGGAAGAAGTCGAATTGCAGGATTCCGCCTATCCCTATCACGACTGGAACGACAAAATCACCGAGGAGTGTTACAGGCGAAACGCTGCCTCACGAATACTCGGTCCCGACAAAAAAATCATCGACATAGTAAACAACTACTCGAAAATCAGCTTTGACTTCGGCCCAACGTTATTGAGCTGGCTCGAAAGGCACGCACCCAATGTTTATAACAGCATCCTCGAAGCCGACAAGAAAAGTCAGCAGCGTTTCTCAGGCCACGGCTCGGCCATCGCACAGGCGTATAATCATATCATTATGCCCCTCGCCAACACCCGCGACAAACGCACGCAGGTTATTTGGGGGATATACGACTTTGAGCAGCGCTTCGGCCGAAAGCCCGAGGGTATCTGGCTGCCTGAAACCGCCGTGGATTTGGAAACACTCGACCTTCTTGCCGAGTATGGTATCAAATTCACGATTCTTGCCCCGCACCAGGCCAGGAGGGTTCGCAGTATCGGCGCTCATGACTGGCAAAACATCGAGAAAGACCACGTTGATACGACCAGGGCGTATCTTTGCCGGCTTGCCTCCGGCCGAACCATCAATTTGTTCTTCTACCACGGCCCGACTGCTCAGGGTGTGGCTGACGGCACTCTTCTGCAAAATGGCGAGGTCTTTGCCAGGAAATTAGCGTGGATTTTTACCGAACATAAGGTCCAGCATCAGCTTGCCCATATTGCTACCGATGGCGAGACCTTCGGACACCATCATAGATACACCGATATGGCCCTGGCTTATTGCCTGCACTTTATCGAGACCGAGAAGCTGGCGAAAATAACCAATTACGGTGAATATCTTGAAAAGTATCCGCCCGCCGACGAGGTTGAAATTTACGAGAACAGCTCTTGGTCGTGCAGCCACGGTGTCGAGAGGTGGCGGAGTAACTGTGGGTGTAATTACGGCCGATTCCCATCGGGGAAGCAGCAGTATCGGGCAGCCCTTCGGGAGGCGATGGACTGGCTGAGAGACCGGCTCGCGGAGGTCTTCGAGGCGACAATGCGGCAGTTTGTCGATGACCCCTGGAAGACAAGGGATGCATACATTTCAGTCATAAACGACAGGTCACCTGAAACCATCGAAGATTTTATTTCCCGCCAGGCAGGCAAAGATTTGCCTTTTGGCGACAACGTGGTTTTTCTCAAGCTGCTGGAGATGCAGCGAAATTCAATGCTGATGTTCACGAGCTGCGGATGGTTTTTCGACGACATCGGCGGCATAGAGTCGGTCCAGATAATGCAATATGCCTCCCGCGCTATTCAATTAGCCAAGGAGTTAAGCGAAAAGGATTTCGAAGGAGGGTTTGAAGACATACTCCAGAAGGCATCCTCCAATCTAAGGGAGTTTTCAAACGGCAGGGCGGTGTACGAGACCCTGGTGAAATCCAACACGGTCGATTTGAACCGTGTGGCGGTGCATTATGCCATCAGCTCTTTATTTGTGGAGCGTCCTGAAAAGGAAACGCACATTTATTGCTATTCGGCCGAAAAGGAAATATACGACCGTTACGAGGCTGGAATCCAGGGCCTTGTATTGGGAAGAGCGAACGTCCGGTCGAATATTGTTCTCGAAGAATATACGATTGATTTTGCGGTGCTTTACCGTGGCGACCCGTACATAAACGCCGCCGCAAGGGGGGCTATGTCCGATGATTTATTCTCCGCCATGCAGAGGGATTTGAAAAACGCCTTTCAAAAAGGCGATGTGAATGAAGTGATGCGCCTTATGAATGTTGCCTTCGGGGGAAATAATTATTCGCTGTGGCATCTGTTCAAGGATGAGCAGAGGCACATCCTTTACGAGCTGCTCCAGACGACGTGGCTGGAGATTGAGGCCTCCTTCAGGCACCTGTACGAGCATAACTACGCGATAATGCAGGCGATGAGGGGAATGAATATGCCGCTGCCCAAAGCCCTGGCCGCTCCCGCCGAGTTCATATTGAATGAGGACTTGTGCAAAGTGATATGTGATGAGCCGACCAATCTCGACCGCTTGAAGGCGCTGGCCGATGAAGCCGCGAGGTTGTCGCTGAAATTAGACAATGCCACTATTCAGTATGAGGCAGGCAGGAAAATTGACCGCTTAATGGTCAAGCTTGCTGATTCGCCTGAGAATATCGAGCTGCTCGAGCATATAGAGGCGACCATCAAGATACTGCTGACGATATTGACGGAGCTGGACCTTCAGTCGGCCCAGAACGTTTTCTTCGAAATAGGCAAAAAGACGCTGCCTCAAATGCGCGACAAGGCGAAAGCCGGCGACCAGCCGGCACAAAAATGGATTGAACAGTTCAGTAACATCGCACACTACCTCGGCGTGATAATACAGTAGGATTGACCACCCTGCAAATAGCAGGCGAGGATGTCTTCGTGTTGAAAAATTCGGTTGTAAATAGGCCGCTTTTGGAGGTAGAATTTATCCGCCGTTTGTTTGTAGGAGGTACTTTCAAGATGTATGAGAGATTTACAGACCGTGCGCGTAAGGTAATGGCGCTGGCCAAGCATGAGGCACAACGTTTCAATCACGAATATATAGACACCGAGCACATTCTTCTGGGGCTTATCAAGGAAGGCAGCGGTGTTGGTATGACCGCTCTTAAAATTCTCAACGTTGACATAAAAAAACTGCGCCTCGACGTTGAAAAACTTATGATACGCGGTCCAGATATAGTTAAGAGTGACCGACTCCCGCACACGCCCCTCGCAAAAAAGGTCGTCGAATATGCAATAGAGGAGGTGATGTCGCTTAAACAGGAATACCTCGGCACTGAGCATCTGCTTCTGGGTCTTTTGCGTGAGACCGAGGGTGTGGCGGCAAAAGTGATGATGAACCATAATATCACGTACGAAAAGGTCCGGAATGGAATATTGGTTTTGCTTGGTGAAAATACTGTCGCCCGTGATAAAGGGACGATTCAAAGATTTTCAGACCGCGCGCGTAAGATATTGACGCTATCCAATCAGGAGGCGCAGCGTTTCAATCATGAATATATAGACACCGAGCACATTCTTCTGGGGTTTATAAAGGAGGGAAGCGGTGTCGGAATGACCATTCTTAAATATCTCAACGTTGACATAAAAAAGCTGCGCCTCGACGTTGAAAAACTTATGATAAAGGGCACCGATATAGTTGAAATGGGCAAACTTCCGCTTTCGGACCGAGCAAAAAAGGTCATCGAATACGCAATGGAGGCATCGAAGTCGCTTAAGCAAACCTATGTCGGTTCCGAGCACCTGCTGTTGGGACTGATGTACGAGACAAAAGGCAGCATATCAGCACAGGTTCTGATGGACCATGGCCTCAAATACGAACAGGTCCGAAATGAAATCTCGAAGCTTGTGGGAAAGTAACCCGAAGAGATTCAGAAACTTCTGGAATAATGGGGGAACAGCCAACCATTTTCGCCAGCCCGGCGCTGCGCGAGAGAGTTGAGCAATTGCCTTTATTTCCGCCTCCGGTTTATAAACGTAAGACGATAGACGTAAACGTGACGAGCCACGCAACCGCAACCGTTTAACGCAACAATGTGCTAATCTTTCCACTTAACCAATTCGGGGTGGAGGTCCTGGATGGTTTTGTCGGCGGGTCTTATGCGGATATTTATGTCCTGCAGGCCGTATCCCTCGATTTCGAGAGTGCCTTCATAGCGGGCGAGATTGCCTTTTCTATCTTTCAGCGTCAGGGGGACAATTTTGAAGTTGTTCAGGTTGTCGAATTTATAGAACAGCTCCACACTGAACAGCTCTTCTGCGGCCCGGTTCAGGTCAACGGTGCATTGCGTTGAGAGTTTGTCGCCCTCGGTGAGCCGTTCTGTTTTGTCCAGGTTGGTCGTGAAATCTTTAAATCCAATGGCGTCCCAATATTTGAGAATTTCCTGCTCTTTCGCTATGGAATCTTTGAGTTGCTTGAAATTATTCTCGCTGAGCCGGTTAATTTCCGAGACGGCCGGAGTGTATAATTTTGACGAATACTCCAGCAGGACCCTGTTCATATTGAATTTACTGCAGACGGAAGTGATAGATTCTTTCATCATAGCAGTCCATTTTTTGGGGATGCCCGCCTCGTCGCGATCATAAAACGATTCGGTTATTTCCTCTTCGAGCAGGTCGTAGAGCTGGTTTGCTTCAACGGCGTCCTGTAATTCCGACTGGTGGTAGAATTCGCCGGCGGTAATAGCCCAGCCGTTGTTTTTATTGTAACCTTCGGCCCACCAGCCATCGACGACGCTCAAGTTCAGCACGCCGTTCATCGCCGCTTTCATTCCGGACGTGCCGCTTGCCTCATTTTCACGGATTGGGGTGTTGAGCCAGACGTCGGCTCCCGAGATGAGATGCCTTGCGACGTTTATGTCGTAGTTTTCCAGAAAAATTACCCTGTCTTCGAGCTGGTTTTCTTTTGCGAAGTCGAGAATTTCCTTAATCATATGTTTGCCGGCGGCGTCGGCGGGATGGGCCTTGCCGGCGAAGATAAGCTGGACGGGCTTTTGCGGGTCCGAGAGTATTTTTTTGAGGCGTTCCTTGTCTTTCAAAAGCAGTGTTGCGCGTTTGTAATGGGCGAAGCGCCTTGCAAAGACAATCGTCAGGTATTCGGGATTAAAGAGGCGAATGAGATTAGCGATTTTGAGGGGCGAGTATCCCTTTACGCTGAGGTCATCGGCGAGTTTTTTTCTTATGAAGTCGATGAGGTTGTGTTTATTGGTTTGGTGCGCCTTCCAGAATTCGTCATCAGGGACTTCGGCGAGCTTATTCCATAGTTTTCCGTCGCCGGCGCAGTGTATGTAGTCGGGGCCGAGATGTCGTTTCAGGAGTTTTGTAACCGTTTCGCTGACCCATGACCAGTGAACGCCGTTGGTCACGTAATCGAACGGGACTTCAATAACGGGGCTTGCAGGAAAGACGCTGGCCCACATTTTTTTCGACACATCCATATGCATTTTCGAGACGCAGTTTATGTAATTGGAAAACCTTATAGCAAGCGCCGGCAGCCAGAAGGTATTTTTGGCGTCCTCGATAAATCCGAATCCGGCGAATTCATCGAAGGCAAGGCCGAGCGATTTTATTTCGGGTTCGAGATATTTTTTGACGAGGCGGGTATCGAAGTTTTCGTTGCCCGCGATGACGGGGGTATGCGTGGTAAATACCGTTGAAGCCCTGACCAGCGCCCTGGCCTCGGAAAAGGAGAGCTTTCTTTCCGCCATCAGCTTCTGGAGTCGTGCGATTATCAAAAACGCGGAGTGTCCCTCGTTTATATGGTAAATTTTCGGCTCGATATTAAGCATCTGCAATGCCTTCACCCCGCCAAAACCGAGGACCAGCTCCTGCTGAAGGCGTTTGTCTTTGTCCGCGACGTAAAGCTCATTTGTGATGTCCCTGAGGTCAGGGGGATTGCCTTCAATATCGGTATCGAGCAGAATCAGTTTTATCTGGCCCACCTCAATCTGCCACAGCTTCGCCCGGCACGGCTGGCCGAGTATATTTACCTCGATATATGCCTTTTCGCCGTCAGGGCCTCGCATCTCCGTTATGGGCAGAAAGTGATTTTCGAATTCAACGAACAGCTCTTCCTGGAAACCCTCCAGATTGATGCGCTGGGTGAAATATCCGAACTTGTAAATCAGGCCGACTCCGATTACGGGCATACCGAGGTCCGAGGCCGTCTTGAGGAAATCGCCCGATAGAATACCCAGTCCTCCTCCGTATATCGGTATGCACTCGTGGAGACCGAATTCCATCGAGAAGTAGGCAACGAGGTCGTTTTTGCTCAATCCGCCGGCGGCATCGTTTGCCTTGTCGGGCTCTTTATTGTATTTCATATCGTCCTGGAAATTTTCCCAGACCCTGTCCAGCTCAGACAAAAAGCCCCTGTCTTTGGAAAGCCGGTCGATTATCTCCTTTGGCAGATTGAGAAGAAATTTTACGGGATTATGGCTGACCGACCTGAGTAGCTGAGGGTCTATCCTGTAAAACAGGTCTATCGCCTCATAATTCCACGTAGCCCACAGGTTGTTCGCGAGGGCGTAGAGTTTTTTGAGGTTTTCCGGGTATCTGGGGTAAACAAAGATATTCTTAAAAATCATAAAATCTGCTCCTTAATTAAGTGAGCCGGTCAATAGTGAACGTTTCTCGCTTTCTAAAGACCGGCAATATCTCGCATTTCTGCCGGCCTTATACGCATCTCCCCGATATAATACCTTCAAAACTCGCTGCAAACAAGAGGGTTTGCGGCGTCATTTTAGACGGTTTTTTCTCGCTGAATTTCTCCGAGCCGGTTTATAATTTCCATACAGGCCCTGCTGTTATGATATGGGCCTTTCCATTCCGACACCTTTAAGCTGGCTTTATCGACCTTGCCGTTGGCATTGACCTTCCAGAACCATTCGCCGTTCTGCTTGTCAACGATGTGGTCTTCGATGAACTGCCATATATTGTGCGCGACATCGAGATATTCCTGTTTGCCGGTGAGCTGGTAGGCATTCAAAAAGCCCACTACGGCCTCGGCCTGGACCCACCAGTGCTTTTCGGAATTGCTGATGCCCGTGGGCTTGGATTCGTAGAACATACTGGTTTTATTGTCCAGGCCGTGCTCATATACCGCCTCGGCCAGTTTCACGCTCATCCGGCGAATCTTCTCCAGTGTTTTCGGCTCATTAAGGATTTCAGCGTCCTTGTAAAGCAGCCAGCTTGCCTCGATATCGTGTCCGAAAGAAACGGTTTCGCCTTTGGGATACCACATCTCGTTGAATTGCAACTGACAATATATTCCGTAGGGGTGCATAATGTGGTCTGCGAATATGTCGAGCATATTCCTGACTCTTTTGCCGACCAGCGCGTCTTTACTTATGTCGTAAAGATTTGCGATGCCTTCCACCACGTGCAGGGAATTATTCATTCCTTTCGCTGAGGCCACGTCGCCGGAGGTGAGCTGCTGGACTTTCGACATTTTCCAGTCGCGGTCGAAGCTCTCGAAATACCCCCCGTATTTTTTGTCCCACGCGTGGGTCTCCAGCAGATTGAAGACCTCTTTTGCCTTGTCGAGGGCACTTTTGTCGCCGGATGCCCTGTAATATTCGGAAAGCGAATATATCACGAAGCCCTGGGCGTAGATTTGCTTTTGCTGCTCGAGGGGCTTGCCTTCCCAGTTCACCATCCAGAACATCCCGCCGAATTGATTGTCCCAGAAGTGCTCCATAAGGTAATCGTATTCGCGCTTTGCCAGCTCAAGGTATTGGGGCTTCTTATCGAATCCGTAAAGTGCGGAAAACGTCCACAGTATCCGGGTGTTCAGAATCAGTCCCTTGGGCGCCTTTGTATCCACGACGCCTTCGTTGGTCATTCTTCCGATGAAGCCGCCTTTTTCGTCAATTGTGCGATTTGCCCAGAAGGGGATGATGTTTTCGTTCAGCTCTTTTTTGACGCTGTTTTCAAATTGTTTGAGGATGTCGTTATCCATAATTATCTCCATCACTTTGTCATTTCGAGCGAGCCGAAGGCGAGTCGAGAAATCTGTTTTTAATAGATTTCTCCGCTCCGTCCCGACAAGTCGGGACTCGGGTCGAAATGACAAACTGTCCTTTCTACAAAGCGCTTACGTTTTTTAACGGCCTTTAATCTACCAGCCGAACAAGTTGCGGTCAAGTGGAAGGATTAGACCCAAGACAAAAGACCCGGCTTCGCCTACGGCAACGGCGAGCGAGCTTTAGCCCACGCAGAATTCAATAGATTAGGATTGATGGGCTCCCCCGATTACGACCTGCCAAAAAGACGGCGGGTAAACATTCGAGGGCAGGAAAGCCCATCCTGCAGACCTGCTGGTTGATTTTTGCTTATTATTAAATTAGAATGCTCGCCAAAAGCACGAGCAGGGGCTTTGTGTAAATTATTGTGAATACAAGAAGTATATAATATATGAAAGGCACAGGGTAGAAAATGGCGAAGCATAAGTCGAATTGTCCGGCTACGGAGAAGCGCTACGCCGTGACGAGTCCGGGGAAGGGAAAGTATCTTTCAGGCAAGCGTATTCAGCCGGAGCCGATTACGAAGGACACTGGAATAGCGAAATTGATTGACAATATGGACGCCTACAACGCCGGCAGATTAAGGGCCGCGTGTCAATTGCTGAGAGACAGGTATTCCAAAGAAGACGTTACGGTAGGTTTAAGCTTGGCGGGGGCGCTGACGCCTGCGGGGCTGGGGCCTTGCGCGATAATACCCCTGATGAACCACGGCTTCGTCGATTGGATTGTCGCTACGGGCGCGAATATGTACCACGACATACACTATGCCCTGAATCTGCCAATGTTCAGGGGTAGCCACACCGTTGACGACGCCGATTTGAGGGACAAGGGGGTAACCAGAATTTACGACATCCTGTTCGATTACGAAGACGTCCTGATGGAGACCGACAGACGGCTGAGAGAAATACTGATAAGGCCTGAATTCCAGAAAGAAATGGGCACGCGGGAATTCTATCATCACTTAGGCAAAATTCTCGACGAATACGAAAAGAAGAACAAACTCGGCCAGGTAAGTATTCTTGCTGCGGCGTATCGCTTAGGCATACCTGTTTTTACGTCATCGCCGGGGGATTCGACGATTGGGATGAACGTGGCGGGTTTGGAGCTTCTGGCGGAGGCGTCGGGTCTGCTGGATTCATTCAAACTGAAAATAAATCCGAGCATCGACGTTAACGACTCGACGGCGATAATACTAAACGCCAAGAAATACGAAAACGGGAAGACAGGCGTCATCCTGATTGGCGGCGGGAGCCCGAAGAACTTTGTGCTCCAGACCGAGCCGCAGATTCAGGAGGTCCTGATGATTCCGGAGGCGGGCCAGGATTACGATATCAATATCACCGATGCAAGGCCCGATACGGGCGGCTTATCGGGAGCTCCGCCCTCTGAGGCGGCGAGCTGGGGAAAGATTGACCCGACAAAATTAGAGGAAGCCGTAACCGCCTATATCGACGTTACGGTGGCGCTGCCGATAATGGTTGCGTATGTCATACAGACGGCCAAACCCAAGAAACATAAAAAATTATATTACCGGGGGCAGGAGCTTCACGAAAAGCTGATAAAGTCCTATCTCGAGAACAATAAGGAAGTCGAAAAACTCAAACAGCTCATAAGAAAACTGGGCGCCTGAAAAATATGAAAAAAGAGCTTGTCAAGCTGGCGGAGAAGCACGGGACGCCGTTGTTTATAATCGACCACGATGTAATACGGAAGAACTACCGAACGTTTAAGAAAAATCTGCCGAGGATACAGTGCTATTACGCGGTCAAGGCGAATTCAAATCAGGAAATCGTCAAGACGCTGTTTAACGAGGGCGCCAGCTTTGATGTTGCTTCCTACAATGAGTTTATGCAGGTTTATACCTATATCAGTCACTTCGAGGAGAAGGACAAGGATTTTTATATCTGGGACAAGATAATTTTCTCTAACACAATCAAAGACAGGGACACCCTGCGAAAGATAAAGCGATACAGGCCGCTTGTCACCTACGACAGCGCAGATGAGCTGAAGAAGATAAAAGAGAACTGCAATACGGCCGGCCTGGTTTTACGTCTGAAGGTCCCGGACACCGGCTCGCAGGTGGAAATGAGCTCGAAATTCGGCGCCGAGCCGGGCGATGCGGATAAGCTGATACGGCAGGCCTTTGACTTTGGCCTTGTGGTCGAAGGTTTGAGTTTTCACGTCGGAAGTCAGTGCACTAATTTTGATAATTACAGCGCTGCGCTGACAATCACCGCTGACATTTTCAACGACTCGCGCAAAAAGGGCTACAATCTGAAAATAGTTGACATCGGCGGCGGATTTCCCGTGCCTTACAACTCACAGGTCCCCAAATTCGAAAAACTCGCGGAAATAATCAATTCCGAATGCGAGCGGCTGTTTCCTTCGGATATTGAGATTATAGCCGAACCGGGCAGGTTTATGGTGGCAACTTCGGCTGTGCTGATTTCGGAAATCATAGGAAAAGCGAGAAGGGACGAGAAGATTTTCTACCACATAAACGACGGCGTATATCACACGTTTTCGGGAGTTGTTTACGACCACTGGATTCCCAATTTTAAGCCGTTTAAGCGGGGCAGAAAAGAGGTGTGTGCCGTTGTCGGTCCCACCTGCGATAGTTTTGATAAAATTTCTATTTCAGAGCAGCTCCCGGGGAATCTGGAAATCGGCGATTATCTTTTTACGGAAAATATAGGCGCCTACAGCATTGCTTCTTCGACAAAATTTAACGGTTTTGAAGGCGCCAAAATCCTGCATCTTAATCATTAGGATTACGTTTTAATCCCGGCAAATTACTGTTTTCGCATTTCTGAAAGCCGGTCTTATAGGACCATTTCGTCGCATTTTAGCATATTCGGACATCGCATAAGACCTTTGCGTCTTTGTCTTTAAGTCATCGGGGAAGGGTGTCGATAAACATCGCTGGCTGGTAGAAACTCTGCCAGGATAAAGAGGTATTATGGAAAACAAAGACCCGATAATCTCGTTGCTTACGCAGGAAAAGATTCTTGACGAAGCCACGCTGGAGACGGCGCTGGCCCAGCAGCGTCAGACGGGCAAGAGCTTGATAAGCATACTGAAGAAGGGAAAGCTTGTAAGTGATGAACAGCTCACGAGGATTGTCGCCGCCGCCCACAATATCGAATTTGTTGACCTTACGGCGGATATGATTGACCCGATGGCGGCCCATTTGCTTAGCTATGAGATGGTGAACCACCACACGGTCATCCCAATCAGAAAAGACGGTAAGAAGCTGCTCGTTGCGATGAGCTCGCCGCTGAATCTTTCGGTCCGCGACCAGATAGAAATGAAAACGGGCTACGAAGTGGCGCCTGTTGCCGCGTCGCCGACGGCTATTAAACAGGCGATACATTATCACTTCAGCGTCCGCGACGTAACGAAGCAGACAATTGTTTCGATGCGGCTGAAGGGAGAGCCGGGGCAGGCACAGGAAGATGACAAGCTGCTGGAAAACAAGCTCGCTGAGGCCGAGCGAGATTCGATGGAAGTCGCCGAGACGCCGATTACCCGGCTGGTCTCATCCATAATAGACGGCGCGATAGACGCGCGTGCCAGCGACATACATCTTGAGCCGAGGGTGGGAGATATGAGGGTGCGATATCGCATTGATGGTCTTTTACACGATGCCCTGAACGTGCCTGTGTCGGCGCAGCTTGAGGTGATATCGCATATCAAGATTAGGTCGGATATGGATATTTCCGAGAAAAGGGCGCCGCAGGACGGGCATATGTCGGTGCGGCACGACGGGCGTGATTATGACCTGCGTGTTTCCTCGCTGCCGGCGACCGGCGGGGAAAAGATAGTTATGAGAATATTAGATAAATACGCCGGCAAATGGTCGCTGGATTCGGTTGTTGCCTCTTCCGAAGACAACAAAAAATTCAGACAGCTCGTTAATAATCCATACGGAATGATTCTGCTCACGGGGCCGACCGGCTGCGGCAAAACCACGACTTTATATGCGGTGCTGCAACTTCTAAATCTTCCGGATGTGAATATCGTGACGGTAGAAGACCCGGTCGAATACCGGCTCGAAGGTATTACACAGATACAGGTCAGGCCCGCGGCTGGTGTAACTTTCGCGTCATCGCTTCGCAGCATTGTCCGGCAGGACCCTGACATTATTTTAGTAGGCGAGATACGTGATTCCGAGACCGCCGAAATAGCGGTCAGCGCTGCATTGACGGGGCACCTTGTTCTCAGCACCCTGCATACCAACGACGCAGCGGGGGCGGTATCGCGCTTGATAAATCTCGGAGTGGCGCCTTTTCTGGTCGCATCAGCGCTATTGGGCGCGGTTGCGCAGCGGCTGATAAGAACGACCTGCCCCGGATGCAAACAGCCATATAAGCCAAGTGCCGAGGAGCTAATGGCTCTTTTCGGTAAGTCACAGATTGACAAGGACATACAGCTTTATCGGGGGGCCGGCTGTAATGGCTGCCGAAACACAGGATATCTCGGACGAAGGGGCGTTTTTGAGATACTGCCCATTAGTCCGCAGATTCGCAAGATGATAACCGACGGCTGCAGTAACGGGCAGATAAAGCAGCAGGCGATGCAGGAAGGTATGAGGACACTGACCAAGAGCGCTATTGACGAGGCGCTCAACGGCAACACCACTGTCGATGAGCTGATACGAGTTGTGGATTTGAGGGCGGACTAATGGCTGTTTACACCTACGTGGCCAAAGACACAAGGGGCCAAACGGTTTCCGGAACCTACACGGATGTGGACGGCACCTCTGCGCTGCGGAATGAATTGGACAAGATGGGGTTCGTCTTAGTTAAAGCAAGGCGGTCGAAGCAGGCCAGGAAAGGCCTCCGCAAAGTGGGAAAGGTCAAGCAATCGGAAGTCGCCACGTTCGCATACAAGTTTGCGGGTATGTATTCGGCGGGTCTTCCGATTCTCAGATGTCTCGACACCCTCGAGCAGCAGGCGGACAAGCCCGCCCTGAGGAGTATAATCGCCGATGTAAAAGACAACGTTGGAACAGGTTTGAGTTTGCGGGCGGCGTTCGCCAGGCATAAAGACGTATTTTCGGATTTTTTCCTCGGAATGGTTGAGGCCGGAGAGGTGGGCGGCAAGCTCGACGAAACACTCGCGATGAGCGCGGCTTATCTCGAAAAGCAGGAGGCGCTGAAACAGAGGGTCAAGTCGGCCTTTGCATATCCTGTGCTGGTTACAATTATGTGCTTTGTGACAATCGCCATATTGCTTACTTTTGTTATACCGGTTTTTGAGAAGTTATACGCACAGGTTAAGGCGCCGATGCCGGGGCCGACGTTGATTCTTATTGCGGCCAGCTCCTTTTTAAGACATTGGTGGTGGGCGATGATTATTGCAGGGGGAGTGTCGGCGCTGGCCATACGCAGGTTGAGGAAAAATCCGGAGGCCAGGGCGTGGTGGGATAATTTCAAGCTCAATGTACCGGTTTTTGGCAAACTTAACCGGATGCTGGTCGTGTCACATTTTACGCGGACGTTTGCAATGCTGGCCTCGGTCGGCGTATCGATGATAAAGTCGCTGGATATGGCGTGCTTAGTCGCCCGTAACCACAGGGTCAGCGAAATTACCGCAGAGCTGCAAAAAACGATACAGGCGGGCGCCTCGCTGGCCGGCTCGTTAAAAAAATACGACATTTTCCCGCCGGTAATCGTTCAGATGGCCTCTTCCGGGGAGGAGGTCGGTATGCTGCCGGAGATGCTCAACAAAGGAGCGGACCTTTTAGACAAGGATATTGAATGGACTATAAACGCCTTGCTTGTGAAACTTGAGCCGGCTTTGACCCTTATTATGGGTGTGGTCGTCGGCCTTATTCTTATGGGCGCGTATCTGCCGATGTTCGATTATATGGGCCATTTGAAATAAACAAAAACTCGTGAATTGACTGATATTTAATCAACCGGTGCACGGTCCTATAATCGGCTTTTGAATTGAAAACAGGGGGCTATTTCTTTGTTGTTAATAAGTTTATTTTGTAGGTTTTTTGGTAAAGACAGCGGTGTTTTGTGTCGAGGATGAATGTATTGAACCCGTTTTTTGTGTAGAATCTAAACGAGTTATTAAGGAGATAATCAAATGCGGAGCAGAAAAGGTTTAACGTTAATTGAGCTGTTGATTGTGGTCATTATCTTGGGTGCGCTGGCAGCGATTGCGATTCCGAGAATCGCCACAAGTACAACGGCGGCCAGGCAAAGAGCGTGCGATACCAACGTTGACACTCTTAACACGGCCATAGAAATGTTCAATATCGACACGGGTGACTATCCGACCGCATTGACTGATGTCACCGGCGACCCGAATTATTTTGATTCAGGTGATGTTCCTACCTGTCCGTTCGGGACTCCATATGGATACGTCAACAACAGGGTCCCCGCGCACGTCCATTAAAGCCGTTGGTCAGTCCGGTTTTTTTCCGACCGGCTGTTTTATAAGATTGTTCGGGATGGCTGCCATCAGGGAGCAGCCATCCTGTTTGTTTTATATGGGCGGATGGACGTTATGACTGCGAGAAGAACGGCATTCAGCTTGATTGAAGCGATTGTCATTGTTATGATTCTGGGCGCTTTGGCCTTTATCGCGGTTCCTCGGCTGAATTTTGGCGCCCTTTATCGCAAACAGGCCGATACCGTTGCCAGGAAGATTGTTACCGACCTTCGCCGAACACGCACCCTGGCAATTTCCAACGCTGCAGCCAATCCCACCGGTTACACTCTGAGAATATCCGGTTCAACCTGCCTGATAATCAACGACGCCAATGGTGCGACGGTAGATTCGCTTGCTATCGACTCGCATATAAGCTGCGGAGGCGGAACCGAGTTTCGCTTTGGGCCTTTGGGAAATTTACGAACTGCAGGCACCCCGCTTACCGTCTCTGATGTGGATGAAAGCAGGACCTATACAATCACGGTCATACCCGGCACAGGCATCGTGCAATGCACGGGAGGTTAAGCAAAGTAATGCGCTTGATGAGTATCATACGCAGTTATATTCGCAGCAAAAGACCGAAGTCGGCTCGACGACACAGGGGTCTTAGCATTATGGAGGTTACTCTGGCCTCGGCGCTGCTGGTTGTAGCTATGGTTCCCATATTGAAGAATTTGACGCGGGCATATCAGATGAGCGCCGAAATGGAGAAAAAAACGTTGAGCTTAGTTCTTGCCCAGGGCAAGCTCGATGATATTAGGGCTCGTTCAATTTACAACTTTGGCTCGTCTGGTTCTTTTACGGCGAGCAATGTGCCTTTGGGCGGTTCATATCTTTGCAATGTTACAGATGCCGCCGCTGACACGGATTTGAAGAAGATAACCGTATCCGTTGGTTACGATGGTGACGGCGGTGGCACTCTTTCTTCTGATGAGGTCGAAGTGACTATGGCTACCTTTATCGCCAGAAGGTGGCCTGACGGGTAAGTTTATGGGACTTGCCTGGTGGTCGTTGAAATTCTATCTCGTTGCTGATGTAATTGTCTTATAATAATCTACTTTTGATGACATAGCATTGGATTTTCCACCCTTTTTTCGTATGCGTCTTTCACATCTGACAATCCGGTTTGCAGCAAACGCTGACCCCGTTTTATGTCGAAAAAACAACTGATAAGTGTGCCATTATGCGCAGAATTAAGATGAGCAGAGAGAATCAGATAAACTGTTCTCGTCCGGCTGTTACTCTTATGGAGCTGGTTATAGCTATGGCTTTAATTGGCATCATTTTTGCAGCCATTTTGCCCCAGTTTGCCGTAATCCGCAATAGCTGGGACGTCAAGCAGGGAACTGCCGAAGCGCTTCAGAACGGAAGGGTCCTTATGGACCACATAAATCGTAACCTGTCAAAAGCGGTGAGGATTACCGCTGTCAGTGAGTCCTCTGATATCGATGGCTACATCGAGTTTGAGGACAACGATGGCAACAACCTGAGATATGATAAAGCCGGAAATAATTACGTCGAATATGGCGCTGTTGGCGATTTGTCGGACCTGGCCGGGCCGGTCAGCTCACTTACCTTTGCCTGTTACGATGCCTGCGATTTGGATACCACTCTGTCGCCCGTTGTGGATACAAACGATATCCGCGTTGTGAAGGTTGACGCCACCTTTACAAATTCGGGTTCGCTTGGCCAGAACAAAAGCTTTACAACTTGGGTTTATCTGCGAATAAACGGAAATAATCAATCGGCCCTGAGCTGTGGCGCTGCCCTTGAGTTTGACACATCTGACGGCGATACCCCTGCCTTGGCGCAGATAGATTCAACGCATTATCTCTGTGCCTATACAGGCCCTGACGGCGATGGCTGGGCGGTCGTCCTGACGGTGGATACTTCCGCTAAATCAATTACAAAAGGCGCTGCTTATGAATTCGACGGCTCAGATGGTGTAACTCCCGCGCTTTCGAAGATAGACTCCACTCATTATCTCTGTGCCTATACCGGCAAGAACAGCGATGGTTTCGCGGTTGTTTTGACTGTGAACCCCGTCGGCTGGACTATCACCAAAGAAGGTACTGCGTGTGAATACGATGGCGACAACGGAGAAACCCCTGCCTTGGTCCAGATTGATTCGACGCATTATCTTTGTGCCTATGACGGAAAAAGCAATAAAGCAAAGGCAGTAGTCCTGATAGTGGATACGGGCGACTGGAGCGTTTCGAATGGCACTGCCTTGGAATATGATAGTCCCGGTCTAACCTCTGCATTGGCAATGATAGATTCTACTCATTACCTTTGTGCGTATACGGGTCCGCAGGGCGACGGCTGGACGGTTGTCCTTCAAGTTAACACCGGCTCCTGGAACGTCTCGACTGTGGGAACATCCTTTGAATTTGATTCCTCCAACGGTGGCACACCGGATTTGGCACAGATAGATTCCACTCATTACCTATGTGCGTATTACGACCAGCAAAATGATGGCTTCGCGGTTGTTTTGACTGTCAATCCTGTAGGCTGGACAATCACTAAAGAAGGTGTTGCTTATGAGTACGATAACGACAACGCGGAAACACCTGATTTGGTCCGGATTGATTCTGCACGTTATCTATGCGTATATGACGGCCCGGACGATGACGGCTGGGCGACAATTCTTGGCGTTGACGACGGCACCTGGGCGGTTACAAATGATGCCCCTTGTGAATACGATGTCACACAGGGCAAAAACCCCGTTTTGATGCAAATAGATGCGGATAACTATCTCTGTGCGTACTCCGGCAGCGGCAATAATGGTTACGCGGTGATAATCAGTCTTGGCGGGGAGTTAAGACCGTAATTATGAGAGCCAAAAAGAAAAATTGTGGCTCGGTTTTACTCGTAATTATCTTTGCGATTGCGCTTCTTACGATGATTACGGTCGGGATACTGCAAATGACAACGGAGGAATTGATGCTGATGCACAACCAGCTTTACTCCGCTCAGGCAATTGAACTAGCCGAGGCAGGATTGAATGATGCCTTTGCTCAGATACGAGCGGATTCGGGCTGGACGCCCGACGCTGGCTACACCAACAAGTCGTTTGATGGCTATGGCAGCTATACGGTCACCTACGAGGGCTTGCCGCCCGACCCGAATATAATCTCGACCGGCGTGAGCTCTCAGGGATATACGGCGAGGGTCAAGGCGGAGGTGAAGATCGGCGGTGCTGCACCAGATTGCGTAATCAGAATCGACAGTTTGAGGATAAACGAATGAAAACCGGTGACAAAACCGCAGTAGGCATTGATATCTCGCAGGACCGTATCAGTATCGTGCTGCTCAGAAGCGGCAAAGACGGCCCGGAGCTGCTCAAGTCGGCCAGCACGGCTGTGCCTGATGGCGCGGTCAAGGACGGTAACATCGAAGACCCTGTTCTGCTTTCGAAGGCAATAAGGGAGTTGAGACATCGCAGCGGGATACGTGCAAAACGTGCTGCTGTGTCGCTGTTTGCCAGGCCGGTTGTTGTGCAGATTCTGGATATGCCCAAGCAGGCGCCTACGAACATAAGACAGTTCGTGAACAGCGAGATGAAAAATTGTGTTGTGTTGCCGAGCAGGGACGTCGCGATTGATTTTTGCGGAATCAGCTCGGCGAGGCGGGCCGCCGACAAGAAGGTGCTGGCGGTCGCAGCCGAGAGCGCAAGAATGGTCGAGCTTGTGCGGGCCTGCGGCAAAGCCGGCTTCAGGGTAGAGCTGATTGAACCTGCCTTGCTTGCGTATCTGCGGGCTATTCACGGACAGAAAATTACCGGCAAAACCGGGTGCAACGTCTTAGTAGCGATATTGCAGGGGACGACTTTGACGTTGTGCGTGCTGAGAAACGGCATCGTGGACTTTATCCGGACAAAGGAAATTGCGAAAACATCGGAGGATTTGAGCCATTGGCTGGCTGACGAACTGTCGGAGGTAATCAAATTTTACGACGTTGAGGTCTCCGAGAACACCGGCAAATGGGATGTAACTGTCTTTATTGATTTTGCACACTCGCCGCAGATTACAGAGTCGAGCATCAAATCTTCAATTCAGGCGGAACACCTGCAGGTAAGGACAATTGAGGATGCTTATTTGGACACACTCGCCGGCGGCTCAGCCGCGGTAACAGATGAAAAGCCGTCTCCGGTGGCCATCGGGCTCGCAATAAATCTTTTAATGAGACAAGGAGCGGATTTGAGGACAAATCCGCCGGATGTATTGCGGATAAATCTGCTGCCCCCTCAGATAACGCGGGTAAGAGAAGCGAAGAGAGACGCCTTGATTGCCGTCAATGCCGTCGCAGTGGTTGGGCTGATTATGGTGCTGGCCATTAACGGTTTTGCGCTGTTGATTGAGCGTGCGACCCGCGGGGCCTTGGCGAAGGAGCCGTTTGTCAAAAAGCAGGACACCTCGGTTTTACTTGAGCAGCAGAACTTGCTCGAGCGCCAGCTTGGAGTTTTGACAACCCGGCTCGACGGTATAGCCAAAATCAGGGCTTCACAGCGAGATGTCAACTGGGCAAAAATGTTTGACGAAATACGCAAGGCCGCGCCCGGCTCGGTGCGAATAACGGCGATGTCCTGCCAGGATGGTTCGAGCATGATGATACAGGGGCTTGCGCTGTCGAGCGAGGCGGTTTACTCGTTCGTCAGTTTGCTCGAAAAGTCCCCCGGCATCGCATCAGTTACCTTGTTGGAAACACGGGAGCAAAACTGGCGGAACGGATTAATAACCTACCAGCTTAGCTGTAAGCTGGATATCAGGAGCGATAAGGCAGACGATGTCGGTTGAAAAAATCATACAGCTTAATGGACTCGATAAACTCGCCACGAGTCGAACGCACAGACGGGCCTTGCTGCTGGCGATGCTGGTCATTGCAGCGGTGGCACTTTACAGATGGATACTCGCCCCATACGGCGGCCAGCTTTTAGCTGTGCAACAGTATGATTTTGCCTTGGCCGGCGTTTTACACAAGGCCAGGATTTTGAACACAATGCTGGAGGCAAAAAAAGCGAAGCTGAAGGAGTTGACCGCGGAAGCAGTGAGATTAAGGAGTGAACTATTTACGCCGGGCGAGGCGCGAGAGTTCTTCGCATCTTTGCCTGCTGTCGCCAACAGGACCGGCTGCGTAATTCAATCTGTCAGTTCGCCCACTGAACAACGGGGCGGTTCGACAAGCTCTCCGGCGGACGGCTCAGGAATAATCGGGAAAAAGGCAATAGTGGCCTATTCCGGCGGATACGGCAATATTGTCGCGTTTATAGAAGAATTACAGACGTACCAACGCAAGGTATGGATAGATTCAGTCAGGATAGAGGCCGGCGGTAATGCCGGCAAGTTGAAGTGCCAGCTAACCCTGACGCTTTGTTGCGCCGATAATATGGAGACGGCTTCTTATGAATGAGCGAATTAAAAAATTGCTTGTATACGCTTTACTCGTTCTCGTAACGGGAATTTGCCGAAGCGCCGAACCGCCCGATGGTAATACAGCAGCTATTGGTCGGGATGACCCTTTTGCGGGCGGTTTCGGAGAATTTGGTTCGGAACAGATAAATATCCCGATAAGCACGGATTCGGTTCCGTCCAAGCCGCCACTGTTTGTGCAGACGGTAACGCTAAAGTTTCTTAATGCCCCGAATTTAAAAAATGCTTTGGCTAAAATGTCTTCCGAATACGGCAGCATAGGGGTGGATGACAACACAAACTCGCTGATTATCTGCGACACAAAAGAAAATCTTGAGAAAATTCTTGTCGAGGTAAAGAAAGCCGACCAGACGCCGAAGCAGATTATGATTGAGGTCGTTATTATCGACGTCCAGTTGAAAGACGATACCGAAATCGGCGTTGACTGGGACCTCTTGACCACGGCTAATAAGGACTTTGCATATCGCCAGAGTCTGATTTTCCCAAACCGGCTGAGTATAATACCGCCGGATACAGGCACAATAGGTAATATTACTGCCTTTTCACCTGTGGGGCTGGGCGGCGAACTGGCAATTATTAACGATGACATTCGCGCTGTTGTTAATCTGCTGCAACAAAAGAGAAATGTGGATATACTGGCTAGTCCCCGTGTAATGGTAGTCAGCGGCCAAAATGCCGAAATCAAAACCATCCAGGAAATTCCTTATCAGCAGATTACACAGTCCAGCTCCGGCGGCGGAGGCGCAAGCGCAATAACATCGACCGAGTTTAAGGAAGTCGGCGTAACTATGGAGGTCAAGGCGACCGTTACCGATGACGGGCAAATTCTGTTGGAGGTAAAGCCCGAACAGAGCATCAGTACCGGCACATCTATAGGCGGTGTCCCCATAATAGACAGGCGCCAGGCCAGCACAACGCTTTTAATGGACGACGGCCAGGTGGTTGTGATGGGCGGTTTGCGCAGGCAGGAAATCACCCATACCAAGATTAAAGTGCCTTTGCTGGGTGATATACCGCTCATTGGTCTTCTATTTTCAGATGACCGCAAGGTAGTGGAAAACTCCGAGCTTATCGTGCTGTTATCGCCGCACATTTACAAAAACGAGTCGGTGCCGGCGGAAGCAATGGCAAGATATAACCAGATAAAGGAGAAGTCCCTGCTTACGCTTCCCACTGAGCCAAAACCGAAGAAATCTTCCGGCAAGTAGCCGCCGAGACGGAAACTTTTTGCTAACTTTACGAACGATTTAGGCCGATAAAGAGTTATGAAATGGATTAAATGAGTGGGGGCCGGGAATCCGCCGGAGGCGGATAAAAAAGGAGAAGTAACGATGTTTGGTTTGTTTAAATCAGGTAAAAAATCGGGCAAAGCGAAGATACTTATCGTGGATGATGAGCCGGATTACGTAAGCACAATTCAGCAGCATCTGGAATGGAGCAATTACCAGACGATTGTGGCGGTCAACGGCAAGGAAGGACTGGAAAAGGCCGCCGCTGAAAAGCCGGACCTCATTCTGCTGGATACGAGTATGCCGGTGATGAACGGCCACGAAACGCTTGAGCATCTCGGCAAAGACCCCCAGCTTAAAAATATTCCCGTGATTATGGTGACCGCCGCCTGCGAGGTGGATGATATTGCCGCCGCCTCGTCTTTCGGCGTCGTTGATTACATCGCCAAGCCCTTCGATTTCGCAGAGCTTAAGGAAAAGATAGCCAACGCGCTCGAAGGCAAAAAATCCCTCAGCGGTGTTTAATCTGGACGCCGCACGTAACTCGTGTCACAGCTGCCCGATTTTCAACTAACAAGTCCTGACGGACGAGTTACAACCTCCGGTTCTTGAACGGTCGATTTGATTGGCAGCAGAAAATGGAAAGTAGTCCCCTTGCCTAACTCCGATTCCACCCAAATCCTTCCCCCGTGCTTTTCGACAATATCCTTTGATATGGCAAGACCCAGACCCGTTCCGCCTGTCTTGCGGCTGCCCCCGCTGGTAAGCTGCTGGAACTGGTGGAAGAGTTTGGGCAGGTCTTCCTGTTTCATTCCGCAGCCGGTATCGCAGACCGAAACGCGAATCGCGTTTTCTATCCTTCGGGTCGCGATGGTGATGCTGCCTTTCTCGGTGAATTTCATAGCATTGCTGACGAGATTAGTGAGCACTTGGATGATTTTGTCGTTGTCATACATTATCTTGGGCAGGGTATTGTCGATAGCAAGTCGTAAATCAACGCCGTTTTTCTTTACGGCGTTTACCATCGTATTGTAAACGGTCTCGATGGCGTTATTAATGGAGTTGTCCTGCATATTAAATTTGGCCCTGCCGGACTGAAGTTTCTGGAAGTCCAGGACGTCGTTTATAAGCCGGGCCAATCGGTCTATATTGCGCTGGGCAATCTCCAGCACCTGTTGCTGTTTTTTCTTAACCCGTCCGGTGGCGCCGTCCATAATAAGTGCGATGTCTTCCTTTATGATGGTCAGAGGCGTCCTGAGCTCGTGCGAGACGGTGGAGATGAACTGCGATTTGAGGTCCATCGCCTCTTTGATTTTTTTGTCGGCTTCTACTCGCGCGGTGATGTCCCTGATGACGCCGATTGAGCCGGTTATCCGGCCGTCGGGGTCTTTTAAAACGCTCAACGATACGTCAACGTCAATTATTTCGCCGTCCTTCTTATGCATCCTGGTTTCGAGATGATGCTGCATTCCCTTCTCTCTGACCTCTTGTGTCCTTATCTTTTCCCACTCACCCTCCGGGTAAAACGTCTTTATGGGCTTGAGATAAAGGTCTTCTTTGGTCATCCCGAACATTTGTTCCGTGAACTTGTTCCAGGATATGAGTTGTTCCTGGTCGTCGGCCATTGTTATCGCCACGGCGGAGTTCTCGAAAATAGTTCGGTATCTTTCTTCGGCTATCTGCAGGGCGCGTTCCGCCTGACGCCTGTCGGTTATATCCTCGTAGGTGCCGAGGACTCCGACAACTTCGCCAGCCGAGTTATGCAGCGGGACTTTGTTTGTTTCCACCCAGGCCTGTTTGTCGTCCGCCTGCAATTGTGACTCTATGATGTGATACTCTGGCGTGTTTGTCTCCATCACACGCATATCGCATTGCCTGTAATTGTCGGCCTCTTCTTTGCGCCAGCACAGGTCGTAATCGGTCTTGCCGACCACTTCTTCGGTTGAGGATACACCCGCGTGCCTCGCGAAAATCAGGTTACAGCCCATATATACGCATTTGCGGTCTTTCCAGAACACCGCCTGCGGGATGCTTTTCATCACTAATTCCAGCATCTGCTGCGATTCGTGCAGTTTCTCCGCGGCCTTCTTTCGTTCGATGGCGTAAAGGGCGGTCTTTACGAGCGAATTTTCCATCGCCGGCCCTTTGACCAAATAATCCGCTGCGCCGCTTTGTATCGCTTTAAGTCCGGTCTCCTCATCCTCAAGACCTGTGAGAACGACGATGGGTACGTTGGGATTGACTTGAATCACCTTCTGGACTGTTTCTATGCCGGAGCTGTCCGGCAGACCAAGGTCAAGAAGCACAATGTCGTATAAACGGCAGCGCAGATGTTCGATGGCCTCCGCCAGCGTGCCCGCCGATTCGACGGTGAATTTGGCTGACCGGGTGCTTTTGGTTAGCGCCCGTTTGGCCAGCCGAATATCTATTTCGTCATCATCTACTTGTAATACTCTTATCTCGCCATTCATATCGCGGCCCCCGCCCTCACGTGGTCAAGTCCTATAATTAACCCTCCCTGCCGACATTGCCTCCATTTCTTATGATTCACTTATCGGCAAATTAAAGCCCCGATTTCAGAAGAAAAACACAATTTTTAGCAGTGAAAGAGAGCTTTTTGATATTTTATTATAGCCGAAAGAGGTTGTCTACAATGCTGGCAGAGCAAAAAAAATCAGTGAATTCTTCGGTTCATTCGTGTTAGAATTCTGTGCTATGTCTTCGGCAAGCATAGTCAGTATCGGTAATGAGCTTCTCATCGGCCACACGACCGATACAAACGCTGCGTATATTTGTCAGCAATTGCTTTCAATCGGTATCCCTGTCGTCAGCGCCTATACCGTTGGCGATGATATAAACCAAATCGTCCGCGCACTAAAACGTGCAACGGAGGATGCGAGTTTTGTCATTGCGACAGGCGGGCTTGGCCCCACCGATGACGACCTCACTCGTCAGGCGTTTGCGAAATTTTTAGGTGTTGAACTACAGACCGATTCAAAACTGCTTGAATTAATTCGCCGGTTCTTTGAAAAAAGGGGCTTGCAAATGCCGGGAAAAAATGCAATTCAGGCCTGTATTCCCGCTGGCGCAAATCCAATCGAGAATCCCCTTGGCACCGCTCCGGGTATTTTCGCCGAATTTCAGAATAAACTTCTCTTCGCATTGCCGGGCGTGCCCATCGAAATGAAGCAAATGTTTGAAAACTCGGTCTTGCCCCGTCTCAAGCAGCAGGGGGGCGACTGGTTTGTCGTGGTCAGAAAAGTCAGGTGCTTCGGCGCAGGCGAGTCGGCAATAGCGGAAAAATTAGGTGACCTTATGGACCGCCAAAGAAATCCCCTCATAAATTCGACCGTCGATTCAGGAATAATCACGCTTCACATCATCGCCGCGGCAGCGGATAAACAGCAGGCAGAGCAAAAGGCACAAGCCGATTCAGACCGTCTCAAATCGCTTCTCGGCGACCTCGTCTTCGGTGTCGATGACCAGACCCTGACCGAAATGGTGGGGCGGGAGCTTGCCCGGCAGCGAAAAACCATCGCAGTCGCTGAATCCTGCACAGGGGGGCTTTTGGCCAAGCTGCTTACCGATATCCCCGGCTCAAGCGAGTATTTTACCCAGGGCTGGATAACATACAGCAATAAAGCCAAGACCGAACAGCTCGGCGTTGCGCCCGAGCTGCTCCAAAAGCACGGGGCTGTAAGTGAAGAGGTCGCCTCGGCTATGGCGATTGCCGCCAGGCAAAAGGCCCAAACGGATTTCGCAATCGCCATAACCGGTATCGCAGGCCCGGCCGGAGGCACCGAACAAAAACCAATAGGACTGGTATTTATCTCTGTAAGTTCCTATAATAGCTGTCAAACCAGCCGGTTTTTGCTCTCGCATACCAGACAACTGGTTCGCATAAGGGCGGCCCTGACGGCGCTTAATATGCTGCGTTTGAAACTCGAAGGTTGACAAATCGACTAAAAAATGATATAGTATTTTTGTTGTAATCTGTACATTTGCGGGCGTATATGGCCAAGACGGCAAGAAGACATTTGGGGGAAATCCTTTTTAAGGCAGGCCTGGTCGAGAAGCAGGTTCTCATCGATGCCATCAAGGCATCCAAGGCGCAGGAAAAGCGTCTGGGACAATACCTGCTCGAAAAGGGCCTGCTGGATGAAAAAACCCTGACAAAGGCCATAGCAAAGCAATTCGGGTTAAAGTATTTCAACCTCGATTCCGCCACTATCTCGCCCGATGTTATGAAGCTCATACCCGAAGACCTTATCAAGAAACATAATATTTTACCCATAGGCGTTGAAAATGGCCGGCTCAAACTTGCCATTACGGACCCTATGGATCTCGACGCGATGGATTCGGTCAGGTTCCGCACCAACAAGGAGCTTGAGATTTACGTTGTCAGCCTCTCAAAGGTCCGGTCTTTCATTTCTGATACGCTCGAACAGGTCAGCTCCGTCGAGTCCGACCGGTTAAGACACAGCATCGATGCTACCGCCGCCGAGCTTGCCGAAGCGGGCCACGAGCTTCAGGCCGAAGTCCTCAGGGCAGGCCAGGTCGCAGGCGACAACGAGGGCCCCGTCATCCGCTTAGTCAATCTCATCATCGATACCGCCGTCAATATGCGAGCGAGCGATATTCATATCGAGCCGATGGTCGACAGGGTGCGGGTCAGATATCGTCTCGACGGCGTCTGCTTCGAAAAAGACACCATACCCAAAAATATGCAGGCGCCCCTTATGACTCGTCTTAAAATTTTATCCGGTATGAACATCGCCGAAAAACGTATTCCGCAGGATGGCCGTATCAAACGCGCCATCGGCAACCAGGACGTTGACTTCCGTGTTTCAGCATTACCCGGCAATCACGGCGAAAGCGTAGTTTTGCGTATTCTTCGCCCCGACGCCGTCAACATTGGTATTAGAGCGTTGGGCTTTGAGGCCGACGATTATGAGCGATTCCAGCGAATTATACGAAGGCCAAACGGCATATTTCTCGTAACAGGCCCCACGGGAAGCGGTAAAACGACCACCCTTTACGCCGCCCTGCAGGAGCTTAACAAGCCAGACAAGAAAATCATCACCGCCGAAGACCCCATCGAATACAGCTTCGCCGGTATGAACCAGTGCCAGGTAAGAGAAGATATCGGGCTTACCTTCGATAAAATCCTTCGCGCGATGCTTCGCCAGGCCCCTAATATCATTCTCGTCGGCGAAATCCGTGATGGTATCGTTGCCGACGTTGCTATCCAGGCCGCCCTTACAGGCCACCTTGTTTTCAGCACCCTCCACACTAACGACGCCCCCGGTGCCATAACGCGTCTGATAGATATGGGCGTTAAGCCGTTCCTTGTCGCAAGCTCCATTCAGGCCATTATGGCACAGCGGCTGATTCGCGTGATATGTAAAAACTGCAAAACCGTCGATAAGGACCCGGACCCCCATTACCTGCGACTGCTCAATATCACACCCGAAGACCTTAAGACACAATCTATCTATAAAGGTGCAGGATGCAGCCAGTGTCAGGGTATTGGCTACAAGGGGCGCATCGCCATATTCGAAATGGCCGAGCTTAATAACGAAATAAGAGAGTTGGCGTTCTCGAAGGCCCCTACAAGCGAATTGCGCAAGGCCTGTATCGCAGGGGGTATGAAACCCCTTATGGAAGACGGCAAAATCAAGATTTTCAAGGGAGTAACAACGCCTGCCGAGGTAGCAGGCGTTGCTCAGACCGAAGGCGTAATGCTTTGATTCTTATGTATTTGCGGGAATAACGAAATGGCAACAGTCAATATAGACCGCCTGTTACAGGCCTGTCTCACTATGGGGGGCTCTGATATTCACATCACAGTCGGCAGACCCCCTGTGCTTAGAATCGATGGCCGACTGCGCCCACTCGAAACCAAAGTTCTTGAACCCGATGACAGCTTTGCCCTGATGAAGAGCATCACCCCCGAACGCAACCAGCAGGAGCTCCAGGAAGAAGGCGGCACGGACTTCGGCTTTGCTTATGGCGAATCCTGCCGGTTCCGCGTTTCGGTCTTCAAGCAAAAAGGTAACGTTGCCGTCGTTTTGCGCCTTATCCCGTCCAAGATACTGACATTTGAAGAGATAGGGCTGCCTAAAATCTGCTCAGCTTTGTGTCGCAGGCCGAGAGGAATGTTTCTCGTAACAGGCCCCACAGGATGTGGTAAAACCACTACGCTGGCAACAATGGTAAATTACATCAACGAAAATCTCGACAGACATATTATTACTGTTGAGGACCCCATCGAGTACTATCATAACCATAAAAAGTCTATTATTAACCAGCGAGAGGTAGGCGTTGATGTCCCGAGCTTTACAGAAGCCCTTCGGCGCGTTTTGAGAATGGACCCTGATGTGATTCTCGTCGGCGAGTTGCGAGACCTTGACACTATTGAAGCGGCAGTGCGGGCTGCGGAAACAGGACACCTGGTATTCAGCACAATTCACACTACAAGCGCCTCAGGAACCGTTACGAGAATAATAGACGTATTTCCGGTAGACCAGCAGGAGCAAATCCGGGTGCAATTAAGTGCCAATCTCATCGCGGTTTTGAGCCAGGCCCTATGCCCCTTAGCTACCGGTAAAGGCCGAGTTGCCGCATACGAGTTTATGGTAGTCACACCTGCCATTGCCAACCTTATCCGTGAAAACAAAACATATCGTATCGATTCGAGCATACAAACGGGTAGAAAACTCGGTATGCAGCTTCTCGATGACCATTTATGGCAGTTATACGAAATGGGTAAGATTACGATGACTGAGATGCTCGACAAGGCCCGCCAGCCCGCTGCCCTTCACGATAAGGCGATGACTCGTCTCAAGGGCCTCAAGCCGCACGAAAGACCTAAGGAGGAAGGGGAGGACGACTTTGGGCCTATCCTTCGTACATAGGGCCTTAATCGTGACAATCTTTGAGTTTCACCTTTGGAAAAGTGTTGGATAAATGAGTTCTTGTCTGTCTTAATAACCATATGTCCAAATGCTAATTCCTTGACAGAACGTATATTAGAACAGTATAATGTAAAACGTAAGGTTGGCTAATTGTAAGGGTAGGGCGTTATGAATAAGTTACCACCAATCGAACAATTAAGAGGCAGACCCATCGGGCGGGTGTTGATAAAGATGGGGCTGCTAACACGCGAAAAAGTCCACCAGTGCCTTGAGGTTCAGAAGCAACGACAGGCGCAAGACCGTAAAAATGTTCCTCTTGGGAAGATTTTTGTCGAATTGGGCCTCGTGGATGAGAGACAATTGCACATCGCTCTGGCGGCACAGCGAGGGATGGAATCCATAAATCTCGGCGATATCGACGTTCCTCCGAACGTAATTGATAAGGTGTCGGGTCAGATGGCCAAGACATATCGCATTGTGCCAATAGAGTTCAGGGAAGAAAGTAATGAGCTGGTTGTGGCCGTGGACAAAGCGGACAGTTTCCGGGCAACCGATGACCTCAGCACATTGCTGGGTATGAAAGTAACAGCAAAAATCACAGAACCTAAGGCCATCGATGCCGCCTTGACAAAATACTATCAGCAGCGTGACGAGAACGAGGGCATAAACGAGCTTATAAGCGAGATTCAGGAAGACGGATTTCTGGCAGAATTTGAGGGGCGAAACCAGAGTATCGACCTCGATGAGCTAAAGGAGCTTTCGGAGTCAAACCCCGTCAAAAAACTTCTGAATCTTGTGCTGATGCAGGCCATTAGGGACAAGGCGTCCGACATTCATTTTGAGCCGTTTGAGAACGAATACAAAATGAGGTATCGAATCGACGGCGTGCTCTACGAGATGTTTCCGCCCCCTAAGCACATCGCCACGGCTTTAAGTTCCCGTATTAAGGTTATGGCCGACCTGGACATCGCCGAGCGACGATTACCACAGGACGGCCGAATTTCTCTTACCGTGCAGGGCAACCCCGTTGACCTGCGTGTCAGCGTGCTGCCCACAATGTTCGGCGAAAGCGTGGTGCTGCGTGTGCTCGACCGCAGCCAGATGCAGCTCGACCTCGCAAAACTGGGCATCAGCAGCGAAGAGCTTAAACTTGTCCGACAGCTTATCCATAAGCCCAACGGCATCATTATTATTACAGGCCCCACCGGGTGTGGCAAGACCACCACCCTTTACGCAGCGTTAAGTGAGCTTAACGATATTGAAACCAAGATAATTACCACCGAAGACCCCATCGAATACGATATAGACGGCATCGTCCAGGTCCAGATGAGGCCCGAAATAGGCGTAACTTTTGCGAAGTGCCTTCGTTCCATTTTGCGTCAGGACCCGGATGTGGTAATGGTCGGGGAAATCCGCGACCTCGAAACAGCCGAGATTTCCGCTCAGGCGTCGCTGACGGGGCATATCGTTTTCACCACTCTGCACACCAACGACGCTCCCAGTTCCATAGCCCGTCTATTGGACCTCGGTATTGAGCCGTTTCTTGTTACCGCGACGCTCGAAGGTATCGTGGCACAACGGCTTGTCAGAAAGATTTGTGAGGGCTGCAAGACGTCTTTCGAGCCGAGCGAAAGCCAGCTTATGGAGCTTGGACTCTCGCCCTCGGACATTAAGGGCAAAAAGTTCTATTACGGCAGTGGCTGCTCCAGGTGCAATAATACCGGATACAGGGGACGGACCGGCATCTTCGAGATTATGACTTTCAACGATGAAATCCGGGAGCTGATTATGAACCACGCATCCACCAACATTCTCAGAACAGCCAGCCAGAGAGCAGGGATGAGATTACTGCGTGAAAACGGTCTGACCGCAATTTATGACGGCCTTACTACGATTGATGAAGTAGTCAAAGAGACAATAGCGCAAGCGGAGTAATTTATGTTATTAAATGAATCCGATGTTTGTATTGAAAAGTGGATATTAAAAGGATGTATATAAGATGCCGTTGTTCAAATACGAGGCGATTAACGGTAAAGGCAGTAACGTGACTGCCACGATAGACGCCCTTACTGAACCGGAAGCGGCCAGTAAAGTCCACAATCTCGATCTTTACCTGACAAGGATTACCCTTCTGAAGCCGGCCAAAAAAGAATCAACGCCCGCGGCCGGTTTGTCATCGCGGCGAAAACATACATCTGCGAAGGTCAGGGCGAAGGTGATTACCGAATTTGCCGGCGAGCTTGCAACGCTGCAGGAGGCGGGTCTGCCGATTCTGGCGTCGCTGCGTTCACTGCAGGAGCAGGAAAAATCGAGGACATTCAAAAAGATTATCGGCGGTATCGCCGACGACATCGAAGGCGGCGTGACTTTGTCAGAGGCGATGGCCTGGTATCCGGGCTGTTTCGACCGGCTTTTTGTCGGAATGATTGCGGCCGGCGAGAAGGGAGGGGTGCTGGAGCTGATTTTGGTTCGCATTGCCGAATTTATGGAAAAAGCCGAACGGCTGAAATCCAGGGTCAAGAGCGCTATGATTTATCCATCGGTGGTTCTGGGCTTTGCGTTCGGCGTAACGCTTTTCCTTATGACGTTTGTCATTCCGAGGCTGGAATCCATCCTGACAGAAAGCGGCAGAGAGCTCAACGTGCTTACCCGGACCGTATTCGGCATCGCGTCCTGGGTGGCTAATGACTTCGGCTGGCTGGTCTTAATCGGAATACCCCTTGGCCTGGTTGTTTTGGCTCGAATCGTTCGGCGGTTTCAGATGGGCAGGGTAGTTTTGGGCCGTATCATTCTAAAGATACCGGTCCTCGGCGAATTGATTCGGCGAGTCAGTATAGCCAGGTGGACAAGGACGCTGGGAACATTGCTGGGCGCGGGCGTTCCTATTCTTGACGCTATCGCTGTGACCAGCAGGGCGACAGGCCAGGAGGTATACGCGAGAATGCTTCTGCGGGTGGCGGAATCAATCAGGCAGGGAGAGACGTTTTCCGGCCCGGTGAGGCAATCGAAGCTTGTGCCGGCTTCCGCGGTCAAGATGATTTCAGTCGGCGAGGAAAGCGGGGAGCTGGACAGGATGCTGCTTAAAGTTGCGGACAAATTCGACGAGCGTGTGGATATTCAGGTAGCGGCGCTTGTGTCATTAATGGAGCCGCTTGTGATTATTTTACTGGGAATAATAGTGTTGTTTATAGTGCTGGCGGTGATGCTGGCAATAATACCACAGATGCAACCAATGTAATGGAGGTAGTTTAAGATGCCGTTGTTCAAATACGAGGCGCTCGATTCTCAGGGAGTGGCGATAAAGAACGAGGTCGAGGCGTTAAGCCAGAAAGAGGCGGTCAGCAAGATACGCAATATGGGGTATTTCCCCACGAAGGTCAATCCCATGGGAGGTGCGAAGAGGGCCGTGGCTGCTGTCGCCACAAAACCAAAGCGCAGACGAGGCGCAGGCGGCAGAGTTAAGGTGAGACTCATCACCGAGTTCGCAAGACAGTTGTCGACGCTTCAGGACGCGGGGCTGCCCATCCTTAGGTCGTTGCGGATTCTCGAAGAGCAGCAAAAAGCCGGGACGTTCAAGCGCGTCCTCGGTTATGTCTCCGACGACATCGAGGGCGGCGCAACGTTGTCTGAGGCGCTGAGCAGGTTTCCCAAATGCTTCGACCGGCTGATGGTCGGAATGGTCGCCGCGGGTGAAACGGGCGGCGTGCTCGATTTGATTCTGTCGCGTGTGGCCGACTTTATGGAAAAGGCGGAAAAACTCAAGTCCCGCGTCAAAGGCGCTATGATTTACCCCGTAGTCGTGCTCGGCGCCGCTTTTGCCATTTTAATGCTGCTGATGATGTTTGTCATACCGAGGTTTCAAAGTGTGCTTGTAGATATGCTTGGAGAGGGTGAGCTGCCCGCCCTTACACAAACGGTGCTCTCCATTGCCGAGTGGTTAACCAAGGGGTTCGGCTGGGTCGTGATACTGGGGGTGCCGTTCGGTCTTGTCTTTTTGACGCGATTTATCAGGCAGTTCCGCGTAGGCAGATACATTCTCGATAGCATAAAGCTGCGATTGCCCGTCATAGGCCAGCTTTCACGCAAGATTGCCATCACTCGCTGGACAAGGACCTTGGGAACGCTTATCGGCGCAGGCGTTCCGATTCTCGACGCGATTAACGTAACGAGCGAGACCGCCGGCAACGAGGTCTTTGCCAAGATGCTTATTAACGTCCAGAACTCCATCAGGCAGGGCGACACCTTCGCGGCGCCTTTGAAGCAATCCAAGACCGTTGACCTAATCGTTACCAATATGGTTGCCGTCGGTGAGGAAACGGGCGACCTCGACAAAATGCTGCTTAAAGTCGCCGACAACTACGATGAACAGGTTGATGTTCTTGTCGCTTCGATGATGCACCTGCTCGAGCCGGCTATGGTTATCGTGCTTGGCGCAGTTGTTCTGGTCATCGTGCTGTCGGTGTTTATGCCTATGATTAAGATTATGTCGGGTCTGCAGGTGTAGGCGGACAAAAACGAAAAATACAAATTGGTGTTAAATCGGGTTTGCAAGGAGTAGAAAAGTGAAAACGAATTGCGACAACTCAAAAACAAAAACGGGCTTTACCATAATTGAGCTGTTGACCGTTATGAGCATCATAATCCTGCTCATCAGCTTATTAGTGCCCGCGCTCAATCGCGTCAGGCGTTACGCCCAACTGGTAAAGCAAAACGCCCAGTTTCACGCTATCAGTATCGCACTTGATATGTTCAACGCCGAGGAGCAGGGCTATCCGCCTTCCGACCGGGTGGATACCGCACCGGCTCCCGGTCCTTATTCGTATTGCGGGGCGATGAAATTAGCCGAGGCAATGGTAGGACAGGATTTTTTGGGTTTTCACCCGGATTCTCGATTTAGGCGGGATGGCACTATCGATGGGACGCCTGCTACCCAACTGTATCTTCTGTCCGCCGACAACATCAAGTCAAGAAAGACGTATCTGCAGCTCGAAAACGCAAACGCAACCCGACTTATAGATGTATATACTGCAACTCATCGGGCCGGGACAGCTTACCAAACGATAACTGATGCGAATCTTGTCCTTTGCGACGTTTACGTTCGGACAATGGCGACAGGCAACAAGGTCGGGATGCCCATTTTGTATTACAAGGCGAACACAAACAAGACCGATCACGACGCAACGCTGGTCACAAATTGCGTTGACCCTACGAATAATATATACAGCCGATGCGATAATCAGGAACTTGTCGATATTCCGCTTCCGTGGGTAACACCGGTTGGGCCTGTTCATCCGATGGCCTCTGTCGGCAATACAATACTCGGCGTGCCTGCCGACGCCGGTATTTTCTACGACGAAACACGAGATAAAAAAATTAGCGCGCCGGCCAGACCTTACAGGGCGGACTCTTATATCCTTATGTCGGCGGGCTTCGATAACGAATACGGGACAAGCGACGATGTCTTCAATTTCGGACAATAACAATCTGCGGATAAATTTGTGGAAAGGACAGCCGTGATGAATAAACGTAAGGCATTTACACTCATTGAACTGTTGATAGTGCTTGCCATTATCACGCTATTGCTGGGAATCCTGCTGCCTTCAATCTCAATGGTTCGCAGGCAGGCCAAGGAAACCGCCCAGAAGGCGCAGTTCGCCGCTATAGATATGGCGCTCGACGCATTCAAACAGGATTACGGCGACTACCCGCCTTCAAACTCAGCGGACGGTTTCATTCCCTCTCCCGCCGTTTACTGCGGTGCTCAAAAGCTTACCGAGGCGCTTCTCGGCTGGGACCTTCAGGGTTTTCATCCGCAAACCGCTTGGCGTCGCGATGGCTTCGACGCAACTGGCGGAAATATGACCTACGATCCCTTAAGGACAAGAATCACAGTCCCAGCCAAGGGACCTGACACACTTTTTGAAAGAAGAGGACCATACCTCGAAGTCGCTAAGACCAACGTCTTTCGTCTCAACATAAGCAACGCTGGTGCTAATGATGGTCTTTATATTCCATCTAACATACCTTTCTTCACCAATTTTTTTGATAAAGGTCGGCCGAATTTCGTCATCTGCGACGTCTTCGGCGTTAAGAAAATATCAATCATAACAACGCTTCCAACCGGCGGAACAGTTACAACCACCAAAATGGCGGGAAGCCCTATCCTTTACTATAAGGCGAATACCGCCAGTAAAATCTTTTCAGGTTCCAATCCGAGCAACAGCATCTATAATTATGATGACAATTTGGCTCTTCTTCTGCTCGGTAAACTGCCTGACGGCTACAACGGCTCCCCGGAACGCATCCATACACTCGTTAGCGTACCTCCTATGCCTCCTGGTATTTACTTTTACGATCCTGCATACAAAATCGTAGACCAAAATATTTATTCGGCCACCACACCACCCCAGTTGTGGCCTAACAGGCCTGATACATACATATTGATTTCCGCGGGGGCGGACCACGAGTTTGGAACACAGGACGATATTCTTAACTTCTAAAACCGCTCTCGTCTTTGAGGATTGATTTATGAAATCCGGCACGTTAAAAAGCGGTTTTACGCTAATCGAGATGCTGCTGGTTGTGGCGATTATCGCCGTTTTGGTTGCGATGGTCGTCGGCCTCACCAAACGCATCGATGACCAGGGCAAGGAGCGTCTCTGCCGGGATACCCTCGTTCTTATCGATAACGCCCTGGAGCAATTCCGTGACTTCGGGTATGAATACAAGCATCAGGATTTTGCGGGTCTTGCCTTTCCTCTCGATTGCAATGACTATGGCCTTACAAGCGTGCCTCCTTACCCAAACCTTCAGGGTACGCTCACAAATGCCATAAATCCATCCGGCATAAACATTGACCCCGTTAGCATAGGCGTATACGGCCCTGAGTTTTCAGGCAGTGGAGCAATGTATTTTATATTGAGCCAAATACCCGACTGCCGGACGACACTCGGTAAAATCGATAAGTCGTTACTCATAAATGAAGGCACTGATAAAATTACAGACGTCAATGTTATCGTAACTACGAGCATCGGCAACATAAAGTATCCATTTACAAGAGTCATAGACCCTTGGGGTAAGACGCTTCGCTACGATTATTATCCTGATTTTGATGATTACGTTCTTACTCACCCTGCTGATTGGAATCAATATATTGACTATATAAAAAACACTGCCAAATTGACTTTCCCTGTTATTACTTCGGCCGGGCCGGATGGGAAATTTGATACGGCAGATGACATAATCAACAGGCAGCCAAAATGATATGCAGAAGGAAACAATTCGGTGTTACGCTTCCTGAGATGACGGTCGTCATCGCGATAGTCGCTCTGCTTGTCGGCCTGACTATCCCGGCCGTCAATATGCTGCTCAATTCCTTCGAGTCGCAAAGCGGGGCAAAGTCGATGATTAACGCCGCCCTGGCCAGCGCCCGCGCAATCGCCGCCAAAGAGCAGCGTTACGCAGGCATACGCTTCCAGAAAATCTACGACCCGACCAATCTCGACCCGCTTAACGCATCGCAATATATCATTTTCATTATTCAGGACCCGACCCTCACTGGAACTTATGGTTTTGGTTTCCGTGCGGTTGAAGGGATTCAGCCGATTAAGCTTCCCGATTCCATTGGCGTTATGGATCTTCTCATTGTCTTTGATAGGAATCAGCAGAATCCTATAAATCCGAATGTGCAAACCGCAATTGCTAACAACGCTGATATTGACGAAGACAGGGAATTGTTTGATACAACAACATTTTCAATAATCTTTTCACCTGCGGGCAAACTGGTTATTCACGGTGTCTGTGCTTGGAATAGAGACGGTGCATCCGGTGCGTCCAGTAACAGCAGTAATGATGATATATTCAACACTGTGTTAAACGTAGAAACTAACCAGATAGCGATGTTCTATCAGGATGACTGGGCTGACCCCTCTGCCTTCGGCCCTGAACCCAGCCGAAACAATTTTATTATTTACGAGACCAAAATACTCAAGCAGACCAATCAGAACCTTCGCTGGACTAATTATCTGTCCCGGCTTAAGCCCATATATATCAATCCATACACCGGGACGCTCATTAACGAATAATGAATAATCAAGTTCTAAATACGAAATACGACACGCAGCGAAGCGCAGAGCCCGCTTCGGAAATACGAGATACGAACGACGAAAAGGGTTTCTCCTTGATGGAGGTTTTGCTTGCTGTCGGAATTCTGGCGATGGGGATGCTTTTTATAGCGGGGGTGTTTCCAGTCAGTATTCATTTTACGACCGTTGCCTCCGAGCGAACAATCGCCGCGACTGTAGCCGACGAGGCCTTCGCAAAAATAAAACTCTACGGTGCGCCTGTTGGTTTGAATGATGTCAACCAGATTCCGTATGACCTGCTGCCTGCTCTTGTTGGAGAGTATGCCTATCCTTCAACTCCGACAACCAACCCTAATACGAAAAAATACTGGTGGGCTGCTATATGCCGAAGAGTCGGCCCCGCTGACGTCCAGGTAACGGTTTTTGTAAGCCGAAAGGCAGGCACAGGCACGGTATATTTAGGCCCTTTAGGCCCCGGTGCGGTAAGACCCTACGCCTATCGAGTGCCCGTTACGCTCATAGGCAACGACCTGCAAATCACTAATCCAGCTCAAAAGGCATTAATAAACGATGGTTACACCATTGTTGACAATAAAACCGGCGGGATTTACAGAGTTCTCGAACGTTACGGAGTCAATTTAGATTTTCTTCGACTCAACGAATCCTGGCAGGGAGGCACAGTCAATCTTTCTGTCTGGGTCATTCCACCACCATCGTCAGCAGGGGGCGGCCGATATCCCTGTATCGCTGTATATCAGAAGGTAATACGTTTTTAATTTTTGTGTATGAAATACAAAATACAAAATACGAAATACGAATCACGAGCGACGAGCCACGAGCGACGAGGTTTTACCCTAATCGAGCTTGTCGTCGCTATCGGTTTATTTGCGATAGTTCTGGTGTTTTCCGGGACCGTTTTCAAAGTAAGTATCGGCTCATACCGCACCGCCTCGGCACAGGCCGAGATTATGAGAAAACTTCGCGTAATTACCGAACAATTAAACAGCGATTTCAAAGGGCTTCAAAAAGATGCACCCTTGGCTATATGGTTCGCCAAAGATGCAACCGATATAAGATATGATCGGATTGCGTTCCTTGCTGCTGGAGATTTTCAATCCGTTAGACAATACGAATATACCACATCAACCGGGACCGCTTTCAAGACCGTGGCAGGTAACGTCGCCAGTATTCTTTATATGCCCGATGTCAATGCCCCGAATATTCTTGTAAGAAAGCAGAAGATTCTTACTGCCGACGGTACATTGACACTCGACCCCAATCTTATCGACCCTTACGAATTTCTCAAATTCAGTATTGCTCAATGGAAGGTCTGGCCGGCAAATAATTATTTTGCGGACTGGATAACTACTCCTGCGGTCAATCCCCGTCTCGAAACAGATATCCCCTTGTATTTCGCCGACGGCGTCTCGAATTTTACGGCACAACTGGCCTATTATGATGCGAATGGTATTCCCGAATGGATTCCTGAAAATGACGATTTTGTTCCTCCCTTGGATGATGAGCTTGAGGATGATATTTTTGTCTTTTTCTTTAATGTATGTGCGCCGGGAAGCTTAACACCTTCTAATAATTTCTTTGATTACCATAATCTTTCTGCCAACTGGCCGCTTGCCATAAAGTTTACTTTTACGCTTTACGATTCGAGAGGTGTTTTCAAACGAGGCCAGACGTTTACCCATATCGTTTATCTGGGTGAGTAATGTGGCAGGGACGAAAATAATGCGAAATACGAAATACGAGATACGAACGACCGGCTCTGCCATCATTCTGGCGGTTGTCCTGACGTCGCTATTGGCTATTGTGGGCGTAATCTTTCTTCTATCTTCCCGCGTCGATTCCGTCGCCACCTCCGCCATAGCCGACAACAAGGACCTCAATCTGGCCGTCGATACCGTAATCGCCCAAATATCCGAAGCGCTCGCCGCCGACGTTCCCGGTGACCCCAATTCCCTTCAGGAGTATTACGATTATCCTGACGCCAATAACCCCTGGCTTGCCTGTCTCGAACCTTATTCCGATGCAGGCAACCCTTGCTGGCGGCAGGTAAGCAATATCTACGGCCCTGCTCCGCAAAAGATGGAAGCAAAAATCATTCCTGACTATAACGATGCCTTTGGCGTCTATACGGCGGCGGACGCCGATGGCGATGGTGTCGGCGATTCGATATGGGTGCCAGTTCTCGGCAAAACAAGCAGCAAAGGCAAACCCATATATGCCGCGATTCGCATAGTCGATAACTCCGCTATGCTCAACGTAAATACCGGCTACAAATTCGACCCGTGTACCGCAGACGGTTCAAGCCAACTCCAGATTAACCTTATGGCTTTGGCTGGCCGCCCCATTTACACAACTGCAGACGAAACGGACTTGAAAGTCAAAAGAGCCAATTGGCCCGCAAGCGGAATAGATCCAAATGATCCGAGCTATCTTGCCCTCTACGAGCAAAATGTTATCTGGCAATATGGTAATCCTAATGGCGCCTATGCTCCCTTCGATATCTCCGATGAAATTGAGGTGCGAAATAGATTCGTGCTTAACCATCAGTACATTCATACGCGATTGGAAGATTGGACCCCTCAATTGTACTCCACTAGTAAGTGGGTCAATTATACCCCGTTCAACGATCTTGGCGAATGGTTCGACACTACTTGCATCGACGCCAACCTTATTCTTCCGCCGGATGCCAACTATGCCTATCGTCACATTGCGACAACTCAAAACTTCGACCGGATAATCAACCCGAATGGCGAGAAAATGCTGAATATAAACAGGGACCCTCAAATTGACCCCAATACCAATAATACTCGCGACAAAATAGCAAATGCGCTTATCGCCGGCGGAGCTCTTCCTGCGGATGTAAATGCCCTCGCAGCTCAAATCACCGCAAATCTAATCGACTACATTGATGGTCCTATCACCGACCCCAACAATAATGTTACGGTAGTTTATGATGACTCGACTTCCCCGCAAACTCCCCATTTTGGTTTCGAGCAGCCCTGCATTTATATTTCCGAGCTTGCACAAAACTTTATTCAGCCGGACGCGAACGACCCGAACATTGTTCTTAAGTCCTTTGCAATTGAACTTCATAAACCCTACGCCGAAGACCCGTATCCCCAGTGCACAGGCCCCAATGATTGTTCCTGGCGGCTTGTTATCTACGATTCTAACACGGGCATTCCTTTGTACTATCCTTTCTCCTGGACAGGCCCCACCTGGAGCGGCACAGGGCAGTTTTTCGTATTTGAAAACGACTCGTTTGATTTTATTGAGGTTAACCTTGCCGATTTCGAAGCCAACAGCCCCAGCCCGCTAAATGGTGCAATAGGTGTAGATTCAAATATTATTTTGAGTTGGCCCGTTGTCTCCGGGGCAATAAGTTATGATATCTATTTCGGAACAGATGTGTTGGTTGTGACCAACGGCACGCCGAACGATGTCGGTGTTTTTCAGGGTAATGTTCCTGCCTCTACCACCACCTTTGACCCGCCGGGGCTGCTTGCAAACGATACAACCTTTTATTGGCGCATCGACACTCATACATCTACCAGCATCATAACAGGCCGCGTCTTGCGTTTTACCGTCAGCGACGCCGAACCCTTGCCTGCTTCTGTTGAGTTCACCGGTGCTAGTGTTATATGGCTGCAACGAAGAGTTTTCGACTCTGGGCTGCCCGACCCGACTTATGTGACTGTTGACATTGTTGAAGTTCCTGTAGCCGACATAAATGAACCCAACTGGCTTAAACCTATAGTGAGAGATCCGAACAGCCCGGGCGTAAAATTTGAAACTCACAGTTTTCAGCGGGATATCTTCCCTAACAAACCAATCAGGCGGCTGTGGGGCTTCAGTTCGGAACCAACCATTGGTTATTTCAATAACGTTAACCTGGGCCTCGGTGTTATCCAGGCGCATCCGGCTAATCAGGCCTTTACCAACGTTGGCGAGTTTGGGCAGCTTTTCTATGCGCCGACCTATGATTACGGCGGTGGGGGACCCGATTTCACAACAACGACCACTGAACCGGAGATGAGAATCAATTTGACTTTGCCGCAATATCAGCAGGTTTTCAATTACCTGACTGTTTTTGACCCGATGAACTATGGTCACGATGCCAACGAAACCCGAATCAAAGGCCGAATCAATATCAACACCGCCCCCTGGTTCGTCATCGCGCAACTGCCCTGGGTCTCTTATCATACGCTGCCAAATTATAACCTTGCTCGCTCAATCGCCAATTATCGGGATAGTAAAGGCGGTTTCAGAAGTATCGGCGAGCTTATGATTGACGCCAATAGCAGTCCCGACAGCATAGGTTATTATGAAGGAAAATCCATTCCTGATGTATTAAGGACGCCGGAAGATTGCGCGGGCGATATCTTCGAGGAACGCGATGTTATATTCGACCGCATCAGCAATCTTGTTACCGTTCGCAGCGACGTATTTACCGCCTATATCCTCGTCCGCATCGGCGCCGACGGCCCGCAAAAACGTGTCGTCGCCATTTTAGACAGAAGCGGGGTTACCAAAACAGGCGGGAAAGTGAAAGTCATC